>NZ_JBFAIP010000019.1:0-110504 GCF_040654775.1 Streptomyces sp. NPDC050636
CAGCCGTGTGAACAACGCTCCAGGTCAATACACCTAGGGCCTGTCCGATGGGTCACGGCCGGGCCCGCGGCGTGTGGCCCGGATCACCCGCGGGCCGGGTCGGATCACGGGCGGCACGGTGCCGCCTCTGCTTGGCTGGGGAATCAGGCGATCACAGGAGGTTCGGGCATGGCGCTCAGGCACTGGGGCTTCATCTACACCGCAGCCGGCAGCGCCGCGGGCGGCGACGTCAGCGTCGCGGACACGGGCATGTGCCGAACCGTGCTCGTGGGGGTGAACGAGCCCGAGGAGGCCATCGAGGTCGCTCGTCGCCTGGTGGCCGACGGCGTGCAACTCATCGAACTCTGCGGGGGGTTCGGGCCGGTGTGGGCCGGGCGGATCATCGAGGCGATCGACGGCTCGGTCCCCGTGGGCACGGTCGGCTACGGCCCTGAAGCGGTCGATCAAGTGCACGCGATCTTCTCCTGAGAGCGTTCTCCCGAGCGCCTTCGCCTGAGCGCCATCACCCCGGATCGGCGGGCTGACAGGCCTGGGGCCGGTCAGCCCGCCGTACGCGTCAGGATGCCTGGGCCTTGTTGTAGAGGTCCTTGGCGTCGTCGCCGAAGTAGGGGCCGAACATGGTGTCGGGGAGGAACTGGTACCCGAAGCTGTTCACGGAGGACTGCAGGCCGGTACCGGTGGATTCGTCGAACGAGGTGAACCAGGGGCCGCCGCTGGAACCGCCGGTCATGTTGCAGGCCAGGCCGTGGTCCGTGGAGAGCAGCGGGTCCTTGATCGTGGTGCCGCTGCAGTAGATCAGCTTGCTGCCGTCGTACGGGGCGGCGGCGGGGTAGCCGAAGGCGTACATCTCTTTGTTGTAGCCGGAGTTGAAGGCCAGGCCCTGCCCGCCGACGACGTCGGTGAGCTTCTTGCCGTCGAGCGGGCCGACGACCGCGGCGCCGACGTCGTAGTTGATGTCCTCGCTCGCCGTCCACTGGGGAGTGGAGAGCGTCTTGGTGGCCGCCCATTTGCCGTACGGCGCCTGGCCGTCGTGATAGCCGGGGACGAAGACCCAGTCCTTGTGCCAGGCGCCGTCCATCTTCACGCAGTGGCCCGCGGTGATGATCGTGCTCTTGTTCGCGCTGGTCACGGCGTCACCGGAGCAGGAGGCCTGGCGGCCCTGGTAGGTGAAGAACACCCGGCCGGTGGTCTTGACGACAGCACCGCCCCCGGTCCACGGCCCGCCCTTCTGGGGGAGGACGGACGGGTGCTGCGGCAGCTTGGGGAGGCTGGGCTTCACCAGGCGCTCGACACCGCTGCGTACGGCCTTGCTCAGCTCGCCCGGCTGGACCGGCAGCAGGTCCAACGGGGTTGCCGAGCGCATCCGTTCCGCGGTCCAGAACGAGGTGAGGCGGGGCTGGGAGGCGGTGGCGTCCGGTTCGGCGGCGCCCGCCGCGCCTGTCTGGAGGACCGAGGCGAGCAGGGTTCCGATGGCTATCAGGGCGCCGACGGTGGCGCGAGGGGCACGAGGGACGCGAGGGGTTCGGCTCACGCGTGACTCCTTCTGCGGTGGCCGCGCGGGTGCGGCGCGGCCCGAGTGAAGGCCGGGCGGCGCGTCGGGCGCCGTCCGGGCAGACGAGCGGTGCACATGACATGTGCGTGAGCGAAGGGTGCCATTGGAAGGGGGCGCTCGGTAAGGGGATGTATGGCGGCGATTGCTGAAGCTGTCTGCTTGCTCGGCCAACAGCGTGGTGATTGCCACCACTTGGTGTGACATCACCTCGACATCAAGGGCCCGGCTCCGGTTGCCCCGGGGCCGGGCCCTTGATGTATGTGCGGCATGTTCGGCGTATGCGGTATGTGTAGCACATACGGCATGTGCGGTCTTGTGATGGCCACTTGCCGGTTGTTCCGTACGTCCGTTTCCGGAGCTGTGCGGGTTCCGTCTGCCAAGTTCCCGTTCGGTGAACCCGGTTCACCGGGGGAGTGGAGGCCGTTACGCGTCGGTGTCGTGGATGACGGTTGCTGAGCCGGTGACGTGCGAGCGCGGGTCGCCCTCGCGCAGCTCGACGGTCAGCAGCCCCGGGCGGCCCAGGTCGTGGCCCTGGTGGAGGGTGAGCGTGGCCGGTTCGGTGACCACGCCCGATTCGCGGGCGTACGCCCCGAAGGCGGCCGCTGCGGCGCCGGTTGCCGGGTCTTCGACCACGCCGCCGACGGGGAAGGGGTCGCGGACGTGGTAGACCGATTCGCTCTCCCGCCAGACCAGTTGGAGAGTGGTCAGGTCCAGGCGGTGCATCAGGGCGGCCAGCCGCTCGAAGTCGTAGTCGAGCTTTGCCAGTCGGTCGCGGGTGGCGGCGGCCAGCACCAGGTGGCGGGCGCCGGCGTAGGCGATACGGGGCGGCAGGGCCGGGTCGAGGTCGGCGGCCGGCCAGTCGAGGGCGGCCAGCGCCTCGGTGAGGTCGTCTTGGGCGATGTCCGTCACGTGCGGTTCGACGCTGGTGAGAGTGGCCTGGAGGACGCCGTCCTCCTCCCGGACAGTTACCGGGATCGTGCCCGCCTGAGTGGCGAAGACCAAGTCCCCCGGGCCGGTCCGCTCGGCGAGCGCGATCGCCGTGGCGACCGTCGCGTGCCCGCAGAACGGCACTTCGGCGAGCGGGCTGAAGTAGCGGACGGTGAAAGCGCGGCCCGGCTCGCCCAGGCCCTCGGGCGGAGCGGTCAGGAACGCCGTCTCCGAGTAGCCGAGCTCGGCGGCGATGGCGAGTTGCGCGGCGTCGTCGAGGCCCGCCGCGTCCAGCACCACGCCGGCCGGGTTGCCGCCCTTGGGGTCGTTCGAGAAGGCGGTGTAGCGGAGGACTTCGGGAGTCCCGGCGGCGCCCGGGGCGGTGTTGTCGCGTGTCATGGCGGGGGAAACCGCTTGTCCTGCCGTCTTATTCCCACCGTCCGTGCGAGGTTCATCCCCGCCCGATATACGGCATGTTGGTCGCCATCACCGTCGCGAACTGCACATTCGCCGCCAGCGGCAGCCCTGCCATATGGACGACCGTGCGGGCCACATCCGCCGCGTCCATCACCGGCTCGACCGCCGTCTGGCCGTTCGCCTGGAGGATGCCGGTCTGCATCCGGCCGGTCATCTCGGTCGCCGCGTTGCCGATGTCGATCTGGCCGCAGGCGATCCGGTACGGACGGCCGTCCAGGGAGAGGGACTTGGTGAGGCCGGTCATCGCGTGCTTGGTGGCGGTGTACGCGATCGAGTGCGGGCGGGGGACATGGGCGGAGATGGAGCCGTTGTTGATGATCCGGCCGCCCTGCGGGTCCTGCGCCTTCATGGTGCGGAAGGCGGCCTGCGCACAGAGGAAGGAGCCGGTCAGGTTGACGTCGACGACCGCTCGCCAGTCGTCGTAGGACAGCTCGTCCAGAGGGGCGGGCGGGCCGAACGTGCCCGCGTTGTTGAAGAGCAGGTCCAGTTGTCCGAAGCGGTCATGCACGGCGGCGAAGAGGGCGTCGACCTCCGCGGGGCGGGTGACGTCGGTCGGTACCGGCATGATCGTGATGCCGTTGATGCCCGCACCGGCGTCGGCGCCGGTAGCGCCATCGGCGCCCGTGGTTCCGTCGGCCTGGCCGTACAGCCGGGCCGTCTCCTCCAGGGCCTCTGCGCGTCGGCCGGCCAGGACCACGTTCCAGTCGGCGGCGATCAGGGCATGCGCGACCGCCCGCCCGATGCCGGAGCCGGCGCCGGTGACCACGGCGACCTTCCTGGGCTGAGTGTTCTGTGCCATGGCGGCAGAGTAAGGGGAGCACGGGGCGGTTACGGGGACGCCCCCGGTCAGCCGCCCCGGTCAGCCGCCGTGGAAGCGCTGGAGCACCGCCGCCTTCGTCGCGGCGAACTCGTCCTCCGTGAGAATGCCCTCCCGGCGCAGCTCCCCCAGTTCGCGCAGCCTGCGCAGCAGCACGTCATGGTCGTCGCCGGAGGGGGAGACGGGAGCGGGGCCGGGGGCGGAATCCAGAGCGGGCTTGGCCGGCTTCGCCGCCCCGGCCGACGGAACGGCGGACGCGCCCCGCCCGGCCCCCTGCCCTGCCCCCGGATGCGGCAACCGCGCGGTCACCGCCGCCGCCAGCAGCGCCGTCGTGCCGCTCTCCTTCTTGAAGCCCCACAGTTCGATGGAGTTGGGGTCGTGTTCCGGCTTGAGCTGGGCATGCGCCCCGCGCGGCCGGAAGCGCAGATAGCCGGATTCCAGGCCGACCGCGGCCCGCCACTCCACCGCCTCCAGGTCGGTGAGCGCGAGGTCCCTGGGGCCCGCGTGCCGCTTGGTCTCGCCGGTGTTCCAGCGCCACTCGATCTGCACCCGCTCGCCGTCGAAGGTGGCGAGACCGTCCACCCCGGCCGCCGACAGCGGTACGGCGGGGCCCGGCAGCAGGTAGCGGTCGGTGGGACCGTCCGGGATCTGCTCGATGGTCAGGGCCTGCCGCACCTCGTCCGCGAAGTACTCGGCGACGCCGGTCCGCCCGGGGTCCACGGTCACTTGGTACGGGCTGGCACCGTCCGGCAGGCCGCCGCCGGTGACCTGCAGCAGCGGGTCCGCGCCGTCCCGCAGCCGGAGCCGCAACCGGCCGCCCTTGCGGGCCGGTTCGTACGCGATACCCGCCACCGCCGTCAGCGGCACCGTGCACTCGCCGAGGTCCTGCCGCAGCTTGTGCACTCCGCGCTCGCGCCCCGGCACGATCCGTACGGCACTGCCGTCGAAGCTCCAAGTGCCGTCCCGCACCATCAGTTCAGCCATGCCCCGAATCCTACGGAGCGGGTGCGGCGGCGCGGTGGGATGCGCGGGCCGGGGCCACATGCAGCGGACCGGTGCCGCGATTGTCCGTGGGCGTCCGTTGCGGGCCCAGTCATCATCCACCTGTCATGCATGCGTCGTACACGGGACAGCGTCACGCCGTCCCCCGCCCCTCCAATCACTGGTGACAACCACCGTCAGGGGAGGGGCAGATGACTCACCACGCAGCCCACGAGCGGGCGACCGCAGCGCACGAGCAGGAGATCCGGGCCGCCGCCGCGCACATCGGCCGCCGCCGCTTTCTCACCGTCACCGGTGCCGCCGCCGCGCTCGCCTTCGCCACCAATCTGCCGGGTGCGGGGGCGTACGCAGCGGAGGCCGACGCGCGGAAGATCACCGAGAACCCCTTCACGCTCGGCGTCGCCTCCGGCGACCCGCTGCCCGGCTCCGTCGTGCTGTGGACCCGGCTCGCCCCGCGCCCCTACGAGCCGGGCAACGGCATGCCGGACGCCAGAGTCCCGGTCCGCTGGGAGGTGGCCTACGACGAGCGGTTCCGGCGGCTCGCGGGCCAAGGACGCGCCGACGCGCACCCAGAGTTCAACCACTCCGTGCACATAGAGCCCACCGGGCTCGCCCCGGACCGCGTCTACTACTACCGCTTCCGTGCCGGCGACTGGATCAGCCCCGTCGGCCGCACCCGCACCGCACCCGCCCGCAGCACCCAGCTCTCCGAGCTGAAGCTCGCCGCCGTCTCCTGCCAGGCGTACCACGACGGCTACTACACGGCCTACCACCACCTCGCGCAGGAGGACCTCGACGTGGTCTTCCACCTCGGTGACTATCTGTACGAGTACCCGGTGACAGCGGTGGGCGGCGCCCGCAACTACACCGACCGCACCCTGCCGGACCTCTTCAACCGCGAGACGGTCACCCTGGAGGACTACCGGCTGCGCTACGCCCTCTACAAGTCCGACCCGGACCTCCAGGCCGCCCACGCAGCGCACCCCTTCATCGTCACCTGGGACGACCACGAGGTGGAGAACAACTACGCCTCCGACATCAGCGAGGGCAACCTCCCGCCCGCCGAGTTCCTGATCCGCCGGGCCGCCGCGTACCGCGCCTACTGGGAGAACCAGCCGCTGCGCAGCCCGCAGCGGCCCAACGGCCCCGACGCCCAGCTCTACCGCCGCGTCCACTACGGGCAGCTCGCCCAGTTCGACATCCTCGACACCCGCCAGTACCGCTCGGACCAGGCGTACGGCGACGGCTGGCAGACGCCGGGCCCCGAATCGCAGGACCCCGGGCGCACCCTGACCGGCGCGGCGCAGGAGCGCTGGCTGCTCGACGGCTGGCGGGAGTCCTCCGCGCGCTGGAACGTGCTGCCGCAGCAGGTCACGTTCTCCGAGCGGCGCAACGCCACCGGCGCCGACTACAAAGTCAGCATGGACGGCTGGGACGGCTACCCGGCCTCCCGCGAGCGGCTGCTGGCGGGCGCCGAATCGGCCGGGGCGGACAACCTCGTCGTGCTCACCGGCGATGTGCACGTCCACTACGCCTTCGATATCAAGCGGGACTTCGGCGACCCCGGATCGCGTACCGCGGGCGTCGAGTTCGTCACCACCTCGATCGCCAGCGGGAAGGACGGCGTGGACAAGCCCCCGAACTGGGACACGTACATGGCCGCCAACCCGCATCTGAAGTTCTACAACGGCCGGCGCGGCTATGTGCGGGTCACGCTGGACGGGGACACCGCCCGCGCCGACTACCGGACCGTGTCCGCCGTCACCACCCCCGGGGCGCCGGTCGGCACCGCCGCGTCCTTCGTTTCGGAGGCGGGCGACCCGGGCCTGAAGTCCGCCTGAGCCAAGGCCGTCCGGCCCTCGGCCCACGTGTGGTCGTAGGTCCAACGAACCAGGCCGAAGCGGGCCGGAGCCCGTCCGGTGCGTGTCACCATGGTGCAGCCATCAATGACCATGGAGACACTCATGACGGAACCCGGCCCCAGCACGGCCGAGGGCAAGGACTCGCCCGCGATATCCGGGCGGGGCGCGGCAGCGGCCGATGCACCGGCTGTATCGGCAGTACCGGCTGCGCCCCGCCGCACCAGCCTGCTCGTCACCCTCGTCCTCGGCGGCCTCACGGCGGTCCCGCCGCTCTCCATGGACATGTACCTCCCGGCCCTGCCGCAGGTCACCGCAGTTCTGCACAGCCCGGCCGCCACCGTGCAGCTGACCCTGACCACCTGCCTCGCGGGCATGGCCGTGGGCCAGATGATCGTCGGCCCGATGAGCGACAAGTGGGGCCGCCGCCGCCCGCTGCTCGCCGGCATGGTCGTCTACATCCTGGCCACCGCCCTGTGCGCGGTCGCCACCAGCGCCGAACTCCTCATCGCCTTCCGCCTGTTGCAGGGTCTGGCGGGTGCGGCCGGCATCGTCATCGCGCGGGCGGTGGTCCGCGACCTGTACGACGGCGTGGCGATGGCCCGGTTCTTCTCCACGCTGATGCTGATCTCCGGGGTGGCGCCGGTCGTCGCCCCGCTGATCGGCGGCCAGATCCTGCGGCTCACCGACTGGCGCGGTGTCTTCGTCGTACTGACCGTCGTCGGGGTGCTGCTCACCCTCCTGGTCTGGCGCAAGCTGCACGAGACGCTGCCGCCCGAACGCCGGCAGTCCGGCGGCCTCGGGCAGACCCTGCGCACCATGCGCGATCTGCTCGCCGACCGGGCCTTCGCCGGCTATCTCGTGGCCGGCTCCTTCGCGTTCGCCGCGCTCTTCGCCTATATCTCCGCCTCGCCGTTCGTCATCCAGGAGATCTACGGCGCCTCCCCGCAGACCTTCAGCCTGCTGTTCGGCGTCAACTCCGTCGGTCTGGTGCTGGTCGGCCAGCTCAACGGCAAGGTGCTGGTCGGCCGGGTCAGGATGGACACCGTGCTGGGCATCGGCCTGGCGCTGATCACGGTCGCCGCGACCGGCCTGCTGCTGATGGCGTCCGGGGTGTTCGGCACGGTCGGCCTGGTGCCGATGGCCGCCGGCCTGTTCGTCCTGATGGCCCCCATGGGCCTGGTCCTGCCGAGCGCCAACGCCCTGGCGCTGATGCGCACCCCGCACGCGGCCGGCTCCGCCTCCGCCCTGCTGGGCACCTCGACGTTCCTCCTCGGCTCGGTGGCCTCCCCGCTGGTGGGCATCGCGGGCGAACGGACCGCCGTGCCGATGGCCGTCGTACAGCTCTCGTGCGGCGTTTTGGCGCTGTTGAGCTTCCTGGGGATGTGCCGCCCGTGGCAGCGTAGGGGGGAGACCACCGAGGGCACGTCCGGCGAGGGGACACGGCGCTGAACACACCGCGGCTCAGACACGGCACCCCGGCCCAGGCGGGACTCGACCCCGCGTGGATGGAGCGGCTGGTCCGGGGTGTGCGGGAACTGCCCGAGGGCCGGCCGGCCTGGTGCGGGGGCGCTGTCGTCCTGGCCGGCCGCGGCCCGGTCGTCGCCGCCGAGGCCGCCGCCGGCTGGGCGCTGCGCTACCGCTGCTACGACCCCGAGCGGGACCGCGGCGTCGAGCTGCCCCGGGAGAGCTGGGAGCCGATGCGGGTCGGCACCGTCTTCGATCTCGCCTCGGTCAGCAAGCTCTTCACCGCCATCGCCGCGGTCCAGCAGGCCGAGCGGCGCCGGCTGGCCCTCGACGACGAGGTCCGCGCCCATCTGCCCCGTTTCGCGCCCGGCATCACCGTCCGCCAGCTGCTCACCCACACCTCGGGACTCCTCCCCGAGCTGCCCTTCCACGACCGCCGGGGGCGCGCCGGCCAACTGGCGCTGCTCTGGGAGGAGGCGGCCGCCCCGTCGGGCCCGCCCGGCGCGTACCGCTACTCCGACCTCAACCTCATCGCGCTCCAGCTGGTGCTGGAGAGGCTCACCGGGCGCCGCCTGGACGCCCTCGTACGGGACGGCATCACGGGTCCGCTGGGCATGTCCAGCACCTCCTACGGGCCGCTGGCGCCGCTGGGTGTGGCGGCGACCGAGGACCAGCGGCGGCCCTGGGCCAAGGCGGACCGGGGCATGGTGCGCGGTGAGGTGCACGACGAGAACGCCTGGGCGCTGGGCGGCGTCGCCGGGCACGCCGGTCTGTTCTCCACCGCCCAGGACCTGGCCGTGCTGTGCCGGACGTTGCTCAACGGCGGCGCGTACGGCACCGCCCGGATCCTCGGGCCGGACGCCGTCGCCGCCCTGCTCGACCCGCCCGGCCTGGGCTTCGCCGTCGACCAGCGGTACTTCATGGGCGAGTTGGCGGGCCGCGGCGCGGCCGGCCACAGCGGCTTCACGGGTACCAGTCTGGTCCTGGACCGCGCCACGGACACCTTCCTGGTCCTGCTCGCCACCACCGTCCACCCGGTCCGCCGGAACGGCGGCAGCGGCCCCCGCGCGGTGGCCGCGACCCGCCTGGCCCGCGCGGTCGCCCGCTCCGGCTGACCCGGCAGCGCACCCGTACGGTCGCCGTAGAATTCATTCAATGCACGACGAACTGCGCGCCGCACTGGCCGGCCTGCTCGACGGTCTGCCGCCCAAGCAGGCCGCGCAGGCCGTCGAGCGGCTGATCGCCAACTACCGGGGCCGTACGCCCACCGACGCGCCGGTCCTCCGGGACCGCTCGGACGTCGCCGCGTACGCCGCGTACCGGATGCCTGCGACCTTCGAAGCGGTACGGGCCGCACTGACCGCCTTCGCCGCACGGGTGCCGGACTGGTCCCCGGCCACGCATGTCGACATCGGCGGCGGCACCGGCGCCGCCACCTGGGCCGCGGCGGACACCTGGCAGGGCCACCACAGCACCGTCCTGGACTGGGCGCAGCCCGCGCTCGACCTGGGCCGCGAGCTGGCGGCCGGGGCGCCGGCGTCCACAGCGCTTTCGGACACCGACTGGCAGCGGCAGGTCATCGGCGAAGGACTGACCGTCCCGCCCGGCACGGACCTGGTGACCGTCTCCTACGTCCTGGGAGAGCTGCGGCCGGACGCCCGCCGCGCCGTGGTCGCCGCGGCGGCCGCCGCCCAGGCCGTCGTACTGATCGAGCCGGGCACCCCCGACGGCTACCTCCGTATCCGCGAGGCCCGCGACCAGCTGATCGCCGCCGGACTGCGGGTCGTCGCGCCCTGCCCGCACAGCGACATCTGCCCCATCGTCCCGGGGGAGGATTGGTGCCACTTCGCGGCCCGGGTCAGCCGCTCCTCGCTGCACCGCCAGGTCAAGGGCGGTTCCCTCCCCTACGAGGACGAGAAGTTCAGCTATGTCGCGGCCACCGCCTTCGAGGCACCGACGAAGGCGGAGGTGACGACGGCCCGCATCGTCCGAAAGCCCCAACTCCGAAAGGGCCAGGTCCTGTTGGACCTCTGCACGGCCGATGAGGGCCTCCAGCGCGCCACGGTCACCAAGCGGCACGGCGACCGGTACCGCGCGGCCCGCGACGCGTCGTGGGGCGACGACTGGCCCCGTTAGGGCCTGCTCCGCCGGACGGGCCCTAACCCTTCCCCTCGCGGGGGCGCGATCCGCCGCGAGACCGCTCTTCCAGCTTGCGCAGCAGTTCACGGCGCTGCGCCTGCGGATCGGGGCGGCCGCCACCGTTCCGGCCGCCACCTCCGCCGCCGCGCAGCGCCCCGCGGGAGAGCTTGCTGCGGGTGCCTCCGACGCCGAGCATTCCGCCGGCATTTCCCTTGCTCATGGGTGTGGTCCCTTCGTCGCTGGATCCATCAGCGAGACGGATCGTCTCGCTGATGGATCCAGCTTGAGGCGAGACGCTTCGTCTTGTCAAGACGATACGTCTCGCCTTCCCCTCGGTAGACTCGTCCCATGGCCAACAAGACAGCCCCCGACTCCTCCCGCCGCAGCGAACGCTCCCGCCAGGCGATCCTCGACGCCGCCCTCGCCCTCGTCGGCGAGGTCGGCTACGCCAAGCTCACGATCGAAGGCATCGCCTCCCGCGCCGGCGTGGGCAAGCAGACGATCTACCGCTGGTGGCCCTCGAAGGCCGCGGTCCTGCTGGACGCGTTCACCGCCACCGCGGAGGAGGACTACGCACAGGGCCTCCCGGACACCGGTGACCTGGCCGCCGATCTGAAGTTCGTGCTGCGCGCGACCGCCGACGAGTTCAACGACCCGGCGTGGCAGGCCCCCTATCGCGCCCTCGCAGTGGCCGGCGCGAACGACGAGGAGGTGTCCCGTACTTTCGTCGCCCGGCTGCTCGAACCCGGCATCCGCGTCTACACCGACCGGTTGCGCGCCGCCCAGGAATCGGGCGAGGTGGCCACCGACGCCGATGTGCGGGTGGCCGCCGAGATGCTCCTGAGTCCCTTCTCACAACGCTGGCTGATGCGCACCGGCGAACTGACCTACGAGTTCGTCGACACCCTCGTCGACCTGGTACTGCGCGCCCTGCGACCCGGTCCCGAGTCCGCCTGAGGGCGTCCGGCGGCCTGTCGTCGATGGCTTGATTTGCCCCCATTCGACCGTCCTTCGTTCACCCCGGATCTCCACACCGGTCACCCGAGGGGCGCGAAGGTGGCAGCATTGATCCCAGACCACCGCTCGAAGTGAGGGGATAGATGGAACGCAAGAGCAGGTTCTCCCAGTGGCTGCGCCGGCCGAAGAGCGGTTCGGACGGCGGCGATACGGACACGGGATCAGCGGTCGCGCGCGGCCGTGAGGACCTGCTGCTGGCGGCGTCCGACGCGGGTTTCCCCGTCGCCCCGGCAGCGCACCCATCCGGCTACGGCTGTTCCTGTGAGCGCATCGGCTGTCCCACCCCCGGCCGGCATCCGATCTCCTTCGGCTGGCAGACCGTCGCCACCACCGACCGCGACAAGGTCGCCCACTGGGTCCGCACCCTCCCGCAGGCCAACTTCATCACCGCCACCGGCATCGCCCACGACGTACTGGACGTACCCGTCGAAGCGGGCCGCAGCGCCCTGGGACGGCTGGACGCCGCGGGCGTCGAGGTCGGGCCGATCACCCTCAGCGGCGCCGGCTTCGGCGACGGCCGGATGCTGTTCTTCACCGCCACCCGCGGCACCCCGGACGACGAGGACGAGTGGTGGCCCTGCGAACTGGACTGCCACCCCGAGACCCTGGACGACCACCCCGGGCTGCGCTGGCACTGCCGCGGCAGCTACGTCCTCCTGCCGCCCTCGCTGCTCCCCGGCGAACAGCCCGCGGTGACCTGGCTGCGCGGCCCCGAACTCCCGCTGCCCGACCCACTGACGCTGCTGGAGACGCTCACCGACGCCTGCGCGGAGTTCATCGACCGCGAGCCCGGCCATGAGACGGCGGCCTGGCCGATCGGGCGCTGAGCGCCCCCTTTTTGCGCCTAAGCCGGCGCCCGCTCTCGCGGAGGTGGTTACTCGCCGTGGGGGTTGCTCAATTGGTGGTTGCGCGACCAGGGCCGCCGGATTCGATTCCGGCGGCCCTGGCTCGTTCCCCGTACGGCTGCTACACCGCCTTCGCGGACGTCTTCCGCTCGATCCGGTTCAGGATCTCGATCTTGCCGCCGGCGTCCTTGGCCGGGACCTTGACCGTCTGCCCCGAGACCGTGGTGAAGATCATCCGGTTGCTCTTCTTCACCGGCCCCTCCACGATGCCCCGCAGACCCGCCTCGACACTGAACTTCGCCCCCGCGTGCACCGTCTTCTGCTGGTGGTAGATGGTCGAGAAGAACACCAGCGCACCACCGTCCTTCGTGCGCAGCGCGACCGGCGGGTAGTTCGCGGGCTGGTCCTCCCACAGGACGCGGGCACCGTCCTGGGTGGCCGCGGTGGCCTGCGCGGCGCGGATCGCCCGCAAGCCGTCGGTGTGCTTGCCGGAGGCGAAGTCGTCGCCCTTGCCGGTGTTGAGGTAGTCCGCGTACGTCTTGCTCAGCTTGCCCGGGTTCACCGTCAGACCGGACTTGCCGTCGGCGGGCACCGCCTCGGCGTAGCCGTCCGCGTCCGTCTTCAGCTCCGGCGCCTTGTTGTTGGCGAACGTCGCGAAATACACCGCACGCCACTTGGCGTCGATGCTGTCGCGGCTGAACAC
Source organism: Streptomyces sp. NPDC050636 (assembly GCF_040654775.1). Classification (NCBI taxonomy): domain Bacteria; kingdom Bacillati; phylum Actinomycetota; class Actinomycetes; order Kitasatosporales; family Streptomycetaceae; genus Streptomyces; species Streptomyces sp. NPDC050636. The sequence goes on from NZ_JBFAIP010000019.1 coordinate 12,806, forward strand.
CAGGAACCACCGCATCACGTTGCCGTTGGCGTCCTTGCGGTTGGTGGCGGCGTCCGCGATGAAGTACTTCGGCCAGCCTGCCTGCTTGGGCACCGCGAAGTGCTCGTCCTTGAACGTCAGCGGCGGGAAGTTCGGGTTCCCCTGCGGCCGGAGCGCGCGCGCCGCCTTCAGCCCCGCCTGGTCGATGGCGTGCAGCGTGCCCGCCTCGTAGGAGGCGTTCATCTTCGGGTCGAGCTTGCGGTTGGCCTCGCTGTAGCGGCTGGCGAAGTTCTGGAGCGCCTTGGTGCCGTCAGCCTTCGACACCGCCGGCAGCATCTCCTTCTCGCCGTGCACCGTCATGCACCCGCTCAATATCGTCAGCGCCGCCGCTGTCGACGTCAGTGTTGCGGGCACCCGGAACGGCGACCTGCGTGTCATGGGGCTCGGGCTCCTTCGGGGCGACCGGGGCGGACTGGGTGGCCGCCGGGGTGGCACGATTCGGCGCAACCCTACCGGGGGCGAGGAAGATCACGAGCGTGGGGATCAGATACAGAGCCCACACCGTGACCTGAAGGACGGTCGGATCCGGCTGGAAGTTGAAGATGCCCTTCAGCAGCGTCCCGTACCAGCTGTCGGCCGGGATCTGCTCGCTGACGTCGAAGGCCTTGCTGCCCAGCCCCGGCACGAAATCCGCCTCCTGGAGGTCGTGGACGCCGTACGCCAGCACGCCCGCCGCGACCACCACCAGCATGCCGCCGGTCCAGGTGAAGAACTTCGCCAGGTTGATCCGCACCGCGCCGCGGTAGAACAGCCAGCCCAGCAGGACCGACGTCAACAGGCCCAGCAGCGCCCCGACCAGCGGCCGCACGCCGTCGTTCGCGGACTGCGCGGCGGTCCACACGAACAGCGCGGTCTCCAGGCCCTCGCGCCCCACCGACAGGAACGCGGTCACCACCAGCGCCGTGGTGCCCATCGCCAGCGCCGCGTCCAGCTTGCCGTGCAGTTCCTTCTTCAGATGCCGCGCGGTACGCCGCATCCAGAAGACCATCCACGTCACCAGGCACACCGCGATGATCGACAGCGAGCCGCCGAGCGCCTCCTGCGCGGTGAACGTCAGCGTCTGCGAACCGAACTGGAGCGCCGCACCGAAACCGAACGACAGCACCACGGCGAGCGCGACACCGCTCCAGACCGGCCGCAGCGCCTCCCGCCGGCCGGTCTTGACCAGATAGGCGATGAGGATGCACACCACGAGGCTGGCTTCCAGGCCCTCGCGCAGCCCGATCAGGTAGTTGCCGAACACGTCGGTTCCTCCCCTTCCTTCATGAATTCCCTCATGAATTCCGTTACGAATCCGACAACATCAGGCAGACCGGCTGAAAAGGCTCCGGCCCCACCAGTCGTCCGCGTCCCGGACCCCCGGCGGCACCGCGAAAACGGCCGAACCCACGTGCTGGATGTACTCGTTGAGCGCATCGTTGCTCGCCAGGTTCTGCTGGAGGGGGACAAAGCCCTTGCGGACGTCCCGCTGGTAGGCGAGGAAGAACAGCCCCGCGTCCAGCCGCCCCAGGCCGTCCGTACCGTCGGTGAACGAGTAACCGCGGCGCAGGATCTGGATCCCGTGGTTGGAGTCCGGGTGCGCCAGCCGCACATGGGCGTCGGGCAGCATCGACTTCAGATGCGGCTCGTCCCGCTCGCGCCGCTTGCCGACCGCCGCGCCCTCGCCCTTGTTCCGGCCGAAGATGTCCTCCTGCTCCTTGAGCGAGGTGCGGTCCCAGGTCTCGATGTGCATCCGGATCCGGCGCGCGACGAGGTACGAACCCCCGGCCATCCACGCGGGCTTGTCCTTCCCGCCCACCCACACATGCTTGTCGAGGGCGGCGGTGTCGGTGCCCGCGATGTTCCGGGTGCCGTCCTTGAAGCCCATCATGTTGCGCGGCGTCTGGGCGTCCGGCGTCGTCGAGGAGGTCTTGCCGAAGCCGAGCTGCGACCAGCGGATCGCGATCTTGCCGAACCCGATCCGGGCGAGATTGCGGATCGCGTGCACTGCGACCTGCGGATCGTCCGCGCACGCCTGGACACACAGATCGCCACCGCTGCGCGCCTTGTCGAGGTTGTCGCCGGGGAACTGCGGCAGATCGATCAGCGCCTCGGGCCGCCGCTCCTTGAGGCCGAACCGGTCCTTGCCGTCCTTCTCGAAGAGCGTCGGGCCGACGCCGAACGTCAGGGTGAGCCGGGACGCCGGCAGCCCCAGCGCCTCACCGGTGTCGTCCGGCGGCGCCTCGGCGAGCCCGCCGACCGCGCCGTCCCCGACCGCGACGCCCGAGGTCATCTGCGCCGCGGCCGTCGTCCACGCCTTGAGCAGCGCGATCAGCTCATCGCGGTCGTCGGTGGTGACATCGAACGCGGCGAAGTGCAGCCGGTCCTGGACGGCGCTGGCGATGCCGGCCTGGTGCGTGCCGTGGAACGCGACCGCGGCGCCCGCGGTGTCGTCCGGGACGGTCGGCCCGGCGTCGCTGCCGGGGCGCAGCGCCGCGGCCGTACCGCCGGCCGCGACCGCGCCGAGGGCCAGCCCAGCGCCGCCCCAGCCGAGCAGCGAACGCCGCGACGGCGCCCGGCCGCCGGACCGCCGCCCGGCTATCGCCGTGTCCGTGTCTGTGCCCGTGCCTGTGCCCGTGTCCGTGGGCGTTACGGCGGCCGTCGAGCCGTCCTCCGCCGCACCGTCCGCCGTGCCCTGCTGCGTACCTTCGGTCGTCATCCTGACTCCTACTTGACGGTGACCACGGCTGCGGCCAGCTTGGACAGCGGCTCGGCCAGGGCGTTGACGCCGTCGGACAGGTCCTTTTGCTCGCTCTTGCCGACCGTGTCGTACGACACGAAGCCGTCCGCGGAGTCGCTGTCGCGGTGCTTGTCCAGGCGCTCGCCGATCGCCGCGAACTGCTTGTCCAGCTCCTTGGCCAGCTCCGGGTCGTTCTTCGAGGCGACCGGCTTCAGCAGCTCGTACGCCTTCTTGGCACCCTCGACATTGGCCTGGAAGTCGAGCAGGTCGGTGTGGCTGTAGCGCTCTTCCTCGCCGGTGACCTTGCCGGTGGCCACCTCGTCGAGCAGCTCCTTGGCACCGTTGGCCATAGTGGTCGGGTTGATCTCGGCGGTGCCGACCCGCTTCTGCCAGTCCTTCAGGTCGGCGATCAGCTGGTCGGCGAGCTTGGCGTCATCATCGGAGATCGCCTTCGTCTTCCACAGGGCCTTCTCCAGCTTGTGCCAGCCGGTCCACTTCTGGCCGTCCGACAGACCGTCCTCGCGGACGTCGACCTTCGGGTCGATGTCACCGAACGACTCGGCCACCGGCTCGGTCCGCTCCCAGCCGACCCGGGAGAGGGCATAGGTCTTCTTCGCCGCCTCGATGTCGCCCGCCTTCACAGCCTGGGCGAACTTCTTCGCCTTGGGCAGCGTCTCGTCGGCCTGCTCCTGTACGTACTTGCGGTATGCGGCGACCGCGGCGTCCAGCTTCGGGTCACGCTTGGCGGTCGCGCCCTTGCCACTCACGGTCACCTTCTGCCGGATGCCCTCGCCCTTCATACCCGGCTTGCACGCGATCTCGTACGTACCGGCCTTGATCTCGGCGGTGATCTGCACGCTGGTGCCGGGGCCGATGTTCTCCCGCTCGGTGACGATCCGGTCGCCGGGCGCGTAGACATACACCTCGGTGATCTTGGAGCCCTTGTTCTCCACCGCGAGCCGGACGTGCCCTGCGGGGAACTCCTTCTTGGACAGCTTGCAGGCGGTGTCGGACGCGGTCACCTTGATGGCGCCCTTGCCGTCGGCCCCCTTGCCGTCGTTCTTCTCGGCGCAGCCGGTGACGGCGGTGAGGCTCGCAGCCACCGCGATGGCGGTGACGGCGGAGGTGCGAAGGGCTCGCATACGGGCTCCAGGCGGTTTCGATCGGTGCGGGAATGCGGGGGGGGCGACTAAGGCCGCCCTAACTTATCCGAGGCTTACCTGAATTCTTCCCGCCCCGTCCAGTGATTCGACTCTCACGCACTACGGCCCGGTCACGGATGGATGGGTGAGGAGTCACGGAACCGTCAATGACTGGTCAAGGTAAGGGTCATGTGCCATGACGGCTCATGACCGGCGGAATTCGGGTGCGTTGATATCCGGTCACTGAGCGGGCGCACTGCGCCGGCCCGCCCGGTGCCGCGCGCCCCTCTGTCGCCGCCGCACCCCGAATACCCCCGCTGGCCAGTGCTGTTGAATGGCCGAGTGACCGAACTTGATGTTCTCCGGGTGTTCTGCGGGCCTGGCGGGACGGGTGGCAATCTGCTCGGTGTCGTCCGCGACGGCTCGGCCGTTCCCGTCGCCCAGCGGGCCGCGCTCGCCACCGAACTCGGCTTCAGCGAGACGGTGTTCCTCGACGACGTCACCCGCGGCACCGTCGATATCCGCACGCCCAGCGTCCCGCTCCCCTTCGCCGGGCATCCGCTCGTCGGCCTGGCCTGGCTGCTGCGGAGCCTGGGGCGGCCACCGCGCACCCTGCGCCCGCCGGCCGGCGAGGTCGCGGTCAGATACGACGGGGACATCACCTGGGTGCGCGGGCGTGCCGAGTGGGTCCCCGGGCGCAGGACCGAGCGTTACCCCTCGGTGGCCGAGGTCGACGGGCTGCCCGCGCCGCCGCCGGGGGAGGGCTGGCTCTACGCCTGGGCCTGGCGGGACGAAGCCGCCGGTCTGGTCAGGGCGCGGGCCTTCCCGCGCCGGGGCGACAACATCGTGGAGGACGAGGCCACCGGCGCCGCCGCGCTACTGCTGACCCATGAGCTGGGCCGCCCCCTCGACATCCGCCAAGGCGTCGGCTCACAGATCCTGACCCGCCCGTATCCGGACGGCACGATCGAGGTCGGCGGGCGGGTCCGCGTCGATACGCCGTAGCGACGACGGCCTGGTGACTACCGGGCGGCTGTCGGGCGACTACGGGCACCCGCCCGGATGCTCCCGTTACGCGCTCAGCGGGAACTGTTCGCCCAGCTCCCGGAAGACCGCGGTGTTCAGCGCGAACGCGCGCTTGCATTCATCGACCACCCGCTGCTTCTCCAGGTCGTCGACCGGCAGCGCGTCCAGCAGCTCGCGGTACTCGCGCTTGAAGGCGGCAGGGTTCGCTATGTCCTCGAAGACGTAGAACCGCACCCCGTCGCCCTTGCGCGCGAAGCCCCAGGTCTTCTCGGCCGTACCGCGGATGATCTGGCCGCCGGAGAGGTCGCCGAGATAGCGGGTGTAGTGGTGGGCGACGTAGCCGGCCGGCCAGTCGCGGGCGCAGACCGCCACCCGGTCCGCGTACGCGGCGGTGGCCGGCAGCGGCTCCAGGCCCATGTGCCAGGACGCCCCGCCCAGATGCGCGAGGTCGCGCTCCAGCTCGGCGGTACGGGCCAGTTCCGGGCGGATGAAGGGGCCCGCGACCGGGTCCTGGGCGAGCGACTCGGAGGCGTCCTCCAGCGCGCGGTAGACGAACCACAGCTGTTCCGTATAGCGCCGGTAGGCCGAGACGCCGAGCTTGCCGCCGAGCAGGTCGCTCATGAACGAGGAGTTCTCGGCCTCCGTGTGCTGCTCGTGCGATGCGGTGCGGATAACCGCAGAGAAAGGCGTGAAGGGAGTGGAAGGAGCGGCGGGAGCGGGCGGCGGGGTCGGGCTGGGCGCTTCCAAGGCGGACCTCCGGGGACCGGTGGGGAGCGGTGGGGAGCGGACGGGAACGGGCTGGACTCCGCGGGCGCTCGAAGTTAGGCTCACCTAACTACTTAGGCTTGCCTAAGTCAATCTGTTCCCGACGCTCTGTCGGTAAAAAGCCTACCGCTGCCGCCCGGTCCCGTCAGGTGGTCCCCTCAGGTGATCTCGCCAAGCGATCCGGTCAGGGAAGCGTGAGAATCTCGGTCCCGGTTTCCGTCACCACCAGGGTGTGCTCGAACTGTGCGGTCCGCTTGCGGTCCTTGGTCACGACCGTCCAGCCGTCGTCCCACATGTCGTAGTCGTGCGTGCCCAGCGTCAGCATCGGCTCGATGGTGAAGGTCATGCCGGGCTTGATGTCGGTGGTGTGGTGCGGGCTGTCGTAGTGCGGAACGATCAGGCCGGAGTGGAAGGACGAGTTGATGCCGTGGCCGGTGAAGTCACGGACCACGCCGTAGCCGAACCGCTTGGCGTACGACTCGATGACCCGGCCGATGATGTTGATCTGACGGCCCGGCTTGACGGCCTTGATCGCGCGGTTGAGCGCCTCACGGGTGCGCTCGACGAGCAGCTTGGACTCCTCGTCCACATCGCCGCACAGGTAGGTGGCGTTGTTGTCGCCGTGCACACCGTTGATGTACGCGGTGACGTCCAGGTTCACGATGTCGCCGTCCTTGAGGACGGTCGAGTCGGGGATGCCGTGGCAGATGACCTCGTTCAGCGACGAGCACAGGGACTTGGGGAAGCCGCGGTAGCCGAGCGTGGAGGGGTAGGCGCCGTGGTCGCACATGAACTCATGGGCGACACGGTCCAGTTCATCGGTTGTCACACCCGGCGCGATCAGCTTGGCGGCCTCCGCCATCGCCTGCGCGGCGATCCGGCCGGCGATCCGCATCCGCTCGATCGTTTCGGCGTCCTGCACCTCGGGCCCCGTGTACGGGGTGGGCGCGTCCTTACCGACGTACTCGGGGCGCGGGATCGAGGAGGGGACGGGGCGGGTGGGGGAGATGGTCCCCGGGGCGAGAAGCGACTGGCCAGACATATCAGCGAGTGTATCCGCGGGCCGTCGGGCAGGATGGCGGCACTGGAGCCATCCACAGGAGGCGGCAATGGCGCTGTTCAAGAGGCGTACGGTCGGCAAGCCCGGCGAGTGGTTCTACTGCCTCAAGCACGCGACGGTCGAGGAGGGTCCGCAGTGCCGGGCCGCCGACCGGTTCGGCCCGTACGCGACCCGCGAGGAGGCGGCGCACGCCATGGAGTCGGCGCGCGAGCGCAATCTGGAGTGGGAGACCGACCCGAAGTGGCATGACAAGGGCGGCCGGGCTGACGAGGAGAGCGACGGCACCTGAACAGGCATGAACAGGCATGATCACGCCTGACGACGCCTGACGTCAGGCGTGGTCGGGCGTGGTCGGGCGTGGTCGGGCGTGGTCGGGTCAGGTGGTGGCCGGGTCGGTGTCGGGGGCATGTACGGCGTCCCCGGTGCGGGCGGCGGCCCCGCCCGCCCTCCGCTCGCGCATGCGCCGGGCGTGCTCGTCGGTCCTCGCGTCGTACGCCATCAGCTTCGGCAGGGTGAGCGCCAGCAGCCCGACCGCGCCGAAGCACAGCACACCGCCGGCCCAGACCGACGTCCGAACCGTCGTCAGCGCGGCCATCCCGCCGACCCGGACCTGGCCCAGTTGCGGGCCCACCGAATACGACAGCAGCTCGATACCGGCCAGCCGACCGCGCAGCTCGTCGGGGATCGTCTGGTTCCACATCGCCGAGCGGAAAATGCCGCTGACCATGTCGCAGCAGCCGGCCAGCGTCAGGAACAGCAGCACCAGCCAGATGCTGGACATCCGCCCGGCGGCGGTGATCGCCAGTCCCCAGGCGGCGGCCGCCAGCACGACCGCGCGGCCCTGCCGGTGGATACGTGACGTCCAGCCACTGGTCAGGCTGACCAGCGCGGATCCGGCGGGCAGCGCCGCGTACATCAGGCCCAGCGCCCACGGGGCGTCCAGCTCGTCGGCGAGGAACGGGAAGATCGCCAACGGGAAGGCGAACAGCATCGCGGTGAGATCGATGGCGTAGGTGCCCAGCAGTTCCTTGCGGCTCCAGGCGTAGCGCGCGCCCTCGGCGATTCCGCGCAGCGACGGCTTCTCGGCGTCGTGCGAGGCGGGCGACGGCGCCAGCTTCAGCGCGAGCACCACCGAGATCGCGAAGGTGGCGGCGTCCGCCGCGTACGCCCAGCGCAGCCCGGCATACGCCAGCAGCCAGCCGGCCAACGCGGGGCCCGCGATGGTGCCGATCTGCCAGCGCAGCGAGTTGAGCGCGGCGGCCGCGGCGAGCTGGTCGTGCGGGACGATCCGCGGCACGATCGCGTCCAGCGCCGGGCGCTGCAGACCGGTCAGGGCGCTGGATACCGCGGCGATCGCGTACAGCGGCCACACCAGCGGGTCCGGCAGCAGGCTGTTGACCAGCAGAAGGACGGACAGCAGGCCGAGTGCGACCTCGGTCCGGACGATGAGCCGGCGGCGGTCCATGGCATCGGCGAGCGCACCACCGTAGAGACCGAAGACGATCAGCGGCACGATCTCGACGGCGCCCAGCGCGCCGACCGCCAGCGTGGAGCCGGTCAGCTCCTTGAGCTGGAGCGGCAGCGCGACGAAGGTCAGCGCACTGCCGAAGACGGTGATCGCGCCCGCGCACCACATCAGCCGGAAATCGCGCGAGGAGCGCCACGGCGCCAGGTCCGGCAGCAGAGCGGCCACGCGACGGCGTGGGGGGCCGGGTGGGGGCGGGCCTAGTGGGGGGCTGTCCGAGGTCACGACGCACTATCGTCCGCGGGCGCCCGCGGAGGTGCAAAGGGTTTATGGGGGAGGGGGTGGGCGGTGACCTCAGACGCCAGGCGAGATCACCTGACGTCACCTGACACACATCACGATCTGACACACATCGCGTCACCTGAAGCCCCCTCAGATCGCCTTACAGCGCCTTGCCCCGCCTTGCGCTGCCTTGCGCCGCCTTATACCGGCCTACCTCGCCGTACGTCGTCTCACCAGCGCGGGGGCGGCGGCGAGGTCAGCTCGTCGGCCAGCCGCGCCAGCCGGTCGCGGAAGCGACGGCGCGGGAGTGGCGCGGGCACGCTGTTCTCACCGGCGGCCGCGCTGACCAGATGCTGGAGTGTGTCGAGGTCGAGGTCCTGCGCACCGTCGGCGGGCGGCTCGGCCCCGGCCCCGGCATGCGGCCCGGCCCCGGCCCCGGTATCGCCGATGGGCGCGGCCGGGGAAGCGGCGAGCGCGTCATGGGCCAGGGCGTGCAGATCGCGGTCGCCGCCGTCCAGCGCGAGGACCGTCGCACCGTTGCGGCGGGCGTCGTGCACCCGCTCCAGCAGCCCGGCGCCCGGCTGCTCCGGTGTGACGACCAGCAGTGTCTCGCCGCGCCCGGCGGCCTCCAGCCTGCCGAGCCCCACCGAAAGATGGGCCGGCGCCCCGCCGGGGGCCCGGTGCCGGACGAGCGTCGGCGACAGCTCCGGCAGCCCCGACCAGGCGGCCTCGTCGTCGAGATGCGCGGCCAGATGCCAGGGTTCGTACCCGGCGCTGCCGACCAGCAGCAGCCCGCCGCCGTGCGGGGCCACGGAGGAGCGCAGCGACCCGGCGAAGCGGCGGGTGGCCTGGACCCACTCGGTTCCGGCGAGGACCTCGCGCAGTAGCGCGACCCGTACGGCATCCATGGCCCCGCATCCTGCCGCAGCACGCCGCCGTCCGGGGCCCGCTTCAACCCGTGTCACCCGTACGGGAGTTTGATCACGAAGTGTGGGTGCGCGGGGGGGCCGGGGTGCGGGCCGAGGGCCATGCGCGGGCCCGGCGGAGGCGTCAGTGGGCCGGCGGCAGGCCCGCGGCGGTGAGCCGGCGGGCGACCTCGGCCACGGACTCCTCGCTCAGCGGCAGTTGCGGGAAGGCCGTGGCACCGCGCTCGATCACGCCGAGGAGCCGGAGGGCCGCCTTGAACGAGCCCAGTGCCGAGGAGCTGCGGCCCATCTCGCCCTCGGGGCCGACGTCGGTCATGGCGAACAGGCCGACCAGGCGTTCCTGTTCGGTGGCCGCCCGCTCCCAGTCGCCGGCGCGCGCGGCGTCGTAGAGCCGGACGTAGCCCGCCGGGTCGACATTGCCGAGACCCGGGACGACGCCGTCGGCCCCCGCCAACAGGGCTGCGTCCACGGTCAGTTCGGAGCCGGTGAGGAGCGTGAAGCCGGGGGCGGGGCCGGTGCGCCGGGCGGTGCGGCCGCCGAGCTCGACGATCAGTCGGCGCAGCGAGCCGTCGTCGCCGCTGCTGTCCTTGAGCCCCGTGAGCGTGCCGTCCTCGGCCAGCTCACGGACCAGCGCAGGGGGCAGCTTGCTGTGGACGGCCATGGGGATGTCGTACGCGAAGAGCGGCAGGCCGACGGTCCTACGGATGTGGCGGAAGTGGGCGGCGATCTCCCGCGGGTGGGTGCGGGTGTAGAACGGCGCGGTGGCGACCAGCGCGTCGGCGCCCAGGTCGGCGGCGGTCCTGGCGTGGTCCAGCACCCGGGCGGTGGTGGTGTCGATGGCCCCGGCGAGCACCGGAACCCGGCCGTCCGCGGCCTTGACGACAGCCTCCAGGGCGGTGGCGCGCTGGGTGTCGGTGAGGTAGGCGACCTCGCTCGTGGAGCCGAGCGCGAACAGCCCGTGCACGCCGCCGTCGAGGAGGTGGCTCACGAGGCGGGCGAGGGAGGCGGTGTCGACCTCGCCCCGCGCGTCGAGCGGGGTGCAGACCGGCGGGATCACGCCGTGCAGCGGTGCGGGCAGTGCCATGGGGGCTCCAGCGTGGGGGAGGTGTGGTGGAGCTGCGCAGTCGGTGGACGGGGACGGTTGCCGGACAGGGGCTGCTGTTGGCTGTCGTTGGCCGTTGACTTCGGTGGATATGGGACATGAGATGTCATATGTCTCGGTTGTCTCGGTCACCATAGAGCAGGCGCGCGGCGGGTCAAGGATCAGCGGTCCCGGAGGGGCGGAACGGGCCGGCGGCACGGCGAACGCGGAACCCGCGGGTGATGTAGTTGAAAGTGCGACCGTTGAAGGTGTGACTACCCCATCCGGCCCGGCGATCGGGGCCGAACGACCCAAGAGCGGCCGCTGCCTGCCGTGCCAGCCTGGATTCAAGGCCGCCGGCCGGTCGCGAACGCGCAGGGCGGCGGCGAGGCTCTCGCACTAAGGAGCTGGGCATGGCCAGTCATGTCGGAGCTGGGCACACAGGCACAGCAGACCGTTCCTCAAGCGCCGCGGTAACCGGCTGGACCGTTTTCGCCGCCACCCTGATGGTCTTCGGCGGCTTCATGGCGATCCTGGCGGGCATCTCGGCCATCGCCAAGGACAACGTGTTCGTCAGGACGGTCAACTACACGTACGCGTTCAATCTGACGGGCTGGGGCTGGGTCCATCTCATTCTCGGGATCGTGGTCGTGCTGGCCGGCATCGCGCTGTTCACCGGAGCGCTCTGGGCGCGGGTCGTCGGCGTCGTCGTCGCAGGCCTGGTGATGATCGCCAACTTCCTGTGGATCCCCTACTACCCGTTCTGGGCCTTGGTGCTGATCGTGGTGAACGCATTCGTCATCTGGGCCCTGTGCACTGGAAACCGGGACACACTGTCGCCGTAGCCCGACAGCCCCACTCGGCCACGTACGGCACACCTCCCCCCTCAGCCGCATACGGCACACCTCCTCTCGTCCCCGCAGTCGCGCGCCTGGACCCTTCAGGCGCGCGTGACGGCTGCCCGGACGCCGTACGCCGCGGCCCCCGCGGCGAGGACCGCGGCGCCGGAGATGACGGAGGCCGGCGGCAGGGCGAAGGCCAGCGCCGTGCAGCCGGCCAGGCCGACGACGGGGACGATGCGGGGCGGGCGCTTCTCGGCCGCCGTGAGGGTGAGGGCCGAGGCGTTGGCGATGGCGTAGTAGGCCAGCACGCCGAAGGAGGAGAAGCCGATCGCCGCGCGCAGGTCCGTGGTCGCGGCGAGGACGGCGACCGCGGTGCCGACCGCGAGTTCGGCCCGGTGGGGGACGTGGAAGCGGGGGTGGACGGCGGCCAGCGCCGCCGGCAGATGACGGTCGCGGGCCATCGCCAGGGTGGTGCGCGAGACGCCGAGGATCAGCGCGAGCAGCGAGCCCAGGGCGGCCACCGCGGCCCCGGCGCGCACCACCGGGGCCAGACCCGGGGCGCCCGCGGCGCGTACCGCGTCGGCCAGCGGTGCCGAGGCGTCGGCGAGCCGGCCGGGGCCGAGCACGGCCAGCACCGCGACGGCGACCGCCCCGTAGACCGCCAGAGTGATGCCCAGGGCGAGCGGGATCGCACGGGGAATGGTGCGCTCGGGGTCGCGGACCTCCTCGCCGAGGGTGGCGATCCGGGCGTACCCGGCGAACGCGAAGAACAGCAGCGCGGCCGCCTGGAGCACCCCGCCGGCGGTGGCGTCGGCGCCGATGTCCAGCCGTACGGCTCGGGCGGTTCCGCCGGTCAGGCAGGCGGTGAGCACCGCGGCGAGCACCGCGAGGACGACCGCGACGATGGCCCGGGTGAGCCAGGCGGACTTCTGCACCCCGGCGTAGTTCACCGCGGTCAGCGCCACCACGGCGGCGACCGCCACCGTATGCGCCTGACCGGGCCATACGTAGGAGCCGACGGTGAGGGCCATCGCCGCACAGGACGCGGTCTTGCCGACGACGAAGCCCCAGCCGGCCAGGTAGCCCCAGAACGCGCCGAGCCGTTCGCGGCCGTAGACGTAGGTGCCGCCGGAGGCCGGATAGCGGGCCGCGAGCCGCGCCGAGGACGTCGCATTGCAGTACGCCACCACCGCCGCGACGGCCAGACCGAGCAGCAGCCCCGAGCCCGCGGCGCCGGCGGCCGGCGCCAGCGCGGCGAAGACACCGGCGCCGATCATGGATCCCAGGCCGATCGTCACGGCGTCGAACACGCCCAGGCGCCGCTTCAGTTCGCCGGTGCCCGCCGGGGTCGCCGCGTTCATCGCCCGCTCCTTCACGATCCGCCGTTCGCCGTTCGCCGTTCGTCGTGTTCGTGACCGTATCCGCGATCGGTGTCGTTGATGCGTGGTCGTGGTCGCGGTCGCAGTCCCGCTCTCCGGGATGCTCGATCCCCGGTCCCGCCACGGGCGCCCGCCCGGACTTCCCACGGCTTACGCCGAAACTCCAGCGTCCAGTTCACCCGGATTTCACCCTGTGTCGACAGTCCCGTTGCCGACACGAAAACGGGGCATGTCCGGTGCCTTGACGGTCAGTTGGGCACTCCTTATGGTCGCCGCAGGACAGAGGACATCCTACGTCCGGCCGTTGGGGGTGACCCGTGGCGTACGAGAGCTCAGTGCCGTACCGGGCCGGGACGGAGGGGTACGCGAGTTTCCGGATCCCGGCCGTCGTACGGGCGCGCTCCGGGGCCGTCCTCGCCTTCGCCGAGGGCCGGGTCGCCTCGGCCGCCGACCACGGCGATATCGACATCGTCCTCAAACGCTCCGACGACGGCGGCCGCACCTGGGGCCCGCTCCACGTCGTCGCCCGCAACGGCACCGGCACCGCCGGAAATCCGGCGCCCGTCGTCCTGACCGGCGGCCGGGTGCTGCTGCTCCAGGTTCACAGCGCCGCCGACGCCACCGAGGACCGCATCCGCCGCGGCCAGGTCTCCGCCGCCGACGGCCGGCGCGTCTGGATCCAGCACAGCGACGACGACGGCACGAGCTGGAGCCCGCCCCGCGAGATCACCGGCCAGGCCAAACGACCGGAGTGGCGGTGGTACGCCACCGGGCCCGGCCATGCGCTGCGGCTGCACCACGGCCCGTACGCCGGACGGCTCGTCGTCCCCGCCAACCACTCCACCCCGCCGACCGACCCCGCAGACACCGGCACCGAATTCCGCTACAACGGCGGACACGCACTCCTCAGCGACGACGACGGCGCCACCTGGCGGATCGGCTACACCGACAGCGACACCGACCGCTCCGTCGCCCCCAACGAGACCACCGCCGCCGAACTCCCCGGCGGCAGCCTCTACCTGAGCACCCGCACGGAAACCGCCGCGGCCTGGCACCGCGCCGACGCCGTCTCGACGGACGGCGGCGAGCGCCTCGCCGCCCCCTTCCGGCCGCAGGCGGGCCTGGCCGGACCGGTCTGCCAGGGCAGCGTGCTGCACCTCGGCGACCGCGACGAACTGCTCCACTCCGGGCCCGCCCACCCAGCCGCCCGCGCCCTGATGACCGTACGCACCAGCCGCGACGGCGGCCTGACCTGGCGGACCGCGCACACCGTCTCCGGGCTGCCCGCCGCCTACTCCGACCTCGTACGCCTCGACCGCGCGCACGTCGGACTGCTCTACGAGACGGGCGACTTCAGCGCCTACTCGACGATCACCTTCCGCCGCATCCCCGTGGAGGAGCCGGATGACCAGCAACGACATGCCGCCGATGCACCGTAGAACGGTCCTGGGCGGGGCGGCCGCCGTCGCCGCGGGCTTCGCGCTCGCCGGCTGCGGCGACAGCGGCGACGACAACGAAGCTCCCCGGGAGCGCAAGAAGGGGCAGCAGATCAATCTGACGTTCTGGTCCTGGGTGCCGGGCATCGACAAGCCCGTCGACCTGTGGAACGGCAAGCACCCGGATGTCCAGGTCAAGGTCGAGAAGGTGTCGGCTGTCAACGGCGCGCAGTACGCCAAGATGCACGCCGCCATCAAGGCCGGCAACCCGCCCGACCTGGGCCAGATCGAATTCCCCGTCATCCCCAGCTTCCTGCTCGACAACGGACTGCTGGACCTCGCCCCGCTCGGCGCCGCCCGCCACAAGGACAAGTTCTTCGGCTGGCAGTGGCAGCAGTCCGTGTTCGGCAAGGGCATCTACGCCATCCCGCAGGCATCCGGGCCGATGGGCCTGTTCATCCGCCAGGACCTCTTCGACAAGTGGGACGTCGAGACCCCTCGGACCTGGGACGACTACGAGGCCGCCGCCAGAACCATCCGCAAGAAGGGCGCCTGGATCGAGACCTTCGCGCCCACCAACGGCAACCGCTTCGCCGGGCTCGCCTGGCAGGCCGGCGCCAAGTGGTACGCCAACAGCGGCGACACCTGGATCGTCCACATCGACGACGAACCCACTCGTAAGGTCGCCGACTACTGGGAATCACTGGTCAAGCAGAAACTGGTCAAGACCATCCCTGACCGGCAGAACGCCTGGTACAAGGACCTGCAGACCGGCGCCATCCCCGCCTGGGTGGGCGCCAGTTGGGGCGATGCGCTGCTGACCGGCAACGCGCCCGGCACCAAGGGCAATTGGCGGGCCGCGCCGCTGCCCCAGTGGCAGGCGGGCGACAAGGAGTACGCCAACTGGGGCGGCTCGACCACCGCCGTCTTCGCCAAGGCGAGCTACCCCAAGGACGCCCTCGACTTCGCCGTCTGGCTCAACACCGACCCCGAATCCATCGCGCTGCTCATCGACGGCGGCTACGGCTTCCCCAGCGCCAAGAAGGGCTACGCCACCGGCGACCTCGACGTCGACAAGGACTTCTTCGGCGGCCAGGCGTACAGCAAGATCTTCGCGGACGCCGGGGCACACGTCGACACCAGCTGGCGGTGGGGACCCGGCGTCGACACCCTCTACCAGCGGCTCGGCGACGCCTTCACCGACGCGCTCGGCGACGGCGGCTCCTTCCGCTCCGTCCTGAAGAAGGTCCAGGGCCAGACGATCTCCGACCTCAAGGGCAAGGGCCTGAAGGTGGAGAGCGGCGGGTGAGCCGGGACACCCTGAGCCGACCGGAGCCGGTCATCCCCAAGCGGCGGGACCCGCAGCGCCGCCCGCGCCGTGCCACGCGCACCGAGGCCCGCAACGCCCGCGCCGCAGCCGGCTTCGTCCTGCCCTTCCTCGCACTCTTCGGCCTCTGCTTCATCGCCCCGATCCTCTACGCCGTCCACCAGAGCCTGCAGAGGACCGAACGCACCGGCCCGCTCGGCCTCGGCGGCGAGGAACGCGAGGTCTTCGCCGGCCTCGCCAACTACGCGCACGCGCTCGCCGACGACCGGTTCCTGACCGGCTTCGGCCGGGTGCTGCTCTTCGGCGCCGTCCAGATCCCGCTGATGATCGTGCTCGCGACCGCCCTCGCGCTGCTCCTGGAGAGTGCCGGCGCCCGCGGCATCACCTTCTTCCGCAGCGCCTTCTTCCTCCCCTACGGCGTGCCCGGCGTCATCGCCTCGATCCTGTGGGGATTCCTGTACGTCCCCGGCATCAGCCCCCTGGTGGAGGTCGCCGATTCGGTCGGCTGGGACGTCGACTTCCTCTCCCGCGGCACCGTCCTGTGGTCCATCGCCAACATCGTCACCTGGCAGTTCACCGGCTACAACATGCTGGTACTGATCGCCCAGCTCAAGTCCGTGCCGGAGGAGCTGTACGAGGCCGCGCGGATCGACGGCGCGAACGCCTGGCAGGTCGCCCGGCACATCAAACTCCCGCTCATCCGGCCCGCCCTCGTCCTCACCACCGTCTTCAGCATCATCGGCACCCTCCAACTGTTCGCGGAACCGATGGTGCTGCGGCCGCTCGCCTCGTCCATCGACTCCGGATTCACCCCCAATCTGCACGCCTACAGCGAGGCGTTCGTCGGCAACAACCAGCATGTGGCGGCGGCGGAGGCGGTACTGCTCGCGCTGGTGGCGTGCGTGCTGTCCTTCGGCTTTCTGCGGCTGGTCGGCCGGCGGGGGAAGGAGCAGAGATGACCCGGCCCCCGGTCCGCTACCGGATCATCACCGCCTCGCTGCTGACCATCGCCGCGATCTACTTCCTGGTGCCCGTCTACTGGCTGATCGTCTCGGCCACCAAGAGCAGCGCCGACCTCTTCGGCACATTCGGCTTCTGGTTCTCCGACCACCCGCGCCCCGTCGGCCACCTCATCGACGTCCTCACCTACGACCACGGCATCTACGTCCGCTGGTTCGGCAACTCCCTGCTCTACGCGGGGATCGGTGCGGTCTGCGCGACCCTGCTGTCCGCCGCGGCCGGCTATGCGCTGGCCAAATTCCCGTTCCGGGGCCGAGAGGCGATCTTCAATCTCGTCCTCGCCGGCGTCCTGATCCCCGGCACCGCACTCGCCCTGCCCCTCTACTTCCTCTTCAGCTCGATGGGCCTGTCCAACACCTACTGGGCGGTGCTGATCCCCAGCGTGGTCAGCCCCTTCGGCGTCTACCTGTGCCGGATCTACGCGGCCGCCGCCGTCCCCGACTCACTCCTGGAGGCGGCCCGGATCGACGGCGCGGGCGAGGCACGGATCTTCGCCGGACTCGGCCTGCGGCTGATGACCCCCGCACTGGTCACCGTCTTCCTGTTCCAGTTCGTGCACATCTGGAACAACTACTTCCTGCCACTGGTCATGCTCGCTGACTCCGACCTGTATCCGATCCAGCTGGGGCTGACCAGTTGGACGGGCTACGCGGACCGGCAGCCGGTGCTTTACCAGTACACGGTGGGTGGTGCGTTCCTGTCCGTGGTGCCGCTGATGGTGCTGATGACGGTGCTCCAGCGGTACTGGCGCACGGGACTCACGGAGGGCAGCGTCAAGGCGTGACGGGGTCTGCTGCGGCGGCATGACCTGCCCTTCGCCGCGGCGTGACAGGATCGCTGTCATGACTACTCCTGACGATGCCCAGTCCGAAAACGTCGCGACCCGTGTGAAGGCCGCCCTCAAGCGCGACCCCTGGGACCTCCCGGACGTCTCCGGCCTGGTGGTCGGCGTCCTCGGCGGCACCGGCGACCAGGGCCGCGGCCTGGCCTACCGGTTCGCCAAGGCCGGCCAGAAGGTGATCATCGGCTCCCGGGCGGCCGAGCGCGCGCGGGCCGCCGCGGAGGACCCCCAGCTGAGCAGTCTGGGCGTCGAGGGCGTGGAGAACGCCGAGTGCGCACGGCGCAGCGATGTCGTGATCATCGCGGTGCCCTGGGAAGGCCACGCCAAGACCCTGGAGGCGCTCCGCGAGGAGCTGGCCGGCAAGCTCGTCATCGACTGCGTGAACCCGCTCGGCTTCGACAAGAAGGGCGCCTTCGCACTCAAGCCGGAGGAGGGCAGCGCCGCCGAGCAGGCCGCCGCGCTGCTGCCGGAGTCGCGGGTCACCGCCGCTTTCCACCACCTCTCGGCGGTGCTGCTGCAGGACCCGGACACCGCGGAGATCGACACCGATGTGATGGTCCTCGGCGAGGCACGCGCCGACACGGACATCGTCCAGGCACTGGCCGCCCGCATCCCCGGCATGCGTGGCGTCTTCGCCGGCCGCCTGCGCAACGCCCACCAGGTCGAGTCGCTGGTCGCCAACCTGATCTCGGTCAACCGCCGCTACAAGGCCCACGCGGGGCTGCGGGTCACGGACGTGTGAGGCCGGTTGCGGCGGGGGGTGGGGAGGATCGTCGGGACTCGCCCTCCGGGGGACCAGGCCTGTCCGATGGGTCAGGGTCGGACAGGCCCTGGCCCTCTGCACGGCCCCGCGGCGACCGTATGCGCCGATGACGGGCGCGCGCGGGGTATGGGGGACACTGGGGAGGACCGCACCACTCCCGACAGGAGCCGACTCCCATGCCCTCCGCCACCTCCAGCCCGGTCCCGCGCCTCGCCCTCTGGGCGGGCGTCGTGTGCGTCCTTGCCGTCGCCGCGGCCGTCGTCTCGTTCGTGCAGGGCAGCTGGCTCGGCGTGGTCTGGATCCTGATGGCCGGTATGTCCAGCAACATGGCGTGGTTCTACCTGCGCAAGGCGAAGCTGGAGCGCGCGGCGCGGGCGGAGCGCACCGCGGCCGCGGGCTGAGGCTGCGGCCGCCGAGCCGGTCGTCCGCTCAGAACAGCCCGCCCACCGGCGGAACCTGCGGCTCGCCCTGCCAGAAGCGGAAGTACTCCTGGCCCCAGTACGTGTCCCAGTTGGAGATGCCCATGCCGCGCAGGATTGCGTCCACCGCGCTGAAGAAGACGTGGTTGATCTCCGGCACCCACAGCAGTCCGAAAACCGCCAGCAGCCCGAACGGTGCGAACGGCTCGACCTGGCGCCGGAAGCCGTGTGGCAGCCAGGGCTCGATCACGCCGTAGCCGTCCAGTCCCGGAACCGGCAGGAAATTCAGGATCGCGGCGGTGACCTGCAGCAGCGCCAGGAACGCCAGCGCGTACCGGAACGGGTCCGGCACCCCGGACATCTGCTTCAGCCAGAACGGCGCCGTCATGACGATGGCGAACAGCACATTCGTCAGCGGCCCGGCCGCCGAGATCAGGCTGTGCCGCCAGCGCCCCTTGATCCGGCCGCGCTCGATGAACACCGCGCCGCCCGGCAGCCCGATTCCGCCCATGATGACGAAGATCACCGGCAGGATGATGCTGAGCAGTGCATGGGTGTATTTGAGCGGGTTGAGGGTCAGGTAGCCCTTGTCGCCGACCGAGAGGTCGCCGCTGTGCAGCGCGGTGCGGGCGTGCGCGTATTCGTGCAGGCAGAGTGACACCACCCAGCCGGACACCACGAACAGGAAGACCGCGAAGCCGGTGCTCGCGGCGATCTGCCGGCTCCAGACGGCCCATGCGGACACCCCCATGACGGCGACGAGCGCGAGGAAGACCGGGCTGATGCGGCGGTCGGCGCGCGGGAATGCTGTGGTCATGGTGCGGGGCTCCCGGGGGTCGCGTGGTGGGCAGTCATGACCGTATCCGCGGTACGGCGGCCGGCGCACGGGCCCGTCGGGAATCGCGGCGACGGGATGCGGTGACGGGATGCAGTGACGGGGGCGCGGCGATGGGTTTCGGCGATGGGGCGCGGCAATGGGACGTACCGGCCTGTGCACCCGGATCTGCCCATCCTGACCTGCCCATCAGCCCCGTCCTCGGAAAACGACGAGCGGCACCCGGTGACTTCCAGGCAAGCTGGACTCGGGAGCGGTGGGCCACGGGGTGTCGTCATGGCCCGATGCCCGCCCCCGGGCAGGGGTTCCGGGGCGCCCCGCCCCACATCGGGGTTTTATCAGGGACATGAGGAGTGTGAGCGGAGCGTGGGCAGCGCGGCCGTGAACGACAATGGCTCGGTGCGCTACGGAATTCTCGGCACCACCCAAGCCGGCCGGGCCGACGGCACCCCCGTCGCCCTCGGCGGCGCACGCCTGCGTGCCCTGCTTGCCGCGCTCGCGCTGCGGCCGGGGCGGGCGCTGACGTCCGACGCGCTGATCGCCGACATCTGGGGCATGAACCCGCCCACCGACGCGGCCGGGGCCCTGCAGGCGCTGGTCGGCAGGCTGCGCCGGGCCCTGGGGCACGGCGCGGTCGCCTCCGTCGACGGCGGCTACCGGCTGTGCGCCGAGCCCGACGCCGTCGACCTGCACCGCTTCGAGCAGCTCGCGGCGGAGGGCGGCCGGGCGCTCGCCGATGCGGATCCGGCCCGCGCCGCCGCCCTCCTCGACGACGCGCTGGCGCTCTGGCGCGGCCCGGCCCTCGCCGACCTGCCCGACGCAAGCGTGGAGGCGGCCCGCGCCGAGAGCCGCCGGCTGGACGCCCGGCGCACCCGCCTCGCCGCCGACCTCGCCCTCGGCCGGGCCGGCCAGGCGCTGCCCACCCTCGTCGCCCTGTGCCAGGACCACCCCCTCGACGAGCCGCTCCAGGCGCTGCGCCTGCGCGCCCTGCGCGACGCGGGCCGCAGCGCCGAGGCGCTCGCCGCCTACGAGGAGATACGCACCGGCCTCGCCGACCGCCTCGGCGCCGACCCCGGCCCGGAGCTCCGCGCCCTGCACAAGGAGCTGCTGCGGCACACCGCCATCGGCGCCCCGGAGCCCGCCGTGCGCCCCGCGCTACCGCCCCTCGTCCCGCGCACCGCCGCCCGCCCCGGCAACCTCCGGGCCCGCCTCACCTCCTTCGTCGGACGGGACACCGACCTCGAAGGGCTCCGTGCCGACCTCGCCGAGCACCGGCTGGTGACGCTGCTGGGCCCCGGCGGCGCCGGCAAGACCCGGCTGTCGCAGGAGGGCGCCGAGGCAGCCGCGGCCGCCCTGCCGGACGCCTGGCCGCACGGCGTATGGCTGGCGGAGCTGGCGCCGCTGGACGATCCGCAGACCGTTCCCGAAGCGGTGCTCACCACGCTCGGCGCCCGCGAGACCGTCGTCCGCGCCACCACCGCCGAGGGCCTGCGCGCCGCCACCGACCCCACCGGACTGGACCCGCTCGCCCGGCTCGCCGAGCTGTGTGCCGGCCGCCGGATGCTGCTCGTCCTCGACAACTGCGAGCATGTGATCGGCGCCGCCGCCGAACTCGCGGAGCGGCTGCTGGCCGAATGCCCCGGTGTCACGGTGCTCGCGACGAGCCGTGAGCCGCTGGCCATACCGGGCGAGGTGCTGCGCCCCGTCGAGCCGCTGCCCGACCCGGTCGCGCTGCGGCTGCTCGCCGACCGCGGGGCCGCCGCCCGCCCCGGCTTCCGCGTCGAGGGGGACGATGCAGCCGATGGAACCGCGGCTGCCTGCGCCGAGATCTGCCGCCGCCTGGACGGCCTGCCGCTCGCCATCGAACTCGCCGCCGCCCGGCTGCGGTTGCTCTCCCCGCGGCAGCTCGCCGACCGGCTGGACGACCGCTTCCGGCTGCTGACCAGTGGTAGCCGCACCGTGCTGCCCCGGCAGCAGACGCTGCGCGCGGTCGTCGACTGGTCGTGGGACCTGACGGACGAGCCGGAGCGCGCCGTGCTGCGCCGGCTGTCCGTGTTCGCCGGTGGCTGCGATCTGGGTGCGGCGGAGGAGGTGTGCGCGGGCGACGGCGTCGACGGGCGCGATGTGGCCGGGCTGCTCGGCGCGCTGATCGACAAGTCGCTGGTGGTGGCGGCGCCGGCGCCCGACGGGCAGATGCGCTACCGGCTGCTGGAGACGGTGGGGGAGTACGCGGGCGAGCGGCTGGACGAGGCCGGTGAACGCGCCGCCGCCGAACGCCGCCACCTCGTCACGTACCGCGAACTGGCCCGTACCGCCGACCCGTTGCTGCGTGGCCCCGGTCAGCGTGCCTGGTCGGAGCGGCTGGAGCTGGAACACGACAATCTGCGGACCGCGCTGCGCCGCGCCATCGCCGCCCGCGACGAGCACGAGGCGCTGTGCCTGGTGCTGTCCCTCCAGTGGTTCTGGTCGCTGCGCGACCACCGCAGCGATGCCCGCCACTGGTCGGAAGCGGCCGGTGCGCTCGGCCCCAACCCGTTTCTGCCGCCCGTCAAACCCGCCCCCGACCTGTATGAACGGCCCATCGACCGGCCGCCGCCCATGGACCCCGAACAGCTCCAGGAGGCCCGCCGCGAGGTCCGGCTGGTCACCCTGGCCAGCATGGACGGCGACATGCAGGCGCTGCGGGATCCGGGGATGCAGGAGGAGCTGGCGGGGATCCTTGAGGCCTACCGCTCCGGGCTGCCGCAGACCTGCAAGGTGCCCGGCATGATGTGGTTCTACGCGGTGATGATCACCGGGCGGTACGAGGACCTGGCGGATCTGGTCGACACGGCGGTGGTCGCCTGCCGGGACCTCGGTTACGACTGGGAGCTCGCCTTCGTCCTGCAGCTGCGCTCCAAGATCCTCAACGACCGTCCCGGCGGGCTGGAGCAGGCGACCCTGGACGCCGACGAATCGCTGCGGATCTTCGTCCGGCTCGGCGATGCGTGGGGCGCGGCCGAGGCGCTCTCCGGCCGAGGCGAAGCCCGCGAGAAGCGCGGTGAGTACCAGCTCGCCGCGCAGGACTACCGCGCGGCGATGGTCCACGCCGAGGATCTGGGCGCACACGGCCAGACCCTGCTGCTGCGCACCCGGCTCGGCGGCGTGCTCATCGAGGACGGCCAGGAGGAGACCGGCGAGCGGATGCTGCGCGAGGTGCTGGCGGCCGCCAAGGATCAGAACAGTGGGCGCGACGCGGTGCCCTTCGCGCGTATGCAGCTCGCGATGTGGCTGTCGGTCTCGGGGCGTACGCAGGAGGCCCGCGAGGAGCTGTTCGCGGTGCGGGAGGTGTTCGGTCCGCGCGCCCCGGACTTGTTCGCCGGGATCGTGGAGTCGGCGCTGATCTCGCTGGAACTGGACGACGGGCCGGACGACGGGCAGCGCGAGGACCTGCTGCCCCGGTTCCGTGCGGCCGTGGCGCTGATGCGGGATCCGCTGGCGCAGATGGTCGCGCCGGACCTGCCGGTGATCCAACTGCTCACCGGGGCACGGGTGTTGATGGCTGTCCAGGGCGAGCCCGGCGCACGGTCCGCGGCGCGGCTGGTGGGGGCGTACGACGCGCTGCGGGTGCTGTCGCACGTAGCGGTCCTGATCGTGCGCGACGACCGGGCGCGTACCGAAGCGGCGGCGCGGGCGGTGCTGGGCGACGCGGAGTACGAGCGCGAGTACGCCGAAGGCGGTGACCTCTCGATCGAAGAGGCCACCGCCCTCATCTGACGCGAGCCGGGCGAAGGCTGTCACTCCCGGGGGCCATGCCGGCCCCCGGGCGCGTCAGGTCTTGTTGCGGAACTTCCGGACCGCGAGCGGCATGGTCACGGCCGTGATGGCGACCGCCCAGGCCAGGGTGACCAGCGTCGGGTGCGCCACCGCACCGTGGCCGTCGATCAGAGCGCGGGCCGCGTCCGCCAGCTGGGAGAGCGGATTGACCTCGGTGAAGCTCTGCAGCCAGCCGGGCATCTTCGTCGTCGGCGTGAAGATCGACGAGCCGAACTGCAGCGGCATCAGCACCAGCATCGCCACGCCCTGGACCGCCTGCGGGGTCTTCATGGAGAGCCCCAGCAGGATGAATATCCACATCAGGGCGGCGCCGAAGACCGTGGACAGCACGATCGCGGCGGCGAATTCGAGCATGTTGCCCTTGATCTCCAGGCCCAGCAGAAAGCCCATGCCGAGCAGGATCGCGGTGGCGATCAGCATCCGGCCGATCTCGACGACGATCTTGGCTATCAGGACCGAGGACCGGGCTATCGGCATGGTCCGGAAGCGGTCCATGACGCCCTTGCGGAAGTCCTCGTTGACGCCCGTGCCCACCGCCATCGCGATGTTCATGCCCATCATGGCCATCATGCCGGGCACCAGATGCTGGACGTATGCGTCCTGATTGCCCTTGCCGGCGATCTGGCCGCCGAAGACATAGGTGAACAGCAGGATGAAGATGATCGGCATCAGCAGGGCGTCGAACATCGACTCCGGGTCCTGCTTGATCTGCAAGGCGTTGCGCCGCACCAGGGCGCCGATATGCCGCACATTGGCGCGGACGCCGATCCGGCCCTCGTCGGCACCCGGCTTCACCCGTGGCGCCGTCATCGTCACGGCACTCATGCTGACACCTCGCTGCGCTCGGCCTTGCATTCGCGCGGCACGCACCTTTCGATGATTCGCTCCCTGCGCTCGCTCATGCCGACACCTCCGCGTACTGCTGCTGGTCCGTCAGGTCTTCGGAAGCCGCGGCCTCGGAGGTCTTCTGGCCGGTGATGGCCAGGAACACCTCGTCCAGGCTGGGCAGATGGGTACTGATCCCGGCGAGCGCGAAGCCCCGCTGGCCGAGCACGTTGACCACGGCCGTCAGCTGCTCATCGCTGATGATCGGAACGTTGACCACACCCCCGTCGTGGTCAGCGGTCGCCCCGGCGATGCCGTCCAGACCGGCCTGCGCGATGGCGCCGACCATCCGGTCCAGCTCGCCGGCGTCCGACGGCCGTATCTGCAGCGTCCGGCCGCCGACCTTGGCCTTCAGCTCGTCGACCTTGCCCTCGGCGATCACCCGGCCGCGGTCGATGACCGTCAGCTCGTTCGCCAACTGCTCGGCCTCTTCCATGTACTGGGTGGTGAGCAGCACCGTCGCGCCCTCGCGCACCATCCGCTGCACCTCTTCCCACACCTCGTTGCGGGTGCGGGGGTCGAGTCCGGTGGTGGGCTCGTCCAGATAGAGGACCGCGGGCCGGCCGATCATCGAGGCGGCCAGGTCCAGGCGGCGGCGCATACCGCCGGAGTACTTGGCAGCGGGGCGCTTGGCGGCCTCGGTCAGGGAGAACCGCTCCAGCATCTCGTCCGCGCGGCGGCGGGCGTCCTTGCGGGAGAGATCGAGCAGCCGCCCGATCATGTAGAGGTTCTCCCAGCCGGAGAGCTTTTCGTCGACCGAGGCGTACTGCCCGGTCAGGCCGATCGTGCGGCGCAGCGCGCGGGGCTGGCGCACCACGTCGAAGCCCGCCACGAAGGCGCTGCCGGCGTCCGGCACCAGGAGGGTGGACAGGCAGCGTACGAGGGTCGTCTTGCCGGCGCCGTTGGGGCCGAGCACACCGAGCACGGTGCCTTCCCGCACGTCCAGGTCCACACCGTCGACGGCCTTGACATCGCCGAAGTGCTTGACCAGACCGCGCACCTCCACGGCGTTTCCGCCCTTGGTGGTTTTCGTCTGTCGCGTCATGCCCTCAAAGGTGCCAGGTGCCACTGACAACTCACCGACAGACCGCCGACAGCGGGGCGGGCGGCGCCGACACGACCGACAGAACGTCTACGCCGCCGACAGCCGGGCTGCGGCTGCCGACGGCGTCTGACGTGGCGCCGGTGGTCTGACGCAGCGCCTGGCGGTCTAGCCGCAGCGCCTAGTGGAAGGTGTGCTCCTCAGCAGGGAAGGACCCGCCGACGACGTCCTCGGCGAACGCCTTGGCGGCTCCGCCCAGCACCTCCCGCAGCTGTGCGTACTGCTTGACGAAGCGCGGTACGTGGCCCTTGGTCATGCCCGCCATGTCGGTCCACACCAGCACCTGGGCGTCGCAGTCCAGGCCCGCGCCGATGCCCACCGTCGGGATGTGCAGCGAGCGGGTCACCTCGGCGGCCAGCTCGGCCGGTACGGCCTCCAGGACGACGGCGAAGGCGCCCGCGTCCTGAACTGCCTTGGCGTCCCGCAGCAGTTGCTGGGCCGCCTCCTCGCCACGGCCCTGGACGGGGTAGCCGCCGAAGGCGTTGACGGACTGCGGCGTCAGGCCGACATGCGCCATGACCGGGATGCCGGACGAGACCAGCAGCTCCACCTGGTGCGCGGAGCGCTCACCGCCCTCCAGCTTGACGGCGCCCACGCCGGCTTCCTTGACCAGCCGGGTGGCGTTGCGCAGCGCCTGGACCGGGCCCTCCTGGTACGAGCCGAACGGCAGGTCGCCGACGATGAGGGCGCGCTTGGTGCCGCGGACCACCGCGGCCGAGAGGATCGTGATCTCGTCCATCGTGACCGGCACGGTGGACTCGTACCCGAGGTGACAGTTGCCCATGGAGTCACCGACCAGCATGACCGGGATGCCGGCGTCGTCGAAGACGGAGGCGGTCATCGCGTCGTAGGCGGTGAGCATCGGCCACTTCTCGCCGCGTGTTTTGGAGGCGGCGATGTCGCGGACGGTGATCCGGCGGGATCCCTTGCCCCCGTACAGCGCCTTGCTGCTGTCGGTTTTGGGCGCGCGGGCAGGCGAAGGCTGCGTCATGGTGACGGCTCCTGTTCATCATCTCGAGGCGCCCTGACGGCGTCCCCGGACTCCCGTCCATGCTGGCATGCCGGGCGCGCCGAGGGAAAGGGGCGGCCGCGGGGCTGCTGCTCGGCACGGGGAAGCCCGAACGCGACGTCACCGATACGGAACGGGTCCGTATCGAAAATGCCGTAGAGTGGCGCCATGGCCACCTCATCCGCTCCGCCGGGCGCACCCGCCGCCCGCCAGGTCCCCGACCGCATCCACCGCCGCCGCTGGGCGATCCTGTCCGTCCTCATGCTCAGCCTGCTGATCGTGGTGCTGGACAACTCGATCCTCAATGTCGCGATGAAGACGATCGCGACCCCGGCACCCGTCGGCCTCGGCGCCACCCAGAGCGAGCTGGAGTGGGCGATCAACTCCTACACCCTCGTCTTCGCCGGGATGCTGTTCACGTCGGGGCTCCTCGGCGACCGGCTGGGCCGTAAGCGGGTGCTCCTCTTCGGCATGGTGGTCTTCGGCGCCGGCTCGGTGCTCGCCGCGTTCGCCGGTTCGCCCACCGAGCTCATCGTCTTCCGCGCGGTGATGGGCCTCGGCGGCGCCTTCGTGATGCCGGCCACCCTCGCGATCCTGATGAACGTCTTCGAGCGCGACGAGCAGCCCAAGGCGATCGGCATCTGGGCCGGCGGTGTGGGCCTGGCCATCGCGATCGGCCCGATCGCCGGCGGCCTGCTGCTCGACCACTTCTGGTGGGGCTCGGTCTTCCTCGTCAACGTCCCGATCGTGCTGATCGCGCTGGCCGCGATGCTCCTCCTGGTGCCCGACTCCAAGGACCCCAGCCCCGGCAAGCTGGACCCGGCCGGTGTGCTGCTGTCCGTCGTCGGCCTGGTCCTGCTGGTCTACGGGATCATCAAGGGCGGCCAGCTCGCCGACTTCACCGACCCGGAGGTGCTCGGCACGGTCCTCGGCGGCCTCGCCGTACTGACCGGTTTCGTGCTGCACCAGAAGCGCAGCGATCACCCGTCCATCGACATCAACTACTTCCGCAAGCCCGCCTTCTCGGCCGCCGTCGCCGCCATCGCGCTGGTCTTCTTCGCGCTGATGGGCGTCACGTTCTTCATCGTCTTCTACGTCCAGAGCGTGCGCGGCTACAGCCCCCTGGAGGCCGGACTGCTGATCCTGCCGCTGGCCGCCGCCCAGATGATCTTCGCGCCGCGGGCCCGGCACGTCGTGGACCGGTTCGGCGCCCGGGCGGTCTGCACCGCCGGCATGCTGACGGTCGCCGCCACCATGGCGGGCATGCTGCTCCTGGACACCGACACCCCCATCTGGATCATGGAGGTGCTGTTCTTCCTCCAGGGCACCGCCATGGCGCACATCATGCCGCCGGTCACCGTCTCGATCATGCAGTCGCTGCCGCGCGAGAAGGCCGGCTCCGGGTCGGCCCTCAACAACACCTTCCGCCAGGTCGGCGGCACCCTCGGCGTCGCCGTCCTCGGCTCGCTGCTGTCCACGTCCTACCGCGACGGCATCCAGGCCGACCTCGACGCACTGCCCGGCGTACCCGCCGCCGCACGGCACGCGGCCGGCGAATCCATCGAGGCGACCCTCGGCCTCGCCCGCCACCTGGGCCCCGCCGGCCGGGCGCTGGTCGACGATGCCGAGGCCGCCTTCATCCACGCCATGCACATCACCGCGCTCGGCTCGGCCGCCGTCGCGCTCATCGGCGCCGTGGTCGTCGCGGCCTTCCTGCCGGGCAGAACGGCAGTGGGCGCGCGTGCCGCGGAGCCTCAGGAAGAGCGAAAGGCGGGCGCACAGCGATGAGCCGGGCGGCGGGAGAACCCGAGGCGGCGGCAGCCGGTGCGGGACCGGGAGAGCCGGGCCGGCCGGGACAATCAGCCCCAGAACGCCGCGGCAGACCACGCAGCGCCGCGGCCGACACCGCCATCATCGAGGCCGTACTGCGCATGATCGAGGACGGTGTCTCCATCGGCGAACTGTCGATGGAGCGCATCGCCCGCGAGGCCGGCGTCGGAAAGGCCACGATCTACCGCCGCTGGCCGGGCAAGAGCGCGCTGATGCTCGATGTGATGCGGTCGCTGGACGAGACGAGCCCGCCGCTGAACGGTGCCTCCCTCCGCGACGACCTGATCTCCCTGCTGGAATTCCTCCGTCGGCGTGGCCTGGCCAAGCGCAACTCCGCGCTGCTGCGCACCGTCGTCAGCCATGTCCACGCACAGCCGGAGCTGTGGGCCGAGTACCACGAGACGGTCGTACGGGCCCGCCACGAGGCGCTGCTCGCCGTACTCCGGCGCGGTATGGCCGACGGCGAGATCCGCACCGACCACGACGTCGAGACGATCGCCGATCTCTTCGTCGGCCCGATGCTGGCCCGAGTCATCCTCCACGAGTGGAAGGAACTCCCCGAGGGCCTCGCGGAGGACATCGTCGACATGGTCCTGGAAGGCGTGCGTCCCTAGGTGGCGTGCGTCTCTAGGGTGTCCTTAGAGGGTCCCTAGGGGCGCCCTAGGGGGTGGGCGAACAGATCCCGTAGGGGGTGCAAAGGCCCCCTGCGGGGCCGCAACGCGGGGGTGGTGGGCGGTATTCCCGCCGGACCGGCGGCCGATGCCGCCCACCCCACGGCGGGAATGCCCACCCCACGGCGGGAATGCCCACCCCACGGCGGCAGATGCCCACCGCATGACCGAAACATGCCCGTTCTGTCACAGCCGCGTTCACCTGTCCCTCCTCCGGAACCCCGACCCACCACCACCCCGTCCTCATTTCTAAGAAAGCGCGTTATGGACCATCGCCTAGGGTCAGGAACCACAGGCGAGGCGCACCACAGCAAGGCAGTGAGGACAGCGGAATGGCGCAGGCATATATGACGGAGCCGGGGCAGGGCGAGACCCCTGAGCGGACCGGTTCCCGAGCCGGCCGCCTGCTCAACTGGTGGCGCCCCGAAGGGATGTGGCGGCGCGGCATCGTGCTCGCGGTGCTCGCCGTACTGCTCGGGCTGCTGATGTTCCTGCACGCCAGGGTCCCCAACGCCGTCGGAAACCTGGGCAGTCTGCTGGAGACCTTCCTGCCGTGGCTGGGGCTCGGCGTCCTGGTGCTGCTCGTCATCGCGGTACTGCGCCGCTCGGCGACGGCACTTGTCGCGCTGCTGCTGCCCGCTGCTGTCTGGGTCAACCTCTTCGGCGGACAGGTCACCGACAAGGCCGGGACCGGCGGCAATCTCACCGTCGCCACCCACAACGTCGACGCGGACAACCCCGACCCCGCGGCCACCGCCAAGAAGATCGTGGCGTCCGGTGTGGATGTGGTGGCGCTGGAGGAGCTGACCAGCGCCGCACTGCCGGCGTACAAGCAGCAGCTGGCGAAGACGTACCCGTACAGCACCGTGCAGGGCACCGTCGGCCTCTGGAGCAAGCGCCCGCTGTCCGATGCCGCGCCGGTGGACATCAAGATGGGCTGGACGCGGGCGCTGCGCGTCGTCGTCACCGCCGCCGACGGCCAGAAGGTCGGCGTCTACGTCGCCCATCTCCCGTCGGTACGGGTCAAGGTCGAGGCGGGCTTCACCGCCAACCAGCGCGACGGCAGCGCCGAGGCGCTGGGCGAGGCGATCGCCGCCGACCCGCTGAAGAAGGTCATCCTGCTCGGCGACCTCAACGGCACCATGAACGACCGCTCGCTGGCCCCGGTCACCTCGCAGATGCGGTCCGCCCAGGGTGCGGCGGGCGACGGCTTCGGCTTCAGCTGGCCGGCGGGCTTCCCGATGGCCCGGATCGACCACATCATGACGAAGGGTATGGAACCGGTCGCGTCCTGGGCGCTGCCGTCCACCGGCAGCGATCACCTGCCGATGGCCGCGTCGGTGAAGATCTGACGGGCCGGGGGCCGGGCCCGTCGGGCCCGGCTGTGTGGCGCATCTGACGCACGTTTTTCACGCTCCGTTCCCGAATCGGAGCAGTGGGCCTGAGAGACTTTGTTCCGCAACCAAACTTAATGTCTCTCGCCAGCCTGCCCGCGTGCCCGCCAGCATGCGCACCACCCCGAAAGGTTCCCCATGCCCTTGGCTCTGCTCGCGCTCGCGATCTCGGCCTTCGGAATCGGCACCACGGAATTCGTGATGATGGGCCTGCTGCCCAACGTCGCGGACGATCTGGGCACCTCGGTGCCCACCGCCGGCTACCTCGTCTCCGCCTACGCCCTCGGCGTCGTCATCGGCGCCCCGTTGCTGACCGCCCTCGGCTCCCGCATCCCGCGCAAGCGGATGCTCGTCCTGCTGATGGCGGTCTTCACGGTCGGCAACCTCGCCTCCGCACTGGCCCCCAACTTCGGCCTGCTGATCGCCGGCCGGCTGCTGGCCGGACTCCCGCACGGCGCGTTCTTCGGCGTCGGCGCGGTGGTCGCCGCCCGGCTGGTACGCGAGGGCCGCCAGGCGCGCGCGGTCGCCACGATGTTCCTCGGTCTGACCATCGCCAACATCGTCGGCGTACCCGCCGCGACGCTGCTCGGGCAGCACCTCGGCTGGCGCGCCACCTTCCTCGTCGTGGCCGTCATCGGGCTCGCCGCGATGGCCTCCCTCGCCCGTCTCGTTCCGCCGCTGCCGGCCGAGGAACGGACCGGCCTGGGCCGCGAACTGCGCGCCCTCGGCAACCGCCAGGTCGTCCTGGGCCTCCTGACCACCGTCTTCGGCTTCGCCGGCATCTTCGCCGTCTACAGCTATCTCGCATCGATGATGACCGAGGTCACCGGCTTCTCCGAGACCTCGGTGACGGTCGTACTGGCCCTCTTCGGCATCGGCATGACCCTCGGCGCACTCGCCGCCGGCCCGCTCACCGACCGGGCACTCCGCCCCACCCTGTACGGGGCCCTGGCCGCGCTGGCCCTCGTCCTGGCCGCCTTCCACTTCACCGCCCAGGTGAAATGGGCCGCCATGGTCACCGTCGTCATCATCGGCGCAGTCGGCTTCCTGACGACCACGCCCCTCCAGATGCTCGTCATGAACAAGGCCCAGCAGGCCCCCACGCTGGCCGCCGCCTCCAACCAGTCCGCCTTCAACCTCGCCAACGCGGGCGGCGCCTGGGTGGGCGGCCTGGCCCTGTCGGCGGACTGGGGCTGGACCTCCCCGACCCTGGTCGGCGCCGTCCTGGCGGCCGTCGGCCTGATCATCGCCGTCACCGCCGGCCTCCTGGACCGCAGCACCCACGACACGTCCCGCATCGTGGCGCGCGGGCCGGAGGCGGATACGGCGACGGACATCACGTCCTCTGACAAGACGGCCCAAGCCCCCACCTGACCGAACCACCCACCCACGGGAGGGGCCGGACCGCAGGACGGAGTCCGGAGGTCCGGCACCGCGGCCGAACAGCCCCGCGCAGCGGCAACAGCCCACACCAGCCACAACGGCGGGACAGCCAAAGACGGTCCGGGCAAAGCGCAGCGGACGGCGAGAACCCCCACGGCGGGACAGCCGAAAACGGCGGGAACCAAGTCGGCTCAGGCAAAGCGCAGCGGACGGGCAGCGGACGGCGAGAACCCCAACGGCGGGACAGCCGAAAACGGCGGGAACCAAGTCGGCCCAAGCCAAGCGAAGCGCTACGCCCCCTCCCGCCATTGGTTGGTGATCGGCAGCCGCCGGTCCTTGCCGAAGCCCTTGGCGGAGATCTTGGTGCCCGGCGGGTACTGGCGGCGCTTGTACTCGGCGCGGTCGACCATCCGCAGTACCCGGGTGACCAGTTCCTCGTCGAAGCCCTGCGCCACGATGTGCTCGCGGCCGCGGTCGTGGTCGACGTACAGCTCCAGGACGCGGTCGAGGATCTCGTAGTCGGGCAGCGAATCGGTGTCCACCTGGCCGGGGCGCAGCTCCGCGCTCGGGGGCTTGGTGATGGAGTTCTCCGGGATCGGCGGGGTCTGGCCGCGGTCGGCGGCGGCCTGGTTGCGCCAGCGGGCGAGCTGGAAGATGACGGTCTTGTAGACGTCCTTGATCGGGCCGTACGCGCCGACCGAGTCGCCGTAGAGCGTCGAATAGCCGCATGCCAGTTCGGACTTGTTGCCGGGGGCGAGGACCAGGTGGCCTTCCTGGTTGGAGATCGCCATCAGCGTCGTACCGCGCAGCCGGGACTGCAGGTTCTCCTCGGCGAGGCCGGTGAGGCCCAGCGCCTCCATGTACGCGTCGAACATCGGGCCGATCGGCACCGTACGGAAGTTGAGCCCGGTACGGCGGGCGAGCTCGGCGGCGTCGGCGATCGAGTGTTCCGAGGAATAGCGGGACGGCATCGCGACCGCGTGGACGTGCGAGGCGCCCAGCGCGTCGCAGGCGATGGCGGCGACCAGCGCGGAGTCGATCCCGCCGGAGAGGCCGATGGCCACGCTGCGGAAGCCGTTCTTCGCGACATACGCGCGCAGGCCGACGACCAGGGCGGTGTAGATCTCCTCCATGTCCGACAGCCGGTCGGCTTCGCCGCCCACGGTCTCGGGCGGGTAGGCGGGCAGCGGGTCGGGGGAGAGGACGACATGGTCGATGCGCAGACCGTCGTCCACCGTGCCGGAGGGGGGCCCGTCCGCCGCGGCCGGCAGATCCAGGTCGACCAGGACGCAGCCCTCGGCGAACTGCGGCGCCCGCGCGATCACCCCGCCGTCCTTGTCGACGACGATCGAGTCACCGTCGAAGACCAGCTCGTCCTGCCCGCCGATCATCGCCAGATAGGCGGTGGTGCAGCCGGCCTCCTGGGCCCGTTTGCGGACCAGCTCCAGGCGGGTGTCGTCCTTGTCGCGCTCGTACGGCGAGGCGTTGACGGACACCAGCAGCCCGGCCCCGGCCGTACGGGCCGCGGGGACCCGGCCGCCGTCCTGCCACAGGTCCTCGCAGATGGCGAGCGCGATATCGACGCCGTGCACCCGTACGACGGGCAGCGTGTCGCCGGGGACGAAGTAGCGGAACTCGTCGAATACGCCGTAGTTGGGAAGGTGGTGCTTGGCGAAGGTGAGGGCGATCTCGCCGCGGTGCAGGACGGCGGCGGCGTTCTGCGGGGCGCCGGCGGGGCGCCCGTAACGCGGCATCTCCTGGTCGCCGCGGTCGAGATAGCCGACGATCACCGGGAGTTCGCCCAGGCCCTCCGCGGCCAGCCGGCCGGCCAGTGTCCGCAACGCGACCCGGCTCGCCTCGACGAACGACGGGCGCAGCGCCAGGTCCTCGACGGGATAGCCGGTCAGCGCCATCTCGGGGAATGCGACGAGGTGCGCGCCCTGGTCGGCGGCGTGCCGGGTCCAGTGCACGATCGTCTCGGCGTTCCCGGCGAGATCGCCGACGCAGGAGTCGATCTGGTTCAGGGCGAGACGAAGTTGAGGCACCCCGCCAGTGTAATCGTCTTTCTGACGCAATGGGCGGGGTGCCCGAACTCCTGTTGCTCGTGTTACGCCTGCAACCGCTGTGCTTACTGCGCCTACTGCGCCTACTGCGCCTACTGCGCTTACTTCTGCAACTTCTGCGCCCGGTGCTACTTCTGCCGGTAGCCGAGGACCGTCATCATCCCGGACTCCGAGTGGTAGACGTTATGGCAGTGGATCATCCACAGGCCGGGGTTGTCGGCATCGAAATCGACGTCGAGGGTGCGGCCGGGCAGCACGATCGCGGTGTCCTTGCGGGGACCGCCGCCCGGCAGCCCGAAGGTGTGGCCGTGCAGATGCATCGGGTGCCACATCGTGGTGCGGTTGCGGAACGAGAGCCGGACGCGTTCGCCCGCCCGGACCGCATACCGCTGTGACGCCTGGTACGGCTTCTTGTTGATCGCCCAGTCGTACGCCGCCATGGAGCCGGTGAGGTCGAGCTTGATGGTGCGGTCGGGCCGGCGGGGCGTCGTTCGTACGGACTCTGCGGCTTTCAGCCGGTCCGCGGTCAGCAGCCGCCCGTCCAGCTCCTCGGGCCGGGCGGACGGTCCGGGCGCCGCGCCGCCGCCGGTGCGCAGCACGGCCAGCGCGGAGCGCTTCTTGCCCTCGGCGAGCGCGGTGAGCGGGAAGGCGCCGTCCTTCGCGGTGACCAGGACGTCATAGCGCTCGCCCATGCCCAGCAGCAGCGCATCGGACGTGGCGTGCTCGACGGGGAAGCCGTCGGTGTGCGTCACGGTCATGGTGTGGCCGCCGAGTGCGACGCGGTAGGCGGTGTCGCCGCCCGCGTTGATGAAACGGATCCGGATACGGTCGCCGGGCTTGGCGCGGAAGGTCTGCGGGTCCTTGGCCGTACGGCCGTTGACCAGGTGAAACGGGTGATCCACATCGCCGGCGTCGCCCCCCAGCCACTTGCTGGTGGCGCCCATCAGCATCCGCGACGGCCCGCTCGACCCCTGGTGGCCCCCCTCGCCCATGTCCATGGCGCCCATGTCCCCGCGGTCCATATCGCCGTGGTCCATGCCGCCCTTCTCCCCGTGGCCGGAGCCGCCGCCCATGCCCTTGCGCAGCTCGGCGAGGACCGCGTCCGGGGTGCTGCCGTCCACCCCGTCGACCCAGTCGTCCAGGACGACGACCCACTCCTTGTCGTACGACAGCGGCTCCTTCGGGTCCTCGACGATCAGCGGCGCGTACAGCCCGCGGTCCTGCTGCACGCCGGAGTGCGGATGGAGCCAGTACGTGCCGGGGTGCGCGACCGCGAACCGGTAGGTGAAGGAGGCGCCCGCCTTGATGGCGCGCTGGGTCAGTCCGGGGACGCCGTCCATGTCGTTGCGCAGTGCCAGCCCGTGCCAGTGCAGGGACGTGGACTGCGGGAGGTGGTTGGCGAGGGTCAGCGCGAGCGTGTCGCCCGCCGTGACACGGACCTCCTTGCCGGGCAGGTCGCCGCCGTACGCCCAGGACTTGACGGTCCGGTCGCCCAGCTCCAGCCGGGCCGGGGTGGCGGTGAGCGAGACCTTCCGTACGGGGCCCGCGCCGCGCTTCTTCTCGGCGGCGGCGACCTCGGGGCCGTCGGGGGAGACGTATCCGGCCGGGGCGGCGCCCGAGCCGGAGTGGTCCATGCCGTCCATGCCGGCGTGGGAGCCGGAGTCCCCGGTGGAACAAGCGGCCAGCAGGCCGCCGCCGGCGACGGCGATACCCGCGCCGAGCAGAGCGCGGCGGGAGTGCGTGGAGTGCGTGGAGTGTTCTGAGTGCGTACGCATGGTTGGAGAGCACCTCGCGAGGGTGTCGGTGGTGAAGTGGTGAGGGCGCGGGGCCGCGGACGCGGGCAGGCGTCGACGGCCGGGGGCGCTCCTACACGCGCAGCACCGACAACCGGGCGAGGGCTTTGCGGCGGGGCGGTGGCGGTTTCCCCCGCAGGCCGCGCAGCAGCAGGGCGCGCAAGGCGGCCAGGAGACCCGCGTGCCGGCCGCCCTGCCCGAGCAGCACTCCGGCGCCGAGCAGGACCAGAAGCACCGGCGCCCAGAAGGAGAGCACGGCCCGGCAGACGGTGCCGGGGTCCATGGCGCCGCCGCCGTCGGTGTCGGCCGTGGGGTGATCCGTGGGCTGCGCCGCCATCGGGTGGCCCGCCGTGGCGTGCGCCGCCATGGGAGGGGCGGCCATGGAGTGCGCCGAGAGCGTCGCGTGCCCGCCGTGTCCGCCCGCCGGATGCCCGAACGTATGCATCGTGACGATGCCGGCGATCAGCGCGGCGAACAGCAGCAGCCGGCCGCACCAAGCGGCGGCCTTCCCCTGCTCGCGCCTCTGCTGCTCGCGCATCGCGACCTCTCGACGGGACGCCGGACTCCTCCGACGGATCCTCCTACGGATTCTGGCGGAACCGCGCTGACGGGCTCCTCGGGCACCCTACCCCCTAGGGGTATGGCCCTCCAGCCCCGGCTCACCACCCGCCGCCCTTTGCGCAGGTATCGCCGCATTGCCGTCGACTGCCCGCCTATCCTTGGCCTTTCGCGCCACCGGCTCACCCGGCGTCCGTGCCACCGGCCGGGCCCACCCGACCACCAGGATGTCCGTGACCCCGCCCCGTACCGTCCGCTCCCGCCGCCGGGCGGCCGCCGTACCGCTGCTGCTCGGCGCCACCGCGTACACCGCATGGGTCCTGGAGGTGGTGGTCTCCACCGGCCTCAACCCCGTGCAGGCGTACGTCAGCGAGCTGGCTGCCGCCGACCAGCCGCTCGGCGGTGTCTTCCGGGCCACCGACCTCGTCGCCGGCCTGCTGGTGCTGGCCGGTGCGCTGACCGCGCTGCTCACGCTGGAGCGCAGGTCCTGTCGTCGGCCCTGGACGACGGCAGGCTGGGGCGCGCTCGCGCTCTTCGGCGCCGCCACCGCCGTCGACTCCCGGCTGCCGCTGAGCTGCGCGCCGACCAGCGACCCGGCATGCGCCGCACGCGAAACGGCCGGCCTGGTGCCGGCCACCCACACCGCGCACGCCATCAGCAGCTCCCTCGCCATGGTCGGCGCGCTCGCCGCCCTGGTCCTGCTGACCTTCGCCGCCCGCCGCTACGACCGGTGGCCGTTGCTCGGCCGCTTCGGGCCGCCGCTGGTGCTGGCCGAATTCGCCGCCACGTTCTGGACGCTGGCGTCCGTCGCGGCCTTCACCACGGGCAAGGGCACCTGGGCTCTCGGCGCCGGCCAGCGCCTCCAGGTCCTGCTGGTCGCCCTCTACGTGGCCCTGCTCGCCTGGTGCGTGGCCCGCGAACCGGAGCCCCGCGAACCGGAGGCCGGCAACCCGGAGGCCGGCAACCCGGAGCCCGACGAACCGGAGGCGCGCAATCCGGCGATCGGCAATCGGGAGACCGGCAATCCGGAGGCGCACCGATGAGCAGACGCCTCTCCCACACCCCCCTCCGCGCCCCCGGCCGGCTCCTCCGCGTCGACGGCATACCGCTGCATGTCCTGTCCGAGGGCAGTGGCCCGGTGTGCGTCCTCAGTGGCGGCCTCGGCATGGCCTGGTTCGACTGGGACGCGGTCGCCGCGCTGCTCGCTCCGCACCGTACGGTCGTCCGCTTCGACCGGCCCGGTCTCGGCCTGAGCGCCCCGGCGCCCGCGCCGCCCACCCTCGCCGCCGAGGCGGACCGGATCGCCCGCCTCCTGGACGCGCTCGGCCACCCGGGCCCGGCCACCGTCGTCGGCCACTCGCTCGCCGGCTTCCACGCCGAGGCGTTCGCCCGGCTGCACCCGGACCGCTGCGCCGGGCTCGTGCTGGTGGACGGCAGCATCGAGGAGAATCCGCGGCCGCTGCTGCCGTGCACGGTCCGTACGGCCTGGGCGGGCGGCGTGGCCACCGCCCTCTCCGCCGCCGGAATCCCGCGCGCCCTCGGCCCCGCCACCCGCCGTCTGATCGACCGCGCCACGACCGTCCACAGCCATCCGCGGCACCCCTGGGAAGACGCCGGGTACCGCACCAGCCGGGTGCTGCGGGCCTGCGCCCTGGAGAACGCGACGTACCCGTACCAGGCCGCCGAACTCGCCGCCCTGCGCCCCGGCCACCCGATGCCCGCGGTGCCGGTGACGGTCCTGGCGGCCTACGGCGGCAGCGAGACGGCGCGCGAACTGCGCTGGCTGGAGCGGCAGCGGGCGCTCGCCGCGGAGCTGGGCGGCGGTTTCGCGGTCGCCGCGCCCGCCGGACACCTGGTGATGGCCGACGCGCCGGACGCCGTGGCGCGCGCCGTACTGGCGCAGCTCTGACCGGACCACGGCAGCGGTCCGGGCCCTCCGGTTGCGGGGGTCACGGCCCGGCGGTTCTGATTCAGGCCAAGGGTGCGTAATGTGACGGTAACCCCCTCACGTGATACTGGTGTGCCACGCACGTTGATCGACGGGCGTGGACAGGCCGATTGACCTGCAAGGATTGGTGACCCATGGACAAGCAGCAGGAGTTTGTGCTCCGGACGCTGGAAGAGCGCGACATTCGCTTCGTCCGGCTGTGGTTCACCGACGTACTCGGGTTCCTCAAGTCCGTGGCGGTGGCCCCGGCCGAGCTGGAGCAGGCCTTCGACGAGGGCATCGGCTTCGACGGCTCCGCCATCGAGGGGTTCGCCCGGGTGTACGAGTCCGACATGATCGCCAAGCCGGACCCGAGCACCTTCCAGATCCTGCCCTGGCGCGCCGAGGCCCCCGGCACCGCCCGGATGTTCTGCGACATCCTGATGCCGGACGGTTCCCCGTCGTACGCGGACCCGCGCTATGTCCTCAAGCGCATCCTGGCCAAGACCTCGGACCTCGGCTTCACCTTCTACACCCACCCCGAGATCGAGTTCTTCCTGCTCAAGGACAAGCCGGTGGACGGCTCCCGGCCGAGCCCGGCCGACTCCTCCGGCTACTTCGACCACACCCCGCAGAACGTCGGCATGGACTTCCGCCGCCAGGCGATCACCATGCTGGAGTCGATGGGCATCTCGGTGGAGTTCAGCCACCACGAGGGCGCGCCCGGCCAGCAGGAGATCGATCTGCGGTACGCCGACGCGCTCTCCACCGCCGACAACATCATGACGTTCCGGCTGGTCATGAAGCAGGTCGCGCTGGAGCAGGGCGTGCAGGCCACGTTCATGCCCAAGCCGTTCTCGGAGTTCCCCGGCTCCGGCATGCACACCCATCTCTCGCTCTTCGAGGGCGACCGCAACGCCTTCCACGAGTCGGGGTCGGAGTACCAACTCTCCAAGGTGGGCCGCTCGTTCATCGCCGGACTGCTCAAGCACGCCGGTGAGATCTCCGCCGTCACCAACCAGTGGGTGAACTCCTACAAGCGCATCTGGGGCGGCGCCAACCGCACCGCGGGCGCCGGCGGCGAGGCCCCCTCGTACATCTGCTGGGGCCACAACAACCGCTCCGCGCTGATCCGCGTCCCGATGTACAAGCCCGGCAAGGTGGGCTCCGCGCGGGTCGAGGTCCGTTCGATCGACACCGGCGCCAACCCGTACCTGTCGTACGCGGTGCTGCTCGCGGCCGGACTCAAGGGCATCGAGGAGGGCTACGAGCTGCCGGCCGGCGCCGACGACGACGTCTGGGCGCTGTCCGACTCCGAGCGCCGGGCGATGGGCATCGAGCCGCTGCCGCAGAACCTCGGCGAGGCCATCGAGCTGATGGAGCGCAGCGAACTGGTCGCCGAGACCCTCGGCGAGCATGTCTTCGACTTCTTCCTCCGCAACAAGAAGCAGGAGTGGGAGGAGTACCGCTCCGAGGTCACCGCCTTCGAGCTGCGCAAGATGCTGCCCGTGCTCTGAGCCTTCCGGGAGGCCGCACCCCATGGCACTACCCGCTCCGCAGGGACGGCGGAGCAGCGCTTTCACCCGGCTGCTGAGGCACGGTTTCACCGACCCCTCGGCGGCCGGGCGGCTGCTCGACGCCCCCGAATTCGCCTCCGTACGCGATGACTCGGCGCTCCTCGAAGCGCTGAGCGCCACCGCGGACCCCGATCTCGCGCTGCTCGGCCTGACCCGTCTGGCGGAGGCCCTGGACGGGGACGAGCGGCAGACGATGCTGAGCACCATCGTCACGGCCAAGCCGCTGCGCGACCGGCTGCTGGGGGTGCTGGGCGCCTCGGAGGCGCTCGGTGACCATCTCGCCCGGCATCCGCAGGACTGGCATTCGCTGGTCACCTACGAGTCCGTCGATCTGCACCCCACCACCCCGGAGTTCGAGCAGGCCCTCGCGGAGGGCATCTGGGGCGAGCGGGGCGCCGGACTCTCCCGCGCCGACGCGCTGCGCGCCGCCTACCGCCGGTGCCTGCTGGGCATCGCCGCCCGCGATGTGTGCGGGACGACCGATGTCGCCGAGGCCGCGGCAGAGCTGGCGGACCTCGCCACCGCCACGGTGCGGGCCGCCCTGCAGATCTCGTACGAGGAGCAGCCGGGGGACGCGGCCGTCTGCCGGCTGTCCGTCATCGCCATGGGCAAGTGCGGCGGCCGTGAGCTGAACTATGTCTCCGACGTCGATGTCATCTTCGTCGCCGAGGCCAAAGGAGAGGCCGGTGGCCGGGAAGGCGACGAAGGCAAGGCGCTGCAGTCCGCCGCCCGGCTCGCCTCCCGCATGATGCGGGTCTGCTCGGACGTCACCGCCGAGGGCACCATCTGGCCGGTGGACGCCAATCTGCGTCCCGAGGGCCGCAACGGTCCGCTGGTGCGGACGTTGAGCAGCCATCTCGCCTACTACCAGCGCTGGGCCAAGACCTGGGAGTTCCAGGCGCTCCTGAAGGCCCGTCCGATGGCCGGCGACCTGGAGCTGGGCCAGGAGTACGTCGACGCGCTGTCACCGATGGTGTGGCAGGTCGCCGAGCGGGAGAACTTCGTCGCCGATGTCCGCCAGATGCGCCGCCGGGTCGTCGACAACATCCCCGCGGACCGGGTCGACCGCGAGCTCAAGCTCGGCCCCGGCGGGCTGCGCGACGTCGAATTCGCCGTCCAGCTGCTCCAGTTGGTGCACGGCCGCAGCGATGCGACGCTGCGCAGCCCCACCACCCTGGAGGCCCTGGGGGCACTGGCCGCCGGCGGCTATGTCGGCCGGCAGGACGCGGCCGCGCTGGACGCCGCGTACCGCTTCCTGCGGACCCTGGAGCACCGCATCCAGCTGCACCGGATGCGCCGTACGCATCTGATGCCCGAGGAAGAGGCCGATCTGCGGCGCCTGGGCCGCTCGATGGGGCTGCGCACCGAGCCGGTGGACAGCCTCCGCAAGGAGTGGAAGTGGCACGCCCGCGAGGTGCGCCGGCTGCACGAGAAGCTCTTCTACCGGCCGCTGCTGGACGCCGTCGCGCATCTGGAGACCGGCGAGACCCGGCTGTCCACCAAGGCGGCCGGCCATCGCCTGGAGGCCCTCGGCTACGCCGACCCGGTCGCCGCGCTGCGCCACCTGGAGGCGCTGGCGTCCGGCGTGACCCGCAAGGCCGCGATCCAGCGGACGCTGCTGCCGGTGCTGCTCGCCTGGTTCGCGGACTCCGCCGACCCGGACGCCGGACTCCTCAACTTCCGCAAGGTCTCCGACGCGCTCGGCAGGACGCCCTGGTATCTGCGGCTGCTGCGCGACGAGGGCGCGGCCGCCGAGAACCTCGCCCGGGTGCTGTCCGCCGGCCGGCTCGCCCCCGACCTGCTGCTCCGCGCCCCCGAAGCGGTCGCGCTGCTCGGCGCGCCCGACGGGCTGCAGCCGCGCGGCCGGGCCGCGCTGGAGCAGGAGGTGTTGGCCGCGGTCGGCCGCGCGGACGGCGCCGAGGCGGCGGTCGCGGTGGCCCGCGGGGTGCGCCGCCGCGAGCTGTTCCGTACCGCCGCCGCGGACCTGATCGGCGCGTACGGCACCGAGGGCACCCCGGCCGAGGAGGACCACGGCCACGCCATCGACGCGGTCGGCTCCGCGGTCTCCGACCTCAATGCCGCGACCCTCGCCGGCGCCCTGCGCGCCGCGGTCCGCGAGCAGTGGGGCGACACCCTGCCCACCCGCTTCGCGGTGATCGGCATGGGCCGGTTCGGCGGCCATGAGCTGAGCTACGGCTCGGACGCCGATGTGCTGTTCGTGCACGAACCGCGCGACGGCGCCGACGAACAGGACGCCGCGAAAGCCGCCCAGGCCGTCGCCAACGAGATGCGCCGGCTCCTCCAACTCCCCTCCGCCGACCCGCCGTTGCCCATCGACGCGGAC
Source organism: Streptomyces sp. NPDC050636 (assembly GCF_040654775.1). Lineage (NCBI taxonomy): Bacteria > Bacillati > Actinomycetota > Actinomycetes > Kitasatosporales > Streptomycetaceae > Streptomyces > Streptomyces sp. NPDC050636. The sequence continues at coordinate 54,525 of NZ_JBFAIP010000019.1, forward strand.
CTGCGCCCGGAGGGCCGGTCGGGCCCGCTGGTGCGCACCCTCGCCTCGTACGCGGCCTACTACCGGCGCTGGTCGCTGGTGTGGGAGGCGCAGGCGCTGCTGCGCGCCGAACCGGTCGCCGGGGACGCCGAGTTGGCGCAGCGCTTCATCGATCTCATCGACCCGCTGCGCTACCCGGCCGAGGGACTCGGTGAGGACGCGGTCCGCGAGATCCGCCGGCTCAAGGCCCGTATGGAGTCCGAACGGCTGCCGCGCGGCGCCGATCCGACCACCCACGCCAAACTGGGGCGTGGCGGCCTGAGCGACGTCGAGTGGACGGTCCAGCTCCTCCAGATGCAGTACGGCTGGGAGTTTCCGGGGCTGCGCACCACCCGGACCCGCGAGGCGCTGGCCGCCGCGCACGCCGCCGGGCTGATCGACACCGAGCCCGCCCAGATCCTGGACGAGGCATGGGTGCTGGCGGCGCGGGTGCGCAACGCGGTGATGCTGGTCCGCGGCCGCCCCGGCGACACCTTTCCGGTCGACGGCCGGGAGTTGGCGGCGGTGGGCCGCTACCTCGGCTACGAGGAGGGCCACGTGGGGGAGATGCTCGACGACTACCGCCGGATCACCCGGCGGGCGCGGGGCGTGGTGGAGGAGATCTTCTACGGGGCGTGACGGTTCGCTGCGCTTTGCCTGGGCCGTCTTGGTTGCTCGCCGTTTTCGGCTGTCCCGCCGTCCGCTGCGCTTTGCCTGGGCCGTCTTTGGCTGTCCCGCCGTTGTGGCTGGTGTGGGCTGTTGCCGCTGCGCGGGGCTGTTCGGCCGCGGTGCCGGACCTCCGGACTCCGTCCTGCGGTCCGGCCCCTCCCGTGGGTGGGTGGTTGCAGATGGTGGGGGTGGGCCTTCGTTGTCCGTTCAGGCCGTCTTCAGAAGGCTCTTGTCCGGCGCCGTCACATACTGCGTCAGACGATGCGGCAGTGACCCGTACCAGACGAACGCCACCCCGAACCCGAACGTCAGACAGAGGACGCCGCCGATCGCGTCCAGCCAGAAGTGGTTGGCGGTGCAGACGATGACCAGCAGTGTCACGGTGGGGTAGAGCAGGCCGAGGGCCCTGGCCCACAACGGGCCGGCCAGCATGGCGATGGTGATGCCGCACCACAGCGACCAGCCGATGTGCATCGACGGCATCGCGGCGTACTGGTTGGACATCGACGCGAGATTGCCGGACGCCATCGAGCCCCAGGTCTCGTGCTTGATCAGGGTGTCGACGAAACCGCCGTCGGGCATCAGCCGCGGCGGCGCCAACGGGTAGAAGTAGTAGCCGAGCAGGGCGACACCGGTGGTGGCGAAAAGGGCCAGCCGGGCCGCGGCGTAGCGCCCCGGGTGCCAGCGGTAGAGCCAGACCAGCACTCCGATCGTCACGATGAAGTGCAGGGTCGCGTAGTAGTAGTTCATCGTGACGATCAGCCACGTCACGGAATTCACCGCGTGGTTGATGGTGTGTTCCACGGCGATGCCGAGGGAGTGCTCCGCCCGCCAGACCCAGTCGGCGTTCCTGAGCGCCTGCGCCTGCTGCTCGGGCACCGCGTTGCGAATGAGGGAGTACGTCCAGTAACTCACCGCGATCAGCAGGATCTCGAACCAGAGACGGGGCGTACGGGGGGTCCGCAGCCGGGCCATCCGGCCGCCGTCCGACGAGTGGTCCGGGCTTTCCCCTTTGGGTGACGGGGGGGCCGACCGGCCGTCCAAAGTCCTCACATTCGCATCGCCCATAGGCAGACAGTCTGCCAGAAAGCGGCGAATCGCCGATCATCCTTCGGTCGGGTATTCGATGGCCCATATCGGCCTCAAGGCGGACACCGCACCCCCACAATTTTCAGGGGTGTGTGAGGGAACCATCAGAGGCGCGCGCCCCTCAGGGGGACCGGAACGGTGTCAGGGAGACCGGAGCGGTTTGGGGACCCTCGCCGCTTTCGGCGCCGAGGCGGTGGAACCGCGGACCACCAGCTCGGGATGGAAGACGAACTCGCTGTGCGGGGCGGGCGTACCGCCGATCTCCTCCAGGAGTGCGCGTACCGCCGCCTGTCCCATCGCGGGAACCGGCTGCCGGATCGTGGTCAGCGGCGGGTCGGTGAAGGCGATGAGCGGCGAGTCGTCGAAGCCGACGACGGACATCTCGCGCGGTACGTCCAGACCGCGCTGCCGGGCCGAGCGGATCGCGCCGAGCGCCATCATGTCGCTGGCGCAGACGATGGCCGTACAGCCCCGGTCGATCAGCGCGCCGGCCGCGGCCTGGCCGCCCTCCAGGGTGTAGAGGGAGTGCTGGATGTATTCCTCCGCCTCGGCGGGCCCGAGGTCCAGCTGCTCCTGCACGCTGCGCAGAAAGCCCTCTATCTTGCGTTGGACGGGGACGAACCGCTTGGGGCCGACGGCCAGGCCGATCCGCCGGTGCCCGAGGGCCACCAGATGCGTCACGGCCAGCTGCACCGCGGCGCGGTCGTCGGGCGAGACGAAGGGCGCCTGGACCTTGTCGGAGAACCCGTTGATGAGGACGAACGGCACGCCCTGGCCGCGCAGCTGCTCGTAGCGCTGCATATCGGCGGAGGTGTCGGCGTGCAGCCCGGAGACGAAGATGATGCCGGCGACGCCGCGGTCCACCAGCATCTCGGTCAGCTCGTCCTCCGTGGAGCCGCCCGGTGTCTGCGTCGCGAGGACCGGGGTGTAGCCCTGGCGGGTCAGCGCCTGCCCGATGACCTGGGCGAACGCCGGGAAGATCGGGTTCTCCAGCTCCGGGGTGATCAGGCCGACCAGGCCCGCGCTGCGCTGCCGCAGCCGCAGCGGGCGTTCGTAGCCCAGTACGTCGAGGGCGGCGAGCACGGACTGGCGGGTGGTGGCGGAGACCCCGGGCTTGCCGTTGAGGACTCGGCTGACGGTGGCCTCGCTGACACCCGCCTGCGCTGCGATATCGGCCAGTCGGGCGGTCATGGGTGGACTGTACCGTTCGCGTCTCAGATTGCCCACCAGGTGCAGCTGTCGCCGGGGAGCACGGCCGCGCCGCCGTTGACGGTCACCGGAACGCTGGCGAGCAGCGGGCTGCCCGGCAGCGGGATCTCGACGTCGTGGCCGAGGGTGTTGACGGTGCACAGCACACCGGGCCGGGTGAAGGCGAGCAGCCCGTCGGGGGCCGGCTGCCAGCTCATCTCCCCGTCGCCGAGGCCCGGCAGCCGGCGGCGCAGGTCGAGTGCGGTGCGGTAGAGCTCCAGGGTGGAGGACCGGTCGCCCGTTTGGGCCTGAACGGTCAGTCCGCGCCAGTCGGTGGGCTGCGGCAGCCAGCTGCCGCCGGTCCCGAAGCCGTACGGCGGCAGCTCGCCGGACCAGGGGAGCGGCACCCGGCAGCCGTCGCGGAAGCCGTCCTGGCCGCTGCTGCCGGAGAGGCCGTCGGGGGCCGCCTCGGTGTCGGTGCCGGGGCCGGCGGGGCCGCCTGGGCAGCCGGGGCCGGCTGCCCGGCCGCCGCGGAAGAAGGCCGGGTCCTGGCGGACCTCGTCGGGCAGGTCGGTCACCTCCGGCAGGCCCAGTTCCTCGCCCTGGTAGAGGTAGGCGGAACCGGGGAGCGCGAGCATCAGGAGGGTGGCGGCGCGGGCGCGGTCGAGGCTGCCGCCGAGGCGGGTGGTGTGCCGTACGACGTCGTGGTTGGAGAGCACCCAGGTGGTGGGGGCGCCGACCGAGGCGGTGGCGGCGAGCGAGGCGTCGATGACCGAGCGCAGCGCGTCGGCCTGCCAGCCGGCGTTCAGGAACTGGAAGTTGAACGCCTGGTGCAGCTCGTCGGGGCGGACGTAGAGGGCCAGCCGTTCGACGCTGGGGGCCCAGGCCTCGGCGACGCCGATCCGGTGGCCGTCGTAGCCGTCCAGCAGCCGGCGCCAGGAGCGGTGGATGGCGTGCACCCCGTCCTGGTCGAAGAACGGGAGCACCTGGGAGCCGATGAGTTTGGCCTGTTCGCCGCGGCCGATGTCCGGCAGGCCGGGCGCCTTGACCATGCCGTGGGCGACATCGATCCGGAAGCCGTCCACGCCGAGGTCCAGCCAGAAGCGCAGGATGGCGGCGAACTCGGCGTGGACGTCCGGGTTGTCCCAGTCGAGGTCGGGCTGCTCGGGTGCGAAGAGATGGAGGTACCAGTCGCCCCGGTCGGTGCGGGTCCAGGCGGGGCCGCCGAAGACGGACTCCCAGTCGTTGGGCGGGAGTTCGCCGTGCTCGCCCTTGCCGGGGCGGAAGAGGTAGCGCTGCCGGGCCAGCTCCGGGTCCTGGAACCAGGGGTGCTGGTCGGAGGTGTGGTTCGGCACGATGTCGACGATCACCCGCAGGCCCGCCTCGTGGGCGGTGCGGATCAGGTCGTCGGCGTCCTGGAGGCTGCCGAAGAGCGGGTCGACGGCGCGGTAGTCGGCGACGTCGTAGCCGCCGTCGGCCTGCGGCGAGGCGTAGAACGGCGTGAGCCAGACGGCGTCCACGCCCAGGTCCTTCAGGTACGGCAGCCGCCGGCACACGCCGCGCAGATCGCCGATGCCGTCGCCGTCGCTGTCGGCGAAGGAGCGGACGTACACCTGGTAGATGACGGCGTCGCGCCACCACTCCGGACCTCGGCCCGGTCCGGGGGCCTGGGGGGCGGGGCTGGGGGAAGTGAGCTCCTGGGTCATCTGCCGTCCCTGTCGAGGTCAAGAGTCATACGTCAGTCGCTGGTGCTTGAAGAGTCACGAGGGCTTCAAGGAATCAACGCTCGGGCGGGCGCGGGGTGACGGGGGAGAGGGGGGTAGGAGGGTGCTGTTCCGGCCATAGCGTTGCAATTTGTTCCGGGTTTCTTGCAGCAATTTTGCGCAAGGTCTTTCGGTTTGTTTGCGGCGCTGTTACGTTCCAGACCGCCATCTGAGGCGTTTCCCTAAGGAGTTCACATGCGGCGTGGCATACGTGGTGTTACGGCCACCGCGCTGGTAGCGGGCCTGGCACTGACAGCGACAGCGTGCGGTGGCGGGGAGGACGACGGCGGCGGCAACAGCGGAGGTGAACTGTCCGGAACCGTTACCTTCTGGGACACCTCCAATGACGCCGAGAAGGCGACTTACAAGAAGCTCGCCGAGGGGTTCCAGAAGGAGCACCCCAAGGTCCACGTCAAATATGTGAACGTGCCGTTCGGCGACGCCAACGCCAAGTTCAAGAACGCGGCCGGCGGAAACTCCGGCGCTCCCGATGTGATGCGCACCGAGGTCGCCTGGACCGCCGACTTCGCCAACCTCGGCTACCTCGCGCCGCTGAACGGCACCCCCGCCCTCGACGACACCGCGGACTACCTCCCGCAGGCCCTCGGCAGCACCGAGTTCAAGGGCAAGACCTACGCCGCGCCGCAGGTCATCGACACCCTCGGGCTCTTCTACAACAAGAAGATCCTCAAGGACGCCGGCGTCGAGGTGCCCAAGACCTTCACCGAGCTGGCCACCGCCGCCAAGAAGATCAAGGCCAAGACCGGCGCCACCGCCCTCTATCTGCGCGGCGACGACCCCTACTGGTTCCTGCCCTACCTCTACGGCGAGGGCGGCAACATGGTCGACGCCCGCGACAAGATCGTGGAGATCGATGACGGCGCCGGCGTGAAGGCGTTCAAGACGATCAAGAGCCTGGTCGACTCCAAGGCCGCCGTCACCGATGCCACCGACGGCCAGGAGAACCAGCTCAAGGCTCTCAAGGACGGCGATGTCGCGATGGCGATCGACGGTCCCTGGGACATCGAGGGCGCCCGTGCCGGCAAGGCGTTCAAGGACAAGAAGAACCTCGGCGTCGCCCCCGTCCCCGGTGGCAGCAGTGCCCAGGGCTCCCCGCAGGGCGGCTGGAACCTGTCGGTCTACGCCGGCAGCAAGAACCTCCAGGCCTCCTACGCCTTCGTGAAGTACATGAGCTCGGCCAAGATCCAGCAGCAGACCACCGAGCAGCTGAGCCTGCTGCCCACCCGCAAGTCCGTATACGACGTCCCGGCCGTGAAGAACAACGAGATGGTCGAGTTCTTCAAGCCCGCCGTCGACGGCGCCGTGCAGCGCCCCTGGATCGCCGAGGGCAACTCGCTCTTCGAGCCGATCAAGGTCCAGATGAACAAGGTGCTCACCGGCGCCGCCTCGCCCGAGCAGGCCGCCAAGGCGACCGGCGACGCCTACCGGAAGCTGCTCAAGGACTACAAGTGACCTTCGCTCTACGGGTGCGCCGGGCATTCGGCACCCACTGGTACGCATGGACGATGGTCGCCCCGGTGGTACTCGTCCTCGGGGTGATCATCGGCTATCCGCTGGTGCGCGGCGTCTTCCTCTCGCTCACCGACGCCAACGAGGCCAATGTCGAGCGGAACATCGGCGTCAACCACCTCCCCGCGACCTACAAGTTCACCGGCCTGGACAACTACCAGGCGGTGCTCTCCGACGCCGTCTTCTGGGACCGCCTGGGCTGGACCGTGCTGTGGACGGTCGGCTGTGTCTCGCTCACCTTCCTGACCGGCCTCGCCCTGGCGAACATGCTGAACCGGAAGCTGTGCGGCCGCACCTTCTACCGCCTCGCGCTGATCCTGCCCTGGGCCGTCCCCGCCTTCATCTCCATCTTCACCTGGCGGATGCTCTACAACGAGAAGAGCGGCATCCTCAACAAGCTGCTCACCGGCGGCGGCATCGACGCGGTCCCCTGGCTCAACGACCCGACCTGGGCGAAGCTCTCGGTCATCGCCGCCAACGTCTGGCTGGGCGTGCCCTTCATGCTCGTCGCGCTGCTCGGCGGCCTGCAGTCCATACCCGGCGAGCTGTACGAGGCGGCCGAGATGGACGGGGCCAACGCCTGGCAGCGGTTCCGCAGCATCACGCTGCCCGGACTGCGCGCCGTCAGCAGCACGGTGATCCTGCTCTCCGCCATCTGGACCTTCAACATGTTCCCGGTGATCTTCCTGCTCACCAGGGGCGGGCCCGGCGACGCCACCGAGATCCTGGTGACCTACGCCTACCGGCTCTCCTTCATCGACAGCCCCCGCAACTTCTCCGAGTCCGCGGCCTGGGGCGTTCTGATCCTGGTGATGCTCTCGCTCGTCGCGGTGGTCTACCGCCGGGCGCTGCGCAAGCAGGGAGAGGTGTGGTGACCATGCGGACTGAACGCAACAACCGCAACAAGAGGGGTCTGCTGGCCTCGTTCGGCCTGCACGCGACCCTGATCGTCGCCGCGGCCGTGGCCGTCTTCCCGCCCCTGTGGCTGCTGGTCACCTCCTTCAAACCGAAGGACGACGCGTTCACCACCAGCCTCGTCACCCACTTCACCTTCGCCAACTACACGCACGTACTGGGCGATACGGAGTTCCTGACCTGGTTCAAGAACTCGCTCGTGGTCGTCGGGTTCACCACCGTCCTCGGGGTCTTCATCGCGGCCACCACCGGCTACGCCGTCAGCCGCTTCCGCTTCCCCGGGATGCGCCCGCTGATGTGGCTGCTGCTGATCACCCAGATGTTCCCGGTCGCCGTGCTGATCGTGCCGCTCTACAACCTGCTGGCGAGCCTCAACCTGCTCAACCAGCCCGCGGGCCTGGTGATCACGTATCTCACCATCGCCGTCCCGTTCTGCGCCTGGATGATGAAGGGCTTCTTCGACACCATCCCGGTGGAGATCGACGAGTCGGGACGGGTCGACGGCCTCAACCCCTTCGGCACCTTCTGGCGGCTCGTCCTGCCGCTGGCCCGGCCGGGGCTGGCCGTCACCGGCTTCTACACCTTCGTCACCGCCTGGGCCGAAGTCGCCTACGCCTCCGCGTTCATGACCGGCGAGGAGAACCTCACGCTCGCCGGCGGCCTGCAGACCTTTGTCAACCAGTACACCAACGACTGGGGATCGATGACCGCCGCGGCCGTGATCATCGCCGTGCCGGCCGCACTCGTCTTCGCCTTCGCCCAGCGCCACCTCGTATCCGGACTGACCGCCGGCACCACTAAGGGATGACATGACCCAGCAGCACAACCCCACCGACTGGTGGCGCGACGCGGTGATCTACCAGGTCTATCCGCGCAGCTTCGCCGACGGGAACGGCGACGGCATGGGGGACCTGGCGGGTATCCGCAGCCGACTGCCGTATCTGCGTGACCTCGGCGTGGACGCCGTCTGGCTCAGCCCCTTCTACGCCTCCCCGCAGGCCGACGCCGGCTATGACGTCGCCGACTACCGCGCCATCGACCCGATGTTCGGCACCCTGCCCGACGCCGAGGCCGTCATCCGCGAGGCCCATCGCCTGGGCCTGCGCATCATCGTCGACCTCGTCCCCAACCACTGCTCCGACCAGCACGAATGGTTCCGCCGTGGGCTGGCCGAGGGCCCCGGCTCAACGGCCCGCGAGCGCTTCCACTTCCGCAAGGGGCGCGGCGAGAACGGTGAACTGCCGCCCAACGACTGGGAGTCCATCTTCGGCGGCCCCGCCTGGACCCGGGTCCCCGACGGCGAGTGGTACCTCCATCTCTTCGCCCCCGAACAGCCCGACTTCAACTGGGAACACCCCGCCGTCCAGGACGAGTTCCGCTCCATCCTGCGCTTCTGGCTGGACCTGGGCGTGGACGGCTTCCGGGTGGACGTGGCGCACGGCCTGGTCAAGGCCGCCGGGCTGCCCGACATGGGCCGCGGCGACCAGTTGAAACTGCTCGGCAACCAGGTACTGCCGTTCTTCGACCAGGACGGCGTGCACGCCATCTACCGCTCCTGGCGCACCGTCCTGGACGAGTACGCCGGGAACCGGATCGCGGTCGCCGAGGCCTGGACCCCCACCGCCGAGCGCACCGCCCGCTACCTCCGCCCCGACGAGCTGCACCAGGCCTTCAACTTCCACTACCTCAACACCGGTTGGGACGCGGCAGACCTGCGCGAGGCCATCGACACCTCGCTGGACGCGATGCGCCCGGTCGGCGCCCCCACCACCTGGGTGCTCTCCAACCACGACGTCGTACGCCACCGCACCCGCCTCGGCGGCGACCTGGACCGCGCCCGTGCCGCCGCCCTGCTGATGCTGGCGCTGCCCGGCTCCGCGTACGTCTACCAGGGCGAGGAACTGGGCCTGCCGGAGGTGACCGACCTGCCCGACGAGGTCCGCCAGGACCCGGCGTTCTCCCGGGGTTCCAGGGACACCGGCCAGGACGGCCTGCGCGACGGCTGCCGGGTGCCGATCCCGTGGGCCGGCGACGCGCCGCCGTACGGCTTCGGCACCGGCGGCAGCTGGCTGCCCCAGCCCGCCGACTGGGCAGGACTCACCGTGCAGGCCCAGACCGGCGACCCGTCCTCCACCCTGGAGCTCTACCGCACCGCACTGACCCTGCGACGCACACACCCCGGGCTCGGCGCGGGCGACGCGGTGGAGTGGCTGGACGCCCCCGACGGCGTACTGGCCTTCCGCCGCCCCGGCGGCCTGATCTGCACGGTCAATACGACGGATGCTCCGGCCCGGCTGGCAGCCCCCGGCCGGGTGCTGCTCTCCTCCCGCCAACTCGACGTCACCGAGGGCGAGTTCACGCTCCCCGCAGACACCGCCGTCTGGTGGGAGGAGTGACCCTGCCCGCTTCCCGAGCGACCCCGCGCCTGTCCGACATCGCCACCCAGGCGCGGGTCAGCGAGGCGACCGCAAGCCGCGTACTGAACGGCAAGGCGGGCGTCGCGGCGACCACCCGGCAGCGGGTGCTCGCCGCCCTCGACGTCCTCGGCTACGAACGCCCGGTACGGCTGCGGCGCCGCAGCGCCGGGCTGGTCGGGCTGGTCATACCCGAACTGACCAACCCGATCTTTCCTGCGTTCGCCCAGATCATCGAGCAGTCGCTGGCCGGACACGGCTACACCCCCGTCCTCTGCACCCAGATGCCGGGCGGTGCGACCGAGGACGAGCTGGTGGAGCAGCTGGAGGAGCGCGGTGTCACCGGCATCGTCTTCCTGTCCGGGCTGCACGCGGACACCGGCGCCGACCCGGCCCGCTACGCCCGGCTGACGTCCCGCGGTGTCCCGTTCGTGCTCATCAACGGCTACAACGAGCGCATCGACGCGCCCTTCGTCTCGCCCGACGACGGCGCGGCCGCCCGGATGGCCGTACGGCATCTGGCCGAGCTGGGCCATGAGCGGATCGGCCTCGCCGTCGGGCCGGCCCGCTATGTGCCCTCGCGCCGCAAGGCCGAGGGGTTCGTGGCGGCGCTGGGCGAGTCGTTCGGCCTGTCGAGGGGGCAGGCCGAACGGCACGTCCGGCACACCCTGTTCAGCGTCGAGGGCGGTCACGCGGCGGCCGCCACGCTCCTCGACGAGGGCTGTACCGGCATCGTCTGCGGCAGTGACCTGATGGCGCTGGGCGTGGTGCGCGCGGCCCGGCAACGCGGCCTCGACGTACCGGGCCGGCTCTCGGTCGTCGGCTTCGACGACTCCCAGCTGATCGCCTTCACCGACCCGCCGCTGACGACCGTACGGCAGCCGGTCCAGGCCATGGCCTCCGCGGCCGTAGGCGCCCTGATCGAGGAGATCAGGGGCCGTGCGGAAGGGTCGCGGACCCCCGTGCAGCACACCGAGTTCGTCTTCCAGCCCGAGCTGGTCGTCCGCGGCTCCACGGGGCCGGTCCCGGGAGTGACGGCGTGACGACGTGAGTTGGAGACCGGTCCGGCCGGCCGGGCGCGTGGGGTCCGGCAGATGCTCCCCCACGCCTTAAGGGCGCGGGGGCCCATCGGACCCATCGGCCGGCCGGACCGGTTCGGATAGAACGTAACACCGTTGCAATGTCTTGCGTAAGGTCTTGCAAGGGGGAGTTCCGGCGACTAGAACGATCAACGGCCCCTTGGGCAAGGCGCGTTGCCGGGCCATGTCACTCCAACTCCTTCAGGAGGAGCCATGTCCCCTACCGCACACCGGGCGCGCAGACGCGCGGCCGCCGCGCTCGCCCTGATCGCGGGTGCAGCCGGCCTGTTCGTACCGCCGCAGCAGCAGGCGCAGGCGTCCCCGTCCGACCCGGTCAAGGCCGAGGCGCAGTGGATCGACCGCGACACCGTGGTCTGGAAGGGCGCCGAACGCACCGAGGCCCAGCTGGAGTTCGGGACGCAAGAGGATGGGGGCACCTCCCGCGCCCTCAAGGCGCGGGGGAGCATCCGCCTTGCGCCCGGCACCCTGAGCCCGTCCGAGCAGGCCGCCTATCCGCATCTGAAGGACTTCCCGGCCTTCACCGTCGACCCGCGCGACCGCGACCTGGCCCGTAAGGCCCTGCGGGAGCGGCTGGTCGCCACCCAGCGTTCGGCGGACGGGAAGCGTGCCACGACCGGCGTGCAGATACCCGGCGTGCTGGACGACCTGTACGGTACGGCCGCAGCCGGAACCGCCCTCGGGCCGGTCTTCCGGGGCGGCCGCCCCGCCCTCTCCGTCTGGGCGCCGACCGCCCGGACCGTAGCGCTTGAACTCGACGGCCGTACGGTCGCGATGCGGCGGGACGACGCCAGCGGGGTGTGGCGCGTCCGCGGCGAGCGCGACTGGGCCGGGAAGCCGTACCGCTATGTCGTGACCGTGTGGGCACCCAGCGTCCGCAAGACGGTCACCAACAAGGTCACCGACCCCTACTCCACCGCACTGACCGCCGACTCCGGCCGCAGCCTCCTCGTCGACCTCACCGACCCGAAGCTCGCTCCCGAGGGCTGGGACCGGCTACGCAAACCCGCCCCCGTCCTGCCCGCCCGTCGCCCGACCTCCACCCCCAGTAGACAGCGCTACGCGCTGACCCTCCGCAATGCCCGCATCCAGGAGCTGCACATCCGCGACTTCTCCCTCACGGACCGCACCTCGAAGCACCCCGGTCAGTACCTGGCCCTGACCGAGCGCGACTCGGCGGGCGGGAGGCATCTGGCCTCGCTGGCCAGCAGCGGCACCTCGTACGTCCATCTGCTGCCCGCCTTCGACATCGGCACGGTCCCCGAGCGCCGGGACCAGCAGTCACCACCCGACTGCGACCTCGCCTCGTACCCGGCCGACTCCGAGAAGCAGCAGGAGTGCATCGCGAAGACCGCCGCGAAGGACGGCTTCAACTGGGGCTACGACCCGCTGCACTACACCGTCCCCGAGGGCTCCTACGCCTCCGACCCGGACGGCACCCCCCGCACCGTGGAGTTCCGCCGCATGGTGCAGGGCCTGAACGGCGCGGGGCTGCGGACCGTCATGGACGTGGTCTACAACCACACCGTCGCGAGCGGCCAGGACCCCGACTCCGTACTCGACCGGATCGTCCCCGGCTACTACCACCGACTCCTCGACGACGGCAGCGTGGCCACCTCCACCTGCTGCTCCAACACCGCGCCCGAACACACCATGATGGGCAAACTCGTCGTCGACTCCGTCGTCACCTGGGCCAAGGAGTACAAGGTCGACGGCTTCCGCTTCGACCTCATGGGCCACCACCCGAAGGCCAACATTCTCGCCGTACGCAAGGCCCTGGACGCACTGACACCGCAGAAGGACGGTGTCGACGGCAAGTCCGTCGTCCTTTACGGCGAGGGCTGGAATTTCGGGGAGGTCGCGGACGACGCCCGGTTCGTCCAGGCCACCCAGAAGAACATGGCCGGAACCGGTATCGCCACCTTCGACGACCGCTCGCGCGACGCGATCCGCGGCGGCGGCCCCTTCGACGCCGACCCACGGGTCCAGGGCTTCGCCTCCGGCCTCTACACCGACCCCAACTCCTCACCCACCAACGGTAGTTCGGCCGCGCAGCGGTCCCGTCTCCTCCACTACCAGGACCTCATCAAGGTCGGACTGAGCGGCGGCCTCGCCGAGTACACGTTCACCGACACGAGCGGCCGTACGGTCAAGGGCTCACAGGTCGACTACAACGGCGCGCCCGCCGGATACGCCGCCGCCCCCGGCGACGCGCTCTCATATGCCGACGCGCACGACAACGAAACCCTTTACGACGCACTGGCCTTCAAGCTCCCGCAGAGCGCGACCGCCCCCGACCGCGCCCGTATGCAGGTGCTCGCGCTGGCAACCGCCACCCTCGCCCAGGGCCCCGCGCTCTCCCAGTCCGGCACCGACCTGCTGCGCTCCAAATCCCTGGACCGGAACTCCTTCAACAGCGGCGACTGGTTCAACGCGCTGCACTGGGACTGCGCTGAGGGCAACGGCTTCGGCCGCGGCCTGCCGCCCGCCGCCGACAACAAGGACAAGTGGCCCTACGCCCGGCCGCTGCTCGCCGACCCGGCACTGCGTCCCGGCTGCGCCGAGATCACCGGCGCCTCCGCCGCGTACCGGGACCTCACCCGCATCCGCGCCACCGAGCCCGACTTCGGCCTGGCCACCGCGGCCGAGGTGCAGCGCGCGCTGTCCTTCCCGCTGTCCGGCAAGGACGAGACACCCGGCGTGATCACGATGCGCCTGGGGCGGCTGGTCGTCGTCTTCAACGCCACCCCGCACCAACAGGACCAGACCGTCGGTGCCGTGGCGGGCGAGCGCTATGCGCTGCACCCGGTCCAGGCGCACGGCGCGGACCCGGTCACCGCCACCGCGTCGTACACACGGGCGTCAGGCACCTTCACCGTCCCGGCCCGCACCGTCGCGGTCTTCCGGCGGTCCGCGGAGCGTGGCTGACGCCCCAGCTGACTCCCCACGTACTCGGCTGTCCCGCCGTGGTGGTTTCTCGCCGTTGCGCCTGCGGCGGGCGTGGGTATTTCGGGTGCGGTGACGGCCCTCCGGACTTCGTCCTGCGGTCCGTCCCCTCCCGTGGGTGGGTGGTTAAGGCCGGTGGGGGCGGGCGTGGTTGCGCTCCCACCGGCTATCGGGACAGCCGCTTCTCCAGGAGGGTGACGGCATACGGAGCCCCTCCGCCGTCCGACTTGGAGGACTGCTCCCCGACGAAGGTGTACCCGGCACCCTCGTAGTACGTACGCAACCGCGGATTGGACGCCAGGCAGTCCAGCCGCGCCCATTCCCGCCCCATCTCGGCGATCCGCCGCTCGGCGTGCGCCAGCATCGATCGCCCGGTCCCGGCCGGTGCGTGCGTACGGTCCACCATCAGCCGGTGCACATACCCCGCCTCCGGCGGCTGCGGCCCCCACGCCGGCTCGTCCTGCCACCACAGTTCGAAGGCGCCCACTATTCGCCCGGCCGCCTCCGCCAGCCAGACCTCGCCCTCCTTGATCCGCAGTCGGAAGTGCTCCACACCCTTCCCGCCGGGCTTCCACTGGTCGATGCCGGACTCCTGCATCCAGCGCGCCGCGGCGTCGTACAGCTCCACCAGAACCGCGGGATCGGCACCGTCGTCGGCCGGCCGGAACGTGATCTCATCCATGGCGCGATTCTGCCGCACCGGGCCCAGGCCCAAGCGGCAGAGGACGGGAAAGGCACGCCCCCACCGACCTCTCCCCCCACCCACGGGAGGGGCCGCGCCGCAGGACGAAGTCCGGAGGAGCGGCACCGCACCCGACAGCCCCGCGCAGCGACCCGGCCCGCCGCAGGCGCAACGGGGGGAGAGCTGGAAATCGGGCGGAGGCAAAGCGCAGCGGACCGGCCCGCCGCAGGCGCAACGGGGGGAGAGCTGGAAATCGGGCGGAGGCAAAGCGCAGCGGACCGGCCCGCCGCAGGCGCAACGGGGGGAGAGCTGGAAATCGGGCGGAGGCAAAGCGCAGCGGACCGGCCCGCCGCAGGCGCAACGGCGGGAGAGCTAAAAATCGGCGGAGGCAAAGCGCAGCGGACCGCAGCGAACCGCCAGTCGTTCCACCAGCTCCGCGAACATCCCATCCGCCGGTTCGTCCGCCAGTATCCGGCGGACCACCTCGGCCATCCGCTCGTCGTACGCGGCGCTCACCGCAGCCAGCGCCGCGAAGTCGTGCACGAGCTGCCGCTCCAGCTCCGCCCGTGGAATGCGCTGCCCGTCCAGCCACAGCAGCGCGGTGGTCTCGGCGAGTGAGATCCACGAGCGGACCACCAACTCCAGCCGCGGGGCGGGCTGCGCGATGTCGAGATGCGCGAGGATCTGCTCGAAGGCGGCCTGGCGTACGCCGTCGATCATCGCGCTGGTGCGGCTCGAACCGGCCGCCGGGCCACCCCGCATCAGCGCGGAGAAGCCGCGTCCGTGTTCCTCCACGAAGTCGAAGTACCGCTCCATGACCCGCAGCAGCCGGGCGCCGAGCGGGCCCTCGTGCGGTTCGACGAAGCGGGTGGTGAGCTCCTCCGCCGCGCGCCGCAGCGCGGCCTCGTAGAGCTGCTGTTTGCCCGGGAAGTAGTGGTAGACGAGCGGTCGGGAGATCCCCGCCGCCTCGGCTATCTCATCGATCGACACATCCTCGGGGGAACGGTGGCTGAAGAGGTCGAGTGCGACGGCGATGAGTTGCTCGCGCCGCTCCTCGACGCCCATTCTGCGGCGCGCCCCGGTCGTCATGCGCACCACACTAACGACCTGGGGCGCCGCACGGAATCACGCACCGGATCCTGGACGGATCCGGGACGGGGTCACAGATCGAGTACCAGGCGATCGCCGCGTGCCCGTGACACACAGATCAGCAGCGAGTCATCGCGCTCGGCGTCCGTCAGCAGTTCGTCGCGGTGGTCCACCTCACCGGCCAGCACCCGCTGTTGGCAGGTACCGCAGAAGCCCTGCTCACAGGAGTACGGCAGGTCCGGCAGCGCCTGGTCGCGGATCGCCCGCAGCACGCTGGTGTCCGGGGGCACGGTGACCGTACGGCCGGTGCGCCGCAGTTCCACCTCGAAGGGTGCGTTCCCGCCGGTCGGTACGGGTGCGGCCGGCGCGAACCGCTCGGTGTACAGGGTCAACCCGTCGGGCCCTTTTGGCAGCAGCGCGGCCACCGCGTCCATCAGCGGCTCGGGCCCGCAGCAGTAGACGGCGGCATGCGGGGGCGCGTCGGCGAGCACCGCCGCGAGGTCGGGCCGGCCGTCCTCGTCCTCGGCGACCACCGTCAGCCGGTCCGAGCCGGCCCCCGCCAGCTTCTCGATCTCCGACAGGAACGGCATCGACGCCCGCGACCGCCCCGCGTACACCAGCCGCCACGGCACCCCCTCCGCCTCGGCCTGCCGCAGCATCGGCAGGATCGGGGTGACGCCGATCCCGCCCGCGAGGAAGAGATAGGCAGGGCATTCGTCGAGCCGGAAGCGGTTGCGGGGTCCGCGGACCTCCACGACCGTCCCCTCGTGCAGCTGCTCGTGCACCTCGCGTGAGCCGCCCCGGCCGTCCTCGATCAGCCGGATCGCGATGGTGTACGAACCGGGCGTCGAGGGCTCCCCGCACAGCGAGTACTGGCGTACGGTCCCCGACGGCAGCACCAGGTCGATATGTGCCCCCGGCTCCCAGCCCGGGAGCTTCTCGCCCTCCAGGCGCAGCCGCACCACGCCCTCGGCCTCCTCCGTGCGCTCCACGACCGTCAACTGCCGTGCCTCCGAGCCTTGGCGGCCCCGCCCCGAGACGGGGTTCTCCAGTGCGGGCATCGGCCACAGCGGGGACGCTTTGATGCGGCGGCGCAGCGCCCGCCGGGCGACGAGTGCGGCCATGGCAACCACGACGACGGTACGTATACGGGACATCTCAGGCACCTCCGGCCGTACGGGCCTCGGCCGAGGTCGCGGCGGGGGATCCGGCGAGATAGGCGACGGCCTGCTCGGTGCTGCCGTGCTGGGAGGGGTGGTACGCGCGGCTGAGGTACTGCGGGATCGAGCGGGCCATGGCCCCGGTGGTCGGCAGCGTCCCCTGCCGCCCGGCGCGGAAGAACTCCCGGAAGCTGGCCTTCCCGTTGATCAGCGACGGGTCGTTCTCCATGAAGAACCGGGTGCCGCGCTGCCAGAGGAAGACCAGGGCGCTGAAGGCGATGGCCCAGGTGCGTACGCGCCGCCGGTAGCCGCCGTCCAGATGCACGAAGAGGTCGAAGGCCACCGAGCGGTGCTCGACCTCCTCCGCGCCGTGCCAGCGCAGCAGATCGAGCATCATCGGATCGGCGCCCTTGGCGTCCAGCGCCTCGGCGTTCAGCACCCAGTCGCCGAGGAACGCCGTGTAGTGCTCTATCGCGGCGATCGTCGCGACCCGCTCCATCAGCCACCACTTGCGCGCCCGGCCCGGCGGCAGCGTGCGGTCGCCGAGCAGCTTCTCGAAGAGCCAGTCGACCTGCGCGGTGTACGGCGTCGGGTCGAGGCCCAGCTCCTTGAGGTGCGGCAGGACGTCGTCGTGCGCCTGTGAGTGCATCGCCTCCTGGCCGATGAACCCGATCACGTCCTCGCGCAGTTGAGCGTCGCGGATATAGGGCAGCACCTGCTTGTAGACGTGCACGAACCAGCGCTCTCCTGCAGGTAGCAGCAGGTGCAGCACGTTGATCGTGTGGGTGCTGGCCGGATCGCCGGGGATCCAGTGCAGCGGGGTGTCTGCCCAGTCGAAGGCGACGTTGCGGGCCTTCAGGGGTATGTGTTCGGACGCGACCGGCTGGGGCCGCAACGAGGCCGTGTTAGACATGGCGTCAATGTACTGACGGGTAAGGAATGCCGGTACCCCTCGGACAAGGAAATCCCGGGAAGGGGAACCGGCGAAGGGATCTCGGAGAAGGGATCTCGGCGAAGGGGAGTCGGAGAGGGCGAGTCGGCGCAGGGGAAGCGGGGAGCCTTGCCGGGCCTCAGTGCAGCGCCTCCACCTTTCCGCCGTCCGCCGACCGCCCCGCCAGCTCCGCCCGGTCGCCCGCCTTCGCCTCGACTGCCAGCAGCCGTCCCGGAGCCTCGCCGCGCACCCCGCCGGTCGCCGTGATCGAGGTGACCTGTTCGCTGCCCGCGGCCAGCAGCCACCACTGCCCGTCCGTGGCCTTCCACAGCACTCCGGCCAGCGCCTCCGGCGCGCGCGGCCCGCAGGCCGTGCCGCCCTCGGCGCGCGCCGCCACCGTCCCCGGCGCGTACGGCTGCCCGCTCGGCGCCGGCGCCTGGAACAGCGCCATCGTCCGGCTGTCCGACCCGCGCCAGGTCTCCGCGCGGGTGCACACCCACTCGGCGCTGCCCGCACCCCCGGGCAGCTGCTGCTCCGCGAACCGCCACGCGTTCACCTCGCGTACGCCGTGCCCGCGCACCGCCGGCAGCTGGCAGGCCGTACGCGCCCAGGCCGCCCTGGCCTCCGGACCGACTGCCCCACCCGGCTTGCGCGGCGAGCCGTACGTCAGCCGTGCCGGGGCCAGCTCGCCGAGGTCGGTCAGCAGCTCGCCGCCCATCCGCAGGGCCGGCCATGACATGCACTTCTGCTCGGGGCGCGGCGACGGCACGGGATCGGTCAGGCCGTTCGCGCCGATGTGCAGCGCCTGCCCCGATTCGTCCGGCTTCAGCAGATCGACCAGCCGTACCGACTTCACCCAGGGAGCCGTCAGATAGCGGACGTTGCCCGTCGTACGGCCCACCACCAGCGCGCCCGCCGACGCCGCCTTCGCGCCGTCCATACGCGCGAAGTCCAGCGCCGCGCCGGAGCCGTCACCCCGGCCCTCGCCGTCCGCGGCCTCGGCATACCGCACCACCCGCAGCCCGTCGTGGAACAGCACCACCACGGCGTGGTCGACCACGCCCGCGAACAGCAGCTGCGGCGGTCCCGCCGCGGGCCCGGTCGCGGTGCCGGGCGCCGCGCTGACGGCCACCCCGGCCCCCGGCCGTGCCCATACCGCCAGCGCCCGCCGCAGCAGCGCCTTGTCGCCGGTCCGGTCGCCGCGGGCCGGCCAGGCCGAGAAGTCCTGGCGCGCCGCGCTCTTCCAGGCGCTCGCCGATGCCACCGTCAACTTGCCGGGGTCCAGGGCCGCTTCGGCCGCGGGATTCCGTGCGTACGGCGGTGCGGCCGCGCCATCCGGGCCCCAGCCGTCGCCCGGCAGCGCCAGCAGCGTTCCACACACCAGCGCCGCCACGCCCGCCGCCAGTGCCGCCCGTCCGTGCTGCCGCCGCCGGATCAGGTCCGTCGGCCGGGCCTGGAGCGCGCACGGGTCGAACTCCACCGACTCCAGCAGCGACCGGTCCCGGCTGCCGGCCGGCGCCGCGACCTTGCCCGCCTCGTCCAGCGCCTCCCGGGCGCCGTCCACCCCGGCGGCCTCCAGCACCCGCCGCGCGTCCTGCGCCGTCAGTCGCTCCAGATCGCGCAGTACGTACGCCGCCCGAGACGCGCTGGACAGTGCCGACAGCGCCTGGTCCAGGGCGAGTTCATCCGCGCCGCCGGAGCGCGGGAACAGCCGCAGCCCCCACACCTGGGGGAGCAGCGGCGGCAGTGCGGGCAGCTTCCGCGGCCGCCCGGCGGCTAGCGCGGCCCGCAGCACACGCAGCCGCAGGAAGGCATAGCCGGGATCGGTGGCCGCGTCCGCGCCGCCGCGCTGGGCGGGCAGACCGAGATCGCGGCCGTCCGTGTGCCGGCGCGGCAGCGACCGCTGCGCCACCGCATGGGCGGTCAGTACACGCCGGTTGCGGCCCATCCCGGGCGGCAGTACGAGGTAGGCCAGCCGAACCAGCCGGGGATAGTGCTCGACCAGCGCCGCCTCGGCCTGATCGACGTCGATGCCGTCACCACTGTCGGGGCTGTCGGCGCCGTCGGCGCCGTCAACAAAGGTGCGGTCCGGACGCGGGGTTGTCGCCTGCTGCTGCTCCACGTTCGGTGAAACGAGTGAATCCTGTGATGGTCACCCGCGGCACGCAAGCGCCCCACGGGTGACCGGACGGCCCCTACTTCCGCAGGTCGAACTCGCCGTCCCGCGCGCCCAGAACGAAAGCACGCCATTCCGCCTCGGTGTAGCGCAGGACGACATCCGGGTCCTTGGAGTTGCGCATCGCCACCGCGCCGCGCTCCAGGAAGGCGATCTCCACCGCTTCTTCGGCACCGCCGGGCGGGCGCTGCCAGGTGGCGTCGGAGATGTCGAGGGCGTAGAGCCACTCCTTCTCAGCTGCGGCACTCATACCGTGATCTCCTCGCTCGTGATCCGTTCCCGGTCAGCGTACGCCGTGGTTCAGCCGACCTTCCAGCGGTCGAACTCGGCGGTGCCCCGTTCATTCGCGCTCCCAGTACCGGAGTTGGACGCACACTGGTGCAGCCCGGCGTCCTGCCGCGCGGTGGCCCCGGGGACGGTGACGGTGCCGACCTCTCGCCACGTGGCGCCGTTGTCGGTGGAGCAGGAACCGGTGTAGGTGCCGGATCCCGTGCCGCTGCCGGACCGGGTGCCGTCGGCGCCGCGGGTCAGGCGGAGCAGGACGGGTGCGGTGACGCCGGTGATCCGCCGGTACGTGTCCAGGGCGCCGTCGCCGTTGGAGTCGTAGGACAGCACGACCCCGTTGCCGGGGGTCACGGAGAGGTTGAGGAAGCCGAGGGCCTCCGGCGAATCGGGGGAGGGGGACGCGAGGCGGTTGCGGACGATGAGGCCGGCGCGGGCCCAGGGGCCGGTCGCGTCCAGCCGGGTCACCTCGGCCGTCACCGACCCGCCCGCGGCGAGCGCCTCCGCGCGGTAGACGGCGCCGAACTGGGCGGTGGCCTTCCACAGGTCCGCCCCCGAGCCGTTGATCGCGAAGCGGCCGTCCAACTGGCCGAAAACCGCCTCATTGGTGGTGACGGTCTTCAGCGCGGGGTCCAGCGGCCCGGCGATGTACAGGGTGCCGTGCCGGGTCGCGCGGACCCGTGGCTCGCCCTTGGGGCCGTATTCGACGGTGAGGTCGTACGGCAGCGGCTTCAGCGGGGTCTTCAGCGGCTCGGCGGGGGCCGCGACCCGCCAGCGGGCTTCGCCGGTGCCGCCGGGCGGGACGGACGGCAGCGACACCGGGCCCGTGGCGGTGGCGTCCACACCGGCGAGCGCGAAGTCGACGCGGCCCATGGCACGCAGCCCGTTGACGTTGCGCAGTGTCACGGTCACCTTGGCGCGGCCGCCCGGCGGCATCGCGGACGGCACCGCGGTGACCTTGACGGTGCCCTGGTAGGGGGCCTTGGCGAGGGTGTCGTGGACCCGCCGCGCGGTGCGGTACGGATCGGCCGTCGGGCGCAGCGGATAGTCGTTGCGTGCGCGGGTCCAGGGCTCCTCGACGGCGTACCAGTCGAACGGCTTCGGCGGCCGGCCCGCCGACAGCGCGTCCGTCAGCTCGTCCAAGTACGCCTGCCACTGGGGGAGATGGACATCGCCGATCAGGCCGTGCCAGTCGCGGTTGGCGTAGTTGGCGAGCGAGCCGGCGTCGGCGGTGTCCCGGTCCGCCCAGGTGGTGATCAGCGCGCGGGCGCTGTGTTCCAGCCGCGCCTCCTCCTCCGCGCCGGACGCCGTCTTCCTGGCGTCCGTCAGCCACGGCCCGAGCAGAAACCGCCGGTGCGCGCCGGTGACCTCGTCGCTCAGCCGCATCAGCCGCAGCCACAGCCCGGACAGGGCACGGAAGGCCGCCAGGTCCTCGCGCCGGTAGGCGTCGTAGAGCTGCGGGAGCAGCTGCCAGGAGCGGTTGGCGAGGGACTGCCGGGCGGCGTCGGTCAGGTCGTAGCGGTACGCGTCGCTGCCGCGCAGCTCCGGGCGGACGGTGAGCAGCGCGGCGAAGGCGGCGTCGAAGGCGGCCGGGTCGAAGGCCGGGGTCTGGGTGGCGTAGGTGGTGCCGGAGCGGGCGGTCAGGCTGGGGCGGGCGGCGAACAGCGAGTCGTGCGGGCGGCCGTCCTCGCTGCTGATCTCGTACGTGCTGGTGCGCAGCGCGCTGAACGCGGCGCGGGCGCCCTCGTCGCGGTCGCCGTAGCGGGCGTCGGCGTAGCCGTCGAACCATGCGGTGCGGTCCACCGGGTGTTTCCGCCAGGCCAGTTCGCTGAACAGCTCGAAGGCCGCCGGGTCCCGTTCCGCGGCCTCCGGCATGTACGCGGTCCCGACGAGCTTGCTGCCCGGCTTGTCGCGCCAGGCGGTGAAGCGCCGGGCCCACATATGGGTCTTGGCGCCGATGGTGGTGCGGCCGCCGAAGTTGGGGATGCTGCCGAAGGCGTACGGCACCCCGCCCCAGTCCTTTTCCCGGTCGGTGACCGTGTCCAGGTCGCTGAGCCCGTCCACGATCAGCATCCGGTCGTGGTCGACCGCGTCCAGGAGGTCGCGCCGTGGGTTGCGCTGCCAGCCGAGGATCACCCAGGTCGCGTCCGGGCGGGCGGTGCGCAGGGCCTTCTCGACGGCGCGGGCGGCGTCCGGCACCGGGACGTCCCCCGGGTTGCCGCCCTCGTGCAGCAGATCCATCTTGAAGTGCTCTGCGGGACCGAGGAGTTGGCGCTGGTGGCGGTAGAACGCGGCGGCGACGTCGGTGAACACCGCCGTACGCGGATCGAGCCAGTCGGGGCGGCGGAGGCCCGACCAGGTGCCCTGTGGCACCGTCCTGGCACCGGGATTGCGGGCGGCGAAGCCGTCGGGGACGGTGCCGAAGTAGCCGGGCAGCACCGGGCGCATGCCCAGGGCGCGCAGCCGGTCGGTGATCCTCCGGCCCAACTCGGCCCGCTGGTCGATCAGTTGGCGGCTGGTCGGGCCGTCGTAGCCGCTCATGTTCTGCAACAGCCACCACGGCTGGTGCGAGGGCGCCGGGATCCAGGCGCGGGCCTCGGCGTCGGAGTAGCCGAAGTCGGTCAGCAGCCGGTGGTAGACCGCTTCGGAGCCGGGCGTGACCAGCACCTCGTTCACGCCGTGCAGCGCGAGGACGTCGATCAGCCGCTCCCAGCGCGCCCAGTCCGCGTACGGGGCGGTGTAGCCGTCGTGGGTGTCGTTGAGGGCGAAGCGGTGCGGGAGCGAGGTGGCGCGTTCGAGGGGGGCGGCCGGGGCGGGCAGCTCGGCGGGCAGGTCCAGCTGGTCGCCGGCCCAGGACAGATGTGCTCGGCAGGTGTATCTGAGGTACCAGTGGACGCCGGTGAGCAGGGTGGCCGGGGTGGTGGCGGCGACCGTGATCCGGCCGGGCGTGCCGTCGACCCGGAAGCGGTCGGTGCCGCCGTCCCCGGAGAGCGGCACGAGGCGGAACTGGCCGGCGTGACGGGGCAGCAGCCGGCCGAGTGCCGCCCGTGCGGGGGCGGTGTCGTACGACGGCGCCCGGTCGGGCCGCAGGACGGGCGGCCCGGCCGCGGCGGCCCCGCCGAGCGCGGCCCTGGCGCTGATCGCTCCGGCGGTTCCCAGCAGCGCGCGTCGTGATGGTCGGCTCACGTGGGCTCCCCTTGCTCGGCAGTAACAACAGAACCGTGCGTGGGGCACGCTAACGGTCCGTCAGCCGTGGTCCAAGTAGGCCAGGACCGCCAGCACCCGCCGGTTGTCGTCGTCCGACGGCGGCAGCTGGAGCTTCCCGAAGATATTGGAGGTGTGCTTGGCGACCGCCCGCTCCGTGATCACCAGCCGCGACGCGATCGCCACATTGGACCGGCCCTGCGCCATCAGCTCCATGACCTCGACCTCACGTGGCGTCAGCTTCGTCATCGGCCGGTCCCGCGACCGCCGGGACAGCAGCTGAGAGATGACCTGCGGATCCATCGCCGTGCCGCCGCCCGCCACCCGCCGCACCGCGTCGATGAACTGCTCGGCGTCGAACACCCGGTCCTTGAGCAGATAGCCCACCCCGCCGCTGCCGTCGGCCAGCAGCTCGCGCGCGTACAGCTGCTCCACATGCTGGGAGAGCACCAGCACGGGCAGTCCCGGCCGGGCCCGGCGGGCGGCCAGGGCGCACTGCAGCCCCTCGTCGGTGAACGACGGCGGCAGCCGCACATCGACGACCGCGACATCCGGCTCCAGCTCCGCCAGCGCCCGGCTCAGCTCGGGGCCGGACCCGACCGAAGCGGCGATCTCGAAGCCGAACGCCTCCAGCATCCGGGCCAGCCCGTCCCTCAGCAGGAAGAGGTCTTCGGCGAGCACTACGCGCACGGAATCTCCATCGTGACCAGAGTCGGCCCGCCGACGGGAGAGCGGACGGCGAGGATGCCGTCGAATGTACCGAGCCGGCGCTCGATCCCACGCAGCCCCGAGCCCCCTGCGGCGCCACCGCCCGCGGCTCCGGGGCGCAGCACCGCCCCGCCCCGGCCGTTGTCGGTGACCGCGATGCGCAGCCGGTCCCCGGCATGGTGGATGTCCACCCGGATCTGCTCCGCGCCCGAGTGCTTCGCGGCGTTCGCCAGGACCTCGCTGATCGCGAAGTACGCGGCCGACTCCACCGGCGCCGCCACCCGCCGCGGCAGCTCCACCGCCACCTCGACCGGCAGCGCCATCCGCAGTGCCAGCGCCCGTACCGCATCGCCCAGGCCGCGCTCCGCCAGCACCGGCGGATGGATGCCGCGCACCAGGTCGCGCAGCTCGGTCAGCGCCTCGGCGGACGACTCCCGGGCCCGGCCGAGCAGTTCCTTGGCGCGCGCCGGATCGTTGTCGATCAGTGCCTCGATCGTGCCCAGGCTCATGCCCATCGCGACCAGCCGGGCCTGCGCGCCGTCGTGCAGATCGCGCTCGATGCGGCGCAGCTCGGCGGCCGAGGCGTCCACCGCGTCGTGGCGGGTCTCGGTCAGCCGCGCCACCCGGGCGGTCAGCTCGGTCTTGGGTGGCGTCAGAAATGCCGCGGCGAGTTGGAAATGGGCCCGTAGCAGCGCGGGATTCGCGTAGCGGGCGAGTGCCAGGAGGCCGACGCCGAGCGGTGGCGTCACGAAGAGCAGCTCCGGGCGATCGGTGGTCAGCGACCCCCACCCGAGCGCCTCGCTGCCGAGGCCGGTCACCCACTGGAACAGGGGCAGCAGGACGAACGCCACGCCGTACGCGACCAGCGAGGGCGGCAGCAGCGCCAGCAGAAAGCCCGCCGTCGCGTCCACCGGCAGCCACAACAGTTCCCGCCAGGTCGCCGGATCCCGCAACAGCACCGCGCAGCGCTGTGCCTGGCCGACCGGGCCGCGGCGCAGGCCCGGCGGAAAGGGGCGGTACGCCGCAGGGATGCGCAGCCCGGCGATCTCCTGCCCCCACACCCGGCGCTGATGCGCGAACAGCCGGGCCAGCGACACCACGACCGGTGTGGTCAGCACCCCCACCCCGACCGCCACCAAGGCCATCGACACCACGGTCAGCACGAACAACACGACCGAGCCCGCGTGTGCGACCAGGGCGAGTCCCAGCCCCCGGGCCGCGGCCACCAGTGTTCTGCGGACCCTCATCCGTTCGCTCCCTGGGCTTTACGCGCCCGGCCGTCGGACACGGGAACAGTCTGCCGCGTAGAGAAGGCCAGGTCATTGGGTTCCGCACCCCGGCCGGGGGTGTACCCAGCACCACCTCCCCACTCCCCATGGAGGGCTCTCATGAGCATGGCATCGACCGCGTCCGCCGCCGTTCACGGCCGCCGCCCCACCGCTCCCACCACCCCGCCCGCCACCGACCCGGCGACCGCCACCGACCCGGCGACCGCCCCCGGCTACACCGCCGTGATCGCCGACACCGAAGAGCAGATCCGCGCCGCGCAGCGGCTGCGCCACCAGGTCTTCGGCGAGGAGATGGGCGCGACCCTGAACTCCCCGCTGGCCGGCCATGACATCGACGCCGTCGACGCCCTCGCCGACCACCTTGTCGTCACCCACACCGAAACCGGCGACGTCGTCGGCACCTACCGGCTGCTGCCGCCCGGCCGCAGCTCACGGCTCTACTCCGACGGCGAGTTCGACCTCGCCGCCCTGGCCGAGCTGCGCCCCTCCCTCATCGAGGCCGGCCGCTCCTGCGTCCACCCCGACCACCGCGGCGGCGCGGTCATCAACCAGATGTGGGCCGCCCTCGCCCGCTACACCCTGCTCTCCGGCCACCGCTACCTCGCCGGCTGCGCCTCCGTCCCGCTCGCCGACGGCGGCACCGCGGCCGCCCACGCCTGGGAACTGGGACGGACCCGCTACGCCGCGCCGCCCGAGATCCAGGTCACCCCGCACCACCCCTGGCACTCCACCGTCCCCGTCCCCGACCGCCCCAGCGTCGCCCAGCTCCCCCCGCTGCTGCGCGGCTATCTGCGGATCGGCGCCTGGATCTGCGGCGCGCCCGCCCACGACCCCGAGTTCGATGTCGCCGACTTCTTCGTCGTCCTGGACATGGAGCGCCTCGGCGACCGCTACCGCCGCTTCTTCCTGGGGGAGCGGTGAACGGCCCCTGGGACGTCTGGTCCGCCTGTACGCCGGACTGCGCCACCCACGCCGTGCCACGCGTCCGGGCCACCGAAACCGCCCTGCGCTGCGCCGCGTTCGCCCACGCGGTGCGCCGCGCCCTGACGGACGGCGAACGGATGGCCGATCCGGTACGGCTGCGCTCGCACGCCCGCGCGCTGCTCTCGGCGCTCGGCATACGCGTGGAGGGCGCCGCGGAGAGCCTGGTGTCGCCCGAGTCCGCGGGCGGTCCCGGCACCCTGATCGTCGTCAACCACATATCCTGGCTCGACATCCCCGCGCTGCTCGCCGTCGAACCGGTGACCCTGCTCGCCAAGCGCGAGGTCGGCGGCTGGCCGGTCGTCGGCGGTCTGGCCCGCCGCGCCGGTACGCACTTCATCGACCGTACCAATCCCCGCCAACTCCATTACCTGGTAGGGGAGTTGACGGATCTGCTGGCCTCCGGCCGCTCGGTGGCGGTCTTCCCGCAAGCCACCACCTGGTGCACCGCCGACCAGGGCGTCTTCCGCCGGGCCACCTTTCAAGCGGCCATCGACGCGGGCGCACCGGTCCGCCCGGTGACCATCGGCTACGCCCAGCAAGGCACCCCCAGCACGGTGGCCGCGTTCTGCGGCGAGGACACCTTCGTCGCCTCGCTGCGCAGGGTGCTCGCGGCCCGCGCGCTGACCGTACGCGTCACCGCACATCCGACGCTGACGGCGGACGGCGACCGGCTCGACCGGCGGCGGCTCGCGGCCCTGGCGGAGAGCGCCGTACTGGGCGGGTGGATGCCGGCCGAGGCCGTCGGCGGCGCGCCCGTCCCGGGCCTGCCGTCTCCCCCGCGGGTGAAGGAACCGGTGGCCGGCCGGCATGTTTGAGCAGCTGGACCGGCTCGCCGAGCCGCTGCTGAGCATGCTGGACTCGCCCTGGCTGTGGCTGATCGTCCTGCTGGTGTCCGGCCTGGACGCGCTGCTGCCGTTCATGCCGAGCGAGAGCACTGTTGTCCTGGTCGCCGTGCTGATCGGCCCCGACCCGCCGCTGCTCGCCCTGCTGACGGGCGTCGCGGCGGCCGGGGCGCTGGCCGGCGACTGCCTCGGTTACGCCGTCGGGCGGTACGCGGGCCCGCGCGCGATCGCCCGGCTCGTGCGGGGCGAGCGCGGGCGGGCCCGGCATGCCCGCGCCCGCGCGATGGTCGAACGGCATGCCGCCCTGCTCGTCATCGCCGGCCGTTTCCTGCCCGGCGGACGCGTGGTCTCCGCGCTCTCCACCGGCAGCGTCCACTATCCGCTGCGCCGCTTCGTCGTACTGGACGCGGTGGGCGCGAGCCTGTGGGCACTGTTCAGCGCGGCGCTCGGCGGCCTCGGTGGCGCGGCGCTCACCGACTCCCCGGCCAAGGCACTGCTGCTGGTCTCCGGGATCGGGCTGGTGGTGGCGGGCGGTGTGGCATACCTGCACCGGCGGGGTGTGCCGGAACGGTTCGGTTCCGGCGGGGGAGCGGCCCCGGGCCGGGCGGGGGAGCGAGTCCCCGCCCGGCCGGGTCCGCGACCGGAGCAGCGGGAGGGGTGTTGACCCCCAGGGCCTGCTCGGACGCCGGGCAGGTGCGTGCTCACACGCTGGGCACGTACTTGTAGCCGACCCGCCGCACCGTCACGATCGACGACCGGTGCTCGGCGCCCAACTTGCGGCGCAGCCGGGCCACATGGACATCGACGGTGCGGCCGTCGCCGACATGCCCGTACCCCCACACCGTGGTCACCAACTGGTCGCGGGTGTGCACCCGGTGCGGATGGGTGACCAGATGGGCCAGCAGCTCGAATTCGAGGTAGGTCAGGTCCAGTGGTCGGCCCTGGACCTGGGCGGTCCGCCGCTCGGGGTCGATCCGCACGATCCCGTCGCCTCTCGCCGCTGTCGCCACGACCGGCTCGGCGACCGGCTGCGGTGCGGTGGCCGGCTGCGGGGCGGTGGCCTGTGCGGCCGGTACGAGCACGAGGTAGCCGACCATCGGCGGCTGACCGGGCAGGGCGGGCACGCTGTGCTGCGGCGCGGCAAGCCACGTCGCACCGGAGTTCAGCAGCTCGGCGACGAATTCGGCACTGTGGCGCGAAGCGTCTCCACTCGGGGCGGTGGCGGGCGACGGGCGGGCCTCGTCGGGCGCCACGGCACGCAATCGGTGGCGGTGCGGGGTGGGGGCGGGAAGGGGAGTGGGGGCCGTCGCGGAAGTGGCAGGAAGCGTACGGAGGTTCGTCATCAGGGGTCAGCTCTTTCGCGCAGTGGGGCGTCGGGGGACGTCATGCGCGCGGGCAGGGCTGGGGACGCCGGTCAGCGGCGTCGGTGAGGCATGTGCGGGCCCGCGCTCAGTGCGCGCGGCAACACAGACGGTCGAATGCGTGCGCCTGCCGGGACGGCCAGAAAGGCTCAAGGTCGCTGCGACCCGTCGCGGTGTCAGTAAGGCTGGCCATGCCCCTATTGAACCAGACAGTCGCTGATCAGGGGAACGGAGTTGAGGGGAGGGGCTGCGGCGCGGAGCCGGTGCCGGGGCCGGTGCCGGGCTTGCGGCTACGCAGCACTGCGCCCCGGGCCCGGCCCCGTACCTGTCCCCGTACCCCTGCCCGTACCCATCCCCGGACCTGCCCCGGTACCTATTGCCACCCCGAGTGCCATCGCCGTCAGATGGCCGACGTCCGTGAACGTCCGCCCGGGGCGCAGCACGGGCCGGAGCCCCAGCGCCAGCAGCCCCACCGTCGCCGCGGCCCGCGCGCCGCGGTGCGGGACGGTCGCCGCGAGCGAGCCGAGCGTGGCGTAGAAGCCGTAGCTGGCCCCGACGTCGATGGCCCGCGCGGTCGCATCGGGCGGGTTCGTCCCGACCCGGCCGCGCAGGCCCGCGTAGACCAGCAGGCTCGCGCCGATGTGCCCGGCCGCGAACACCCCGGCCGCGCGCCGCGGGCCCCAACGGGCCTCGGCCGTACCGAGGGCGGTGAGCAGCGCGACGCCGTACGACACCGGCAGCGGCTCCTCCACGAACGCCGCGCTGGTGACCAGCGTCTCCCACCGGCCGGCCCGCAGGTTCTCGACGTTGGTGGAGTGCGCGCGCAGCAGCTCCGCACGCCGCTTGCGGGGCATTCGCGCGACGGCGCATGCACCCGCCTGGACGGTGCCGACGTACAGCGGCGCGGCCCACGGGATCCGGCGTGAACAGGCGCTGAAGCGGGTGCTCCAGGGGGACTTCGGCGGCATCTCAGGCTCCCGTCGGCAGTCGCTTGCGCCAGTCCAGCGGCGCGACCTCGATGACCTTGTCCGGGTCGCCGTTCCACTGCACCGGCAGGCCCGCTTCGGTCAGCGCGGCCGCCACCGTCCGCCCGACGTCGGCCCACTCCTCGTCGGAGCTCGCATACGAGCCGTACCGGACCGAGAGGCCGTGGCCCTCGGCGGCCGCTTCGGTGTCCTGGTAGTGGAAGAAGGCGAAGCCCCGGTCGGCCTCGGCGCGCTCACCATGGATCTCGGCCAGCCCGCAGCCGCTGCAGCAGCTGAAGTTCATCCGCGCCGTCAGTCCTTGGGCATCCAGCGCGGCGAACGCCCGCGCCACCCGGTCCGCGTCGGTCACCTCGGGCCACTCCTCCTGCTCGGCGAGCCGCTCCTCCCACAGGCCCGCCACGATCCGCCGGGCCTCGTCCAGCGTGACCGGAGTCCCGGCCGGGTCGAAGGATTCACTCACACCCTGCGCGACTTTGTGGAAGTCCCAGAAACCGGACCGTATCTGGGCGCGGGCCTGCTCCTCGGCCGCCGCGCGGGTCTCCGGGGCCAGGCCGGGCGTCGACACCAGGTCGGCCGGCTGCCAGTCGAGCGCCGTACGCCAGGACTCCGCGCCCCGCGCCCAGGCCAGGAACACCGCCACGACCCGGTCGGCGTCGGCGGTCTCCGCGCTGAAGTGCCGGTCCGGCCCGCCGTCGCGGTACTCCACCGCGAACGGCCCCTCGCCGTCCCGCCAGGTCTGCACGAACCGACTGGACTCTTCGGGGATCCGCTCGACGACCACGAAATGGTCGTCATCGGCGCCGATCCGCCGCAGCAGGGCGGTCAGCTCGGCGGCGGTCGGGCGCGAAAGGACCGGCCCGGTCTCGGTCTTGACGGTGATCGGAAGCATGCCTACAGCGTGCCAGCCGCCACTGACAACCGACGCCGGGCCGGTGTGGTCCGGCACGCGAAGGGGCCGGACCACATAGGCCCGGCCCCACTCACGCTCCGCAACTCACCTTCCGCGACGGAGACCCGTCTCAGACCTGCCCGCGCCGCTCCAGCTCCGTGCAGCAGGTGTCCACGATCAGACGGGTGACCACGTACGGGTCGACATTGGCGTTCGGCCGCCGGTCCTCGATGTAGCCCTTCTTCTCCACCTCGACCTGCCACGGGATACGCACCGAGGCGCCGCGGTCGGAGGCACCGTAGGAGTACGAGTCCCAGGGGGCGGTCTCGTGCGCGCCGGTCAGCCGGTCCTCGATGCCGGTGCCGTACTGGCGCACGTGCTCCAGCGGCTTGTCGCCCTCGCCCAGCGACTCGCAGGCGGTGATGATCGCGTCGTAGCCCTCGCGCATCGACCGGGTGGAGAAGTTGGTGTGCGCGCCCGCGCCGTTCCAGTCACCCTTGGCCGGCTTGGCGTCGAGCGACGCGGTGACGCCGAACTCCTCCGCCGTGCGGTGCAGCAGCCAGCGCGCCACCCACATGTGGTCCGAGACCACCAGCGGTGCCAGCGCGCCGACCTGGAACTCCCACTGGCCAGGCATGACCTCGGCGTTGATGCCGGACAGGCCCAGGCCGGCAGCCAGGCACAGGTCGAGGTGCTTCTCGACGATCTCCCGGCCGAAGATCTCGCCGGCGCCCACGCCGCAGTAGTAGCCGCCCTGCGGGGCGGGGTAGCCGCCGCCCTCGGGGAAGCCGAGCGGGCGGTCGCCCTTGAGGAAGGTGTACTCCTGCTCGATGCCGAAGATCGGCTCCTGGTCGGCGAACTTCTCCGCCACCGGACGCAGCAGCGCACGGGTGTTGGAGGAGTGCGGCGTGAGGTCGGTGTTCAGGACCTCGCACAGCACCAGCAGGTGGTTGCCGCCACGGATCGGGTCGGGGCAGCTGAACACCGGCTCCAGGACGAGGTCCGAGGAGTGGCCTTCGGCCTGGTTGGTGCTGGATCCGTCGAAGCCCCAGCGGGGCAGCTCGGCGCCGTCGGCCAGGATCCTGGTCTTGGAGCGGAGCTTGGCGGTCGGCTCGGTGCCGTCGATCCAGATGTACTCGGCCTTGAAGGTCACGGGGTCCTCTTACTACGGGTAGGTGCGGGCACGCGTGCGGGCGTGCTGCCGCACTCTCGCAACCGGCCGTTTCTCGTCCGTTGCCCGTATGTGAACCGCAGGTTACTCAGTCGGACATGCCCGAATTCCGCATCCATTCGTCCCTGTATGACCCGCCATGTCACCCCGGGAACTTCAACCGTGCTCCTTCAGTAACCCCTCGAATCCCAGATGGTGGACGTGTCGCATCAGCTCCCGGTCGCTGAGGGCCATCGCCGCCGCGGTGTCGCCGACATGCCGGTCGTGCGAGGCGAGCCGGTGCAGCACATGGCCGCGCCGGACCTGTTTGTCGGAGTACCGGAACGTCTTGAGGTAGGCGACCCGGCCCTTTCCGTCCGTGAAGGGCGTACTGGTGCAGCAGCCATCCTCATGCCTCCGCGGTTATGCCTTCATGGCGATTCTGGTCGTGGAAGGCATGGGAGAACGGCTCTAGCGTCGTGCCCATGACCGAGCCGCACCCCCTGTACGTCGACACCCTGCTCACCGCCCTCACGCGCGATCCCTCCCACCCCGCAGTGATCACCGCCGACGGAGACACCGTCACCGCCGGCGCATTGCGCACCACCGTCCACCGCATGGCCGCCGAACTCGCCGAGCGGGGCGTCGGCCGCGGCCGGACCGTCTCCCTCCTCAGCGGCAACCGCCCCGAAGTCCTCGCCGCCCGCTACGCCGTCAACCTCCTCGGCGCGCGCGTGATCTTCCTCTACGACGGCATGGCGCCCGAGACCCTCGCGCAGATCGCGGAGAGCGCGGAGACCTCCCTGCTCCTCGTCGACCCGGGACTCCACGGCACCGCCGAGGCCCTGCTCGCCCACGCCCGTGGCCCGGTGCCGGAGGCCCTGACCCTCGGGCCGGTGCCGGAGGCCGACGTGCGCCACCCCAGGCCACGCACCCCCCTCGGCCCCGACCTGCTGGCCGCCTGCGCCGCCCGCCCCTCCCCCAAGCTCAAAGGAGCAGGGGGGACCCCCATCCCCGTCGTCCCGAGCGGCGCCCGCCCCGAAGACGACTGGTGCATCCGGCACACCGGCGGAACCACCGGTATCCCCAAGGGAATACGGATGGCGCACGCCCCCTACGCCCGACTGCTCCGCACCCAGACCCTGGAAGCCGCCGGCGACCCGCCCCGCTTCCTCGCCTGCACCTCGCTCGCCCACCTCGCCGGGATCATGGCCGACCTCACGCTCGTGGCAGGCGGAACCGTCGTCCTGCAGCGCACCTTCGACCCCGCCGCCGTACTCGCCGCCATCGCCCGGCACCGCATCACCCATCTCTGGCTGCTGCCACCACTCCTCTACCGCCTCCTCGACCACCCCGACCTCGCCACCACCGACCTCACCTCCCTCACCCGCATCACCTACGGAGGCTGCGCCGCCGCACCGGACCGGCTGCGTCAGGCCATGGAGGTCTTCGGCCCGGTCCTGTACGGCTCGTACGGCCAGTCCGAGGCGATGTCGATCACCGAGGCACGCCCGTACGACCACACCGTGACCGGCCCCGGCGGCCGGATCTCCGTCGGCCGCCCGCTGCCCGGGGTGGAGCTCGCCATCAGGGACGCGTCGGGCCGGACGCTGCCACCGGGGGAGCGGGGCGAGATCCACGTACGCTCCGCCGGCGTGATGACCGGCTACTGGAAACAGCCCGAGCGCACCGCCGAGGTCCTGCGCGACGGCTGGCTGCGCACCGGCGACGTCGGTTTCCTGGACGCCGACGGCCGGCTCTACCTCGTCGACCGGCTCAAGGACGTCGTCATCGTCGTCGGCGGGCATGTCCATCCGGCAGAGCTCGAAGACCTGCTGCACACCCACCCGGCGGTCGCCCACTGCGCCGTCTACGGGGTGCGGACGGCGGACGAGACCGAGGAGGTGCACGCGGCGATCGTCCCCGCCCCGGGACACCCCCTCGACACCGCCGGAATCCGCGAGTTCGTCACCCGCCACAAGGGGGCGATGTACGCGCCGACCGACGTCCATGTCCTCGATGCGATCCCCCTCACGCCCGTCGGCAAGCCCGACAAAACCCGGCTCCGGGCCGCCGCCGCGGCCTCCTGAAACCGGCCGCCCCGAGGGCCGTCCGGAAGGCCGTCCGGACGTCCGCCCATCGGGCTGTCCGCCGGGCGCCAAATACCCCCTGGCCAGGGGCTTTTGTCAGTGGTGGCCAGTAGAATGGGAACCAGTCAGTGAGGGTTCACCGTTGCTACAGGAGGTTGCCGATGGCCGCTGCCACACTCATGACGAAACCTCTCCCGACCCACCCGCTGCCCAAGAAGCCGCTGCCCGCCGGATGGCCGCGCGAGCGCTACGAATCCCACAACCGCCGGCTGAAGGCCATGCGCCTGGCCATAGCCCTGCTCGACACCGGCTGCTACCGCCCTGAGCAGGCCCACAACCGCAGGATCCGTGCCACCGCGGCCGAAATCGGGGTGCATGTGCCCTCCGACACCACCTGCCGCCTGGTCCGGGCCCTCATCTACGACAACTGCTGACGGTGGCTCAGCAGGCCATGAGCCAGTAGGCCGTAAGCAGGCACAAGCGGCCCAATCAGGCCCAATCAGGCACAAGCAGTCATTCGGCGGTGGCCGGCCCCGGGGCATTCCTGGGGGCGGCCACCGCCGAATCCATGTCCGCCCCCTCCGCACCCATGTCCGCCACCTCCGCCAACGCCTCGGTAAGCCACTCCACCCAGAACGTCTCCAGGCTGATCCCGGCCCGCAGCACCAGCCGCCGCAGCCGGTCATCGGCCGATGCCGCGGCCTCGAAGTCGCGGCGCTCGATCTCCGAGTACTCCGCCAACTGCCGCTCATGCAGGGCGAGATGACGGCGCAGCTCGTCATCGAGCCCCTCGCACCCGACCACCGCCGCCGCGCGCAGCCGCAGCAGCAGCGCATCGCGCATCGGCTTCGGGTCCTGCTTCCCCGACGCCCACTGCGTCAGCTCCGCACGCCCCGCGGGCAGCACCTCGAAGTCCTTCTTCTGCCCGCGGGCCGGCTGATCGCTGGGCAGGGCGCGGATATACCCGGCCTGCTCCAGCTTTCCCAGCTCGCGATAGATCTGCTGATGCGTGGCGGACCAGAAGTAGCCGATCGACCGGTCGAATCTGCGGGTCAGCTCCAGCCCCGACGACGGCTTCTCCAGCAGGGCGGTGAGGATCGCGTGCGGCAGGGACATAGGGGAATCCTAGGCAGGCCGGGTCACCGGGCGTACCGGGTGGTCACAGCGCCGCCGCCAGCTCCGTGCCCTGCTGGATGGCGCGCTTGGCGTCCAGCTCCGCGGCGACGTCCGCGCCACCGATGAGATGGACGGCGTGCCCGGCGGCGCGCAGTGCCTCGTACAGCTCGCGGCGCGGTTCCTGCCCGGCGCACAGGACGACCGTGTCGGCCTCGATGACCTCACGCTTGCCGTCGACCGTCACATGCAGTCCGGCGTCGTCGATGAGGTGGTACTCGGCGCCGGCGACCATGGTGACCCCGCGGTGCCGGAGTTCGGTCCGGTGGATCCAGCCGGTGGTCTTGCCCAGCCCCGCGCCGACCTTGGTCGTCTTGCGCTGGAGCAGATGGACGGTCCGGGCCGGGGCCGCCCGGCGCGGCGCCTGGAGCCCGCCCGGCGCTCCGTAGCCGGTGTCCACTCCCCACTGCCGGAAGAACGCCTCCGGGTCCAGGCTCGCTGCCTCCCCGTCATCCGTCAGGAACTCCGCGACATCGAACCCGATACCGCCCGCCCCGATGATCACGACCCGCTCGCCGACCGCCGCCCCGTCACGCAGCACATCGAGATAGCTGACGACACTGGGGTGATCGGTCCCGGGAATCTCCGGGCTGCGCGGAGTCACCCCGGTCGCCAGCACCGTCTCGTCGAAGTCGCAGGCCGCCAGCGTCTCGGCGGTGACCGCGGTGCCCAGCCGGACGTCGATCTTCCAGTGGTCGAGCCGGTTCCGGAAGTAGCGCAGCGTCTCGTTGAACTCCTCCTTGCCCGGCACCTTCCGCGCGATGTTGAGCTGTCCGCCGATCCGCTCCGCGGCGTCGAACAGCGTCACCTCGTGTCCGCGCTCGGCCGCCGCCACGGCGCACGCCAGCCCCGCCGGCCCGGCGCCGACCACCCCGACGCGCTTACGGCGCCGGGTCGGGGCGAGCACCAGCTCGGTCTCGTGGCAGGCCCGCGGATTGACCAGGCACGAGGTGAGCTTCCCGCTGAAGGTGTGGTCGAGACAGGCCTGGTTGCAGCCGATGCAGGTGTTGATGGCGTCGGCCCGGCCCTCCCGCGCCTTGGCGACGAACTCGGGGTCGGCGAGCAGCGGCCGCGCCATCGACACCATGTCCGCATGCCCGTCGGCAAGCAGCTGTTCCGCCACCTCTGGGGTGTTGATGCGGTTGCTGGTCACCAGCGGGATCGACACCGACCCCATGACCTGCCGGGTCACCCAGGCCCAGGCGCCGCGCGGCACCGAGGTCGCGATGGTGGGGATCCGGGCCTCGTGCCACCCGATCCCGGTGTTGATGAGCGTCGCGCCGGCCGCCTCGATCTCCTTGGCGAGCGTGATCACCTCGGGCAGGGAGGAGCCGCCCGGTACCAGATCGAGCATCGACAGCCGGTAGATCAGGATGAAGTCCGGGCCGACCCGCTCCCGGACCCGCCGGACGATCTCGACGGCGAAGCGGATCCGGTTCTCGTACGAGCCGCCCCACCGGTCTTCGCGCCGGTTGGTCGCCGCCGCGATGAACTCATTGATCAGGTAGCCCTCGGACCCCATGATCTCCACGCCGTCGTAGCCCGCGTGCCGGGCCAGCGCCGCCGCCCGTACGAAGTCCTCGATGGTCTGCTCCACCTCGTCGTCCGACAGGGCGTGCGGGGTGAAACGGCTGATGGGCGCCTGGATCGCGCTGGGCGCCACCAGGCCGGCGTGGTGCGCGTACCGACCGAAGTGCAGGATCTGCATCGCGATCTTGCCGCCCTCGCGGTGCACCGCGCCGGTCACGACCCGGTGCTGCTCCGCCTCCGCCTCGGTGGTCAGCGCGGCACCCAGCTCCCAGGGCCGCCCGGCCTCGTTGGGGGCGATGCCGCCGGTGACGATGAGGCCCACGCCACCGCGGACCCGCGTCGCATAGAACTCGGCCATCCGCTCGAACCCGCGCGGCGCCTCCTCCAGCCCGACATGCATCGACCCCATCAGCACACGGTTCGGCAACGTCGTGAAGCCCAGGTCGAGGGGGCTCATCAGGTGCGGGTACTGGCTCATCGGGGGCCTCCTTGCACGGCGGTCGTAGGCAAGGTTCTAGACCACCCGACCCCTGTTCTGCAACAAGTTGCATAAACCCTTCGCCCCGTCGCGACGAAGCTCACACCCCCGACCGCGGACGCGTCCGGGATTCTCGACCGCCGAGCGCCACTACGAAGATGCTCACCTTCAGGAGTTGACCGATTGCATGCCGTAGGGGGACGCGCCTGCTCGCCGGCGCCGAGACGGTGAAGGCGGCGCGGAAAATCTTCGCCGTGCTGGTGTCTTCCGTCGAGGGGGGTCTGGGGGGCTAAGTCCAATGTGACGGGTGTGACTGAAGTAAACCCTGCGGCTGAAGACGCACCTGAGTAATCCAAGCGGCGGTGTCAATTCCGCATGGATGCCGATCTTCACTCAAATGGATTGCCGGTGTGGGGTTTCATCGCGGTCGTCCCGGACCCGGCGGCGCCTGGCCGCCCCTCGCGGCGCGAGTATGCAGCGCAGTGGGGGTGTGACGTATCACAGACAGCACGGCCGCGCTATGACAGCTTCAACTGTGGTCCCCGGTAAGGGAGTTACCGGCGGTCAGTCCGGTACGTGGAGAGGATCGAATGAGCACTCTGGAAGCCCTGACGCTTGATCACGTGGTGGACACGGATCGGTATCCCCTGTCGGAACTCGACAGTACCGACGGACAAGCCGTGGTCAACCGAGCCAAGCGCGAACTGTCGGCGCAAGGCTGCACCGTCCTCCCGGACTTCATCCGCCCGTCACTCCGCGATGTCCTGCGGCAGGAGTGCTCGGCCATCGCCCCCCGTGCGCATTTCGACGTCGAGACCGTCAACGTCTACAACATCGCGGTGGACTCGGACCTGCCCCAGGACCACCCCGGCAGACTCCCCTTCGAACGCGGCAACGCCTTCGTCGCGAGGGACCGCATCCCGGCCAACTCCCTGATCAGCAAGCTCTACTCGTCCGAGGCGTTCCAGCGCTTCATCGCAAGCTGCTTCCAACTGCCGCGGCTGCACGAACTGGCGGACCCGCTCTCCGGACTCGTCCTCAACGTCGTCGAGCCGGGCAAGGAACACCCCTGGCACTTCGACACCAACGAGTTCACCGTGAGCATGCTGACCCAGGAACCGCAGGACGGCGGCGTCTTCGAGTACTGCCCCAACATCCGGTCCGCGCACGACGAGAACTTCGCCGACGTCCGGGACGTACTGGACGGCCGAGGCGATCGACTGGTCCGACGTCTCCCCCTCCGCCCCGGTGACCTGCAACTGTTCAAGGGCCGCTACTCGCTGCACCGGGTGAGCCCCGTCCAGGGCGAAGCCGCGCGCCACTCCGCGATATTCGCGTACAGCGAGCGCCCGGGCGTCATCGGCAGCGTTGCCCGGACCCGGCAGTTGTTCGGCCGCGTAAGGCCCGAACACCTGGCGGCCGAGGGCCGGTCCGTACGAGGCGACCACCTGCTGGACTAGCCACGTTGGGCTACAACAATCCACAGACCCAACGGGCAGCCCCCTAGGCGCACCCCACCATGCGCCCCAGTCACGCCCCCCAGCCACGCCCCAACCAACCGAATAGAGACCACAACTTGAACAACACCCAGGGATCAGCGCCCACCCCTACCGCTCCCCCTAACACCACCGCCACCCCCTCCACCTCACCCTCCACCTCACCCTCCACCCCACCCCCCACCCCGACCTTCACTCACGAGAACACCCTCCCGCGCGTGCCGCTGCCCACGCTGGAGGCGAGCTGTGAGCGGTTCCTCGCCTGGTGCGCGCCGCTGCTGACCGCCGACGAGCGGGCGGCCACCGAGGCGGAGGTGGCCGCCTTCCTCCGCCCCGACGGCCCCGGCCGGGTGCTCCAGGCGGCGCTGGAGGAGTACAACGCCACCGACGGCGTGCACAGTTGGCTCGACACCTTCTGGCCGTACCGCTACCTGGGCCGCCGGGACCGGATCGCACTCAACGCCAACTTCTTCTTCCTCTTCCAGGACTCCGGCCGGCCACAGGTGGAGCGGGCGGCCGGCCTCATCGCCGGCGCCGTCCACTACAAGAAGCAGCTCGACCAGGAACTCATCCCCCCTGTCGTGCAGCGCGGCCGGCCCCAAACCATGGAGCAGAACAAGTACCTCTTCTCCACCACCCGGATTCCCGGGCCGGCACAGGACACCGTCCGCGCCCCCTACTCCGGTGAACGACCGGGCCCGTCCGACGCCCGCCACATCGTCGTCTTCTTCCGTGGCGGTATGCACAAGCTCGACGTACTGGGTGCGGACGGCGTACCGCACAGCCTGGACGACCTGGAGACGGGCCTGAGCGCCGTCATCAAAGCCGGCACCGAGCCGCCCGCCGCCGACACCTCCGTCGGCCACCTCACCACCATGGCCCGCGCGGAGTGGGCAGCCGCCCGCGATTCCCTCCTCACCCACCACCCCCGCAACGCCACCACCCTCAACGACATCGAAACCGCCCTGTTCTGTGTCTGTCTGGAGGACTTCGCCCCCGCGGACACCCAGGAGGCGTGCGACAACCTCCTCTACGGCGACCGAGGCAACCGCTGGTTCGACAAGGCCGTGTCCTTCATCGTCTTCGCCGACGGCCGCGCGGGCATCAACGTCGAACACTGCGAACTGGACGGCACGACCATCCTCAGCTTCGTCGACGCCGTGCTCGGCACCCCGGCAGAGGAACACTCCCGCCGGTCCGGAGCCCGCTCCCAGGGTGCGCCCGCCCTGGAGCCCCTCACCTTCACTCTCAACGACACCCTGCGCGCCCAAGTACGCTCCGCCGCCGACGCGTTCGCGGCGTACGGCGCGGCGACCGCGACCCGCACCCTCTCCTTCGACGATTTCGGCGCCAAAACCGCCAAGGCACTCCACGTCTCTCCGGACGCCTTCGTCCAGCTCGCCTACCAGCTCGCCCACCAGCGCGCCAAGGGACACCTGGGCGCCACGTACGAGTCGATCGCCACCCGCCAGTGGCGCCGCGGCCGCACCGAGGCCATGCGCGTCGTCACACCGGAGATCCAGGCATTCGTCGCGGCCATGCACGACCCGGCCGCCGACCCGGACACCCGCCGCACCGCCTTCCGCACCGCCGCCGAAAAGCACGTCACCCGCGCCAAGGAATGCCAGGCCGGCGACGCCCCCGAACAGCACCTCTGGGAACTGGAACTCATCCAACGCCGCCGCGGTACGGAACTGGGCGTCACCGAACAACCGGCCCTCTACCGCACCCCGGGCTGGCTGACCATGCGCGACGACTACCTGAGCACCAGCTCCGCCCCGTCCGCCCACATCCAGTACTTCGGCTTCGGCTCCACCAGCAGCCGCTGCATCGGCGTCGCCTACGTCCTGCTCCCCGAACGCTTCAACATCTACCTGAGCACCCCACTCCCGGTCGCCACCGAGATGCACACGTTCGCCGACCACCTCCGCGAGGCGGTAACCGAGCTCCGCGAGCTGCTGGCATAAGCAGCGAGCCCCGTCGCCGCCTGATGGGCGGTGACGGGGCTCGGTGCCGGCTGACGCCTTGTGGCGTCGGGTTTTGATCTTTAGATGTCGAAGTACAGCAACAACACGTCCTTGGCCAGGGCAAATGGCTTCCGTTGAGTGGGTTGGTGTACAACGGGTGCACCCGCCGCCAGGTCGCCGACATCAGCTCGCTGAACGGCCGCAACGCTTACGACATGATGGCCGCGTACACCGCCACCAAGTTGACGGACGAGACCGCCACCCGGCGAAGAACTTGCCCGCTGCGGTCAGCTCTTCGCGCGCCAGACGGTGCCCCGGCGTTCGTACTCCAGGATCATCTCGGCACGCAGCGCGGTCTCCGGGCCGTAGAGGCGCTCGGCGAGCCAGAGGGCCAGGTCGAGGCCCGAGGTGACGCCGCCGCAGGTGATCAGGTCCCCGTCGTCCACGACACGCCCGTACGTGAGCTTCCCGCCCTCCTTGGCGAGATCCTCGCGGGCAGCGAAATGCGTCGTGCACGGTCTGCCGCGGGTGATCTTCGCCGCCGACATGACCATGACGCCGGTGCATATCCCGCCCATGATCAGCCCGGGCCGCTCGGCCTTGGCCAGTGCGCGCGGCAGTACGCCGCGCTTGATCTCGTCATCGACCCCTGACCCCTTCCCGTAGCCCCCGCCCGGCACGAGCAGGACGTCCGCGTCCTCCGGGGCCCAGGGGTCGCGTACGTCGATGTGCATTCCGGACGACGTCCGTACGGTGCGGGGGCCGTCGGCGGTGACGAAGCTCTGCTTGATCCGGCGCTTGTCGGCGTCCGCGAGGATGCCGAGCACCTCGATGGGGCCCGCGAAGTCCTGCTCCTCGACGGCGTCGAACAGAACTGTGTGCACGCGCAGTTCGCGGGTGCGCTCGCGCTTCCGCTCGGCGGCGGGGGCGGCGGCAGAAGCGGCGGTGGAGGAGGTGCCGAGCCCAAGCGCGGTCGCGGCCGTGGCCGCGGCGCCTGTACGGAGAATGTGTCGGCGCTGCATGTCGTGTGCTCCTTGGGTCGGTCGGTGTCGGGGGAGCGGCGGAGTGAGTTGGTCGGCGTCAGGAATGCGCTGGTTCCGGGCTGTGGAACGCGGGCCAGATGACTGTCCCCTCGGGCCGGAGGCGCGTGGAAGGGGATGTCCGGATGTGTGGGCTGCTTGTCCTTGAGGACATGCCGGCCGGGCGCCGAGACTGAGGAGCGTGAAGACCGAGAGCGATGTGGTCGTGGTCGTGGGCGACGGAGTGGTGCTGCTCGATGTGGCCGGTCCGGTGCAGGTGCTGCATGGGACCGGCTACCGGGTCCGGCTCGCTTCGCCCTCCGGGCGTGCGGTGGTGAGCGACACGGGGATCCCGCTGGGGGTCGAACTGGCGCTGGAGGACGTCTCCGAGACCGTGGACACGGTGATGGTGCCGGGCTATCCGACGGTGAAGGGCCACGGGCATCCGCCGGAGCTGGTCGCGCACGTACGCCGCCTCGGCACGGGCGCGCGGCGTACGACGTCGGCCTGCACCGGCGCGTATCTCCTTGCGGAGGCCGGGCTGCTCGAC
Organism: Streptomyces sp. NPDC050636; assembly: GCF_040654775.1. Lineage (NCBI taxonomy): Bacteria > Bacillati > Actinomycetota > Actinomycetes > Kitasatosporales > Streptomycetaceae > Streptomyces > Streptomyces sp. NPDC050636. The sequence goes on from NZ_JBFAIP010000019.1 coordinate 96,190, forward strand.
GGCCGGCGGGCCACGACGCACTGGGCCGAGTGCGAAACGCTTGCGAGACGCTTCCCGCGGGTGCGGGTGGAGCCCGACGCCATCTACGTACGTGACGGGCCGGTCATCACCTCCGCCGGGGTGACGGCGGGCATCGACCTGGCACTGGCGCTGGTCGAGGAGGACCACGGCCCCGAGGTGGCGCGTACCGCGGCCAAGCATCTCGTCGTCTTCCTCCAACGCCCTGGCGGCCAGTCGCAGTTCAGCGTGCGCAGCGCGGTGACCCCGCCCCGCAACGCCGGGCTGCGGCGGGTACTGGATGCCGTGGTGGCCGACCCCGGCGGGAACCACACCCTCGCCGCCATGGCCGAGCGGCTCGCCGTCAGCGAACGGCACCTCACCCGGCTCTTCCGCCGCGAAGTCGGCGACACCCCCGGGCAGTACGTGGAACGCGTCCGCGTGGAGGCGGCGCAGGCGATGCTCGAATCCTGCGACGCCGGTGTGAACACCATTGCCCGCACCTGCGGGTTCGGCACGGACGAGACGATGCGGCGGGTGTTCCTGCGCGTGCTCGGGGCGCCGCCCGCGGCGTACCGCGCGCGATTCCGCGCGACTTCCTCCGCCTAGCGGGTCCCGACGGACCTTGCTGGGCACGGGGCGCCCCTCCCGGAACCTTGCCAAGTGTCAACAGACCAAGGAGAGAACTGATGCCTGCACACCCGTCGCGTCGCGACGCGCTGGTCACCGGTGCCTCCGCGCTGTCAGCGCTGCTGCGCGCTGCACGACATGGGACTGACCGCGCGGGCGGCGGACGATCGGCAGCGGTTCGAGGTAGCGGGGGCCGACCTGGCGGCGCGCTTCCTGGAGGACAACGGCGTCACCGACAGCCGCGTGGACACCGTCTGGGACGGTATCGCGCTGCACACCTCGCCCGGATTCGCGGCCTCCCCCGTCCACCGGCACCGCCGCCCGCCGGAGATCGGCATAGGGCAGCGCGGCATCCTCCTCGACATCGAAGGCGGCCCCGACGACCTGCCGCCCGGCTACGCCTCCCGCGTGCACGCCGTCTCCCCCCGCCTCGGAGGGGCTCGCGCCCTCAGCGAAACCCCTGGAGGCCCGCAGCCTCTCCGACCCGGCCACGGCCCCGCCGATGACCCTGTCGGGCGAGATCCTCCACCAGCTCCACCCCGAACTTCCCTACACCACCTGGCAGATGACTCTCGACGCGAGCCGCTGGGGCGACTGAGGGGATCCGTGCAGTAGTGAGCAGACAGCGCTGGCAGGGCGTCATCACAGAAAAGGAATCCTCCTATGACTGATCAGGCCGTTACTTTCATCAACGTCATCGAAATATCCGCCGACCAAGTCGACGAATTCATCGAGCAGTGGCGCGAACGCGTGGCCCTGATGAGTGCAGCGCCTGGGTTCCGCGACGTCCGGCTGCACCGCGCGCTGCTGCCGGACGCGCGATTCCAGCTCGTCAACATCGCACATTGGGACAGCGTCGAAGCATGCGAGGCCGCCGGCGCCAACCCCACCGTGCTCGCTTCTGTTTCCCAAGCCGAACGAATCGCCAGCGCCAGCCCTGGCCTCTACCAGGTTGTCGCCGAGTGCCCCTGATGGACGGGCACCCCCGCTCGAACCTCATTCGGGGCGAAGAGGTCGTGGGCACAAATCCCCCCACCCCTGGCAGAGGAAACAACAGGTCAGGCCCGATACCGAGAGATCGGCACAGGGCCTGACCTGCTGTGCACAAGAACGTTGAGGGCCGCCGCCCCGGGAGTCGGGACGGCGGCCCTCAACAGCATGGCTGACGCACCATCAGCGATTCGGGCTATGGAAACCTGCTGTGACTTGCGGAAACGACGTTCATCGCGTCACCTCGTCCCAGGTCGCCCGACCCTCTGCGGTCTAGATGTCGAAGAAGTGCATGAACATCGCTCTGAGCTGCATAGATGCGTGCCTGCGGAGAGGTCGGTGCACAACCGGTGCACACTGCGGACTGCTCGCGAAGTGAGTGGCTGTATTGGTGCGGGGGTAGTGCCGAGCCATGTTGAGGGCTGCGTACAGGCTGTGGCGACGGCTGCTGGGCGGAGGAAAAGGGTCGGCGGGCATTGCGGCATGCCTGGAGGGCGTGGGAAGCCTGGAGCTGGCACTGCTCTGTACCGGAGCTACACGATGCCGCGCACGCGGCCCGGTCGCCGGCCGGCGGGCACCCGGGGTGGTGGTGCAGTCGAGGAGGACGAGGCGGCAGCAACGGAGTCACCTGCTCGCACAAGCCTCATATTCTGAAAGGGATATGACGAAACAGCCCTTCCAGCCTGCTGCCAGGACCGCACGACAGGCGGCCTCAAGGTGATGATCGATTACAACGTCAGCGACCATTGGTCCGCTGATGATCCGGACTGGCTGAAGTCCCTCGTCTCGTCACTCGATCGCCACCATGGCGTTAGCACCGTTCTGCCGCTGACCGTGATCGTAGAAGAGGTCCTGGAGTGGCTAGAGCTCGCCAGCGGCGTCGATGCGTGGAAGAAGACCGCCAACCGCAAGGCGCTGCGGCTCGACCTCGACGAGTCCACCAGTGCGCTCGGGACCTCGCTGCGAGCACACATCGCCGCACCACTCGCACAGTTCCAAGCCACCTTCTCGCGGCTCGACGGTAGTCCCGCGGCGCTCTTGGCGCAGCCGCCAGGCACCCGCGTCGACGCCATCTGGACCGACGTCACCACGGCCGCGAAGGATCTCCTCGAAGCGCTCGGCGCGGACGAAGCCGTCCGCGCCAGCTGGGATGACCTCGTGGCCACAGCTCAGGACCGCACCCTCGAAGGGCGGGAGTACCGCCCGATCGCTGAACTGCTCTTCGACCAGGTACGCAGGCGCGGTCTCAGTGCGGAAAAGGTCTTCCGCGACATCGTCTCGGTGCTCGCATTCGGTCGTGATCCCGGCGACGTTCCCATCGGCCAGAGAGATGTACCGCTGGAGGAGCGGATTGCGAGCGCCCGGACCCACGTCGGCACTGCGGCAAAAGTCGAGCCGATCGTGGTGTGGCTCGGCTACCAGGGCCGGGCCTTCCCGCACCTCTCCGCTGGGTGTGTGTCCTTCATGAATGCCGACTGGGCAGTACCCAATGCCAAGCCCGAGGGCCGGAACTTCGAGCACAAGGCAGAACTCTGGGAACTGGTGCAGAGCGGCCACCTCTTCAAGGTCGCCAATCTGGGCGATGAGGAATCCGACGTCGACTTCCTGGTTCGTGTCGACCTCGGTACAACCACGGCAGCCGGTGCGTTGGACCGTGCCGTTCGCATTGTGAACACGATCCTCAACGTGTCGATTCACAGCTCTGGCGGGATCCGCCCGCACCTCGCCCAGCACGGGGTCCTGCGCTCCGGCCAGACCGGCTCTTTCAACTTCATGGTCTCCCGCCGCGAGACGGGCTTCCCCGACGATCACTACGGCGCGGGTATCACTGCAGAAGCGATCGAGAAGCACGGGCAGCGCATCGCCTCGGCGCTGACCCGCGAAGAGCTTCCCCGATTTCTCGCGGCCGCACTCGAAGTGCAGACCACCGCCGACTACCCTTTCAGCCGCGACATGGCGCTGTGCAAGCCTTCCGAAGCCGACATCAACAGCGTGATTCCGCTCGCGGATCGTGTGGTGCAACACGTCGCAGCACACGCAGCGCTCGGCCCAAACGCCTTGTTCGATCTCCTCGGCGAGCGCTGGCCGCATGCCCGGTGGCTTGCTGATGTGCGGCGAGCCGTTCATATGTGCTTGCTCGGCGGCGGACACCAGAGCGAAATGCTCCGCGAGCTGACCCACGATTGGTTTGCAAACGATCCGTCGCGCCCGTGGATCCTATTCGTCGCTGACCGCTCTGGCGATCTGCTCTCGCTCTGCCGCATCGAGTCCGAGCGCGCCTGGATCCGGCGGATGTTCGCAAGTGTGAGCGACTACGCCGAGTACCGCGCCCTGATTGAGTACTACACCGCCGAAGGCGTTGTGTTGGAGGCCCGGCGGCGTCGTCTCCGGAATGCCTTGGTGCACGGAAATCCAGCCAGCTTCGCGGTTGTTGAGTCCGTGCGGGAGTACGCCGAATTCCTGAGCAGCAGCGCGCTCAACCTCGGTCTTGAGTCCTACGTTGAAGGCACGCTGCCCGCTACCGTGCTCGCAAAGCGGACCGATGAGTTTACCGCTATGAAGGCAGGTAAGGACGCCGCCAGCTACTGGCGGGATCGACTCACCGCCAAAGCTGCAATGAGTACGGACTCGTCTTAGGCCGCGTCCTACGCGATGAGGCGGACGAGCCGTTTATAGCAGCACAGGGCAGCACGAGCCCGAGAAAGGCCAGGTAGTTGCGAGGACGGCGTTCGTAGCGAGGGCTGAGGCGGCGGTAGCCGGACAGCCACGACATGGTGCGCTCGATCACCCACCTACGCGCTCCGATCCGCTTGCCGCGCAGCTATTTCCGCAGATCGGTCCGGTCGTAGGTTTTGTCGGCGTGCAGGCGCTGTGGCTTGAAGTAACGGCCTCGGTGGGGGTCGTGTCTCGTTTGGTGACCCGCCACCATGGGCTTCAGGACCTTCGCTGTCGTGGATGTTGGCGGCCGCGATACCGACGAGAAAAGGCAGCCCGTTCGCGTCCGACGGGACGTTCATCTTGGAACACGGCTTGCCTCGGTCCACGGGGCTCGGACCTGTGTGTTCGCCCCCCTTTAGCCCTGACGTGGGCGGTGTCGGCGGGTGACGTCGATGAGGCTGGCGTCGTCGAGGCGGTGCAGCACGGCTTCGTGCAGGCGCCCCCAGACGCCCGGCTCTCGACCAGATCAGGAACCGGCGGTGGGCGGTCGACTTCGATATCCCGAAGCAGGGCGGCACCTGTCGCCAGGCACACCCGCTAACCAGGACGTAGATGATGGCCGCGAACAGCGTCTCATCAGGCGTATCTTGCGTTGCGCCGCCCTGCGGCCGCACCTTCGGTGGCGGGATCAGCGGCTTGGCGATTTCTCCAGCCCGTCCGGAACGATCCAACTCCACGTACTCCGCCCCATGAAGGGACCAACATCTGCTTCACCGCGTAGGACACGGTCTAAGTGATATGTGCACTTCCCGAGCGTTGGGGCCGTAGGAGGGTGGCTGCATCGGCAAACATGGTTCACCCGAAAAGAGCATTCGTCGGAAGTCGGGATTCAGGGGAACGTCGTCGCGCCATGCTTTTCTCGACCACCTGGTGAGGAGCTTAATTTGGAGGTCGGATCGTGTTGGATATTTTTTCCTGTACGGAGCGGTACGTTCTAGAGGCATTCGCTGGCGCTGCGGTCTGTGTGCATACAGGAGATGTGCGGGAGTGTGCTGTCCAGCGGCATCCTGGATATTCGCGTTTCCGTAGCGAGATGATGGATGATCTGGCCAGAAGGAAGGGGAAGCGCTCTAAGCGCTGGGAGGCGCTCATCGCTATGGGGAGACTGGCCGACATGGGCGGTGACGATACATGGAAAATGGCGTTCGTTGACTGTCTTTCGCCCGTACTTCGGCGGCGCTCACGAATTATTTCGCGAGATCTCCGTACGGATTTCGAGGATGTGCTCTCGGATATGTTCGAGGCTACGCTTCTCGCGTGGGTGGACACGGAGCGAGGGTGCCCACCAGGGAGTGTGCGCCATTATGTGGTCAAGAGCGCTTACGATCTTGCTTACAAGAGAGCTAAGGCGTACGGGGAAGAGCGATCATCTGACGGAATGGATGATCTTCCCTCGTTGTCGGAGGCCTCGTCAGAATTTACGATGAAGGCTTCGGCAGTTGTGAATCTTGCCGACGTGCGAGATCCGGTCGTTGCCGAGCAGATTCGTGGAGAGCGATTCGGTGCGCTCCTGCGGAAGATGGGCTACGTCGAACGCATGGCGTCGTTCCATCAGGAGATCCGTGACGGACTCCATCCTGGAATCGCGCAGAAGATTCTGAAGGGTGGGGCGGTGACAAGAGCCTGGGTCGACGGCGTGGAGCGGTACTACTACGTATCCGATTTCTACCCCAAATTCATAGGGCTGCGTGACGCCGCCAAAGTGATGGGGATCGCCGAGTCTGCTGCATATCGAAAGATCAGGGATGGGGATTTCCCCTTGCCTGTGAATTCATCCGGCCGGAGCTATCAGGTGTCCGTGAGAGCGCTCATGCATTATATGGAAATCCCGGATGCGATCGTTCACATGGATGATGTGGAGAACGGGGCGGGGTACGCCGGGTAGCCGGTCGCACGGTCCGATGTCATCCATGCCGCCCCACGGGCCCCGTGCGTCTCGGTGATCGGCGTAGCGATGGTGCTTGCCCGGACCCGCTGAAGATCTCCGAAGCAGGAAGGCGGCCGACGGCCGGCCCGAGTGTGATGCCACGGCTTTGTAGCAGCCCGGCATGGACGGCACTCCTCCCTCCGGGGGATTCCGTCGGTCAGGGATCGACAGGTCGACCACACACGTCTGGGCGACTGCGCGACGCGATCGGGAACGCTCCACCGCGCAGACGACCCGTCCAACGACCGTGGGCCGTGCCCTCCTCCACGACGGGAAAGGACACGGCCCACGGCCCAGGTACCGCCCAGAGCGCTACAAGGCGACTCTGACCTGCGCGCTTTCTAGATGCCGAAGTACAGCTCGAAGAACGCTGTGACCTGCGCTGATGGTCTTCTGGTGGGCGGGCCGGTGCACAATCGGTGCACACAGGGCTTCCATGGGGTGACTCAGAGAGTCCTGCTTCTCTTCTGACCGTACGGCACCTTCATCTCCCCACTTGCGCCTCCCGCTTGAAGCGGTTTCGGCCCACGCGGCTGTGTGGGGTCGATACGGTGGATAGAAGCAACGTGTCGGGGGTTTACGTGCGGCGGTACAGGTATAGCGACGTCTTGCGCATCAGGCAGCAGGCGGCAGCGTCCGACAACTCGCGGATCTACCAGCTAGGTAACGGCATCCAGGTGAACGCGGGGCGCGATGTCCACGTCCACAACCACGCCAACACCGATCGCCCAGTTGGTAGAACCGCAGGTTCCCTAGCGCCGCCCGTCGGGCTTCTACCACGTCGGCTCTATGGTCGGGAAGCCGATCTGGAGAGGTTGGAGAACGTTGTCGACAGCCCCGAGGGCACCGTCACAGTTCTTCACGGCATGGGCGGCGTTGGCAAGACTGCGTTAGCGCTGTCAGTGGCCCTTGACACACGGAAGAAGCGTCGACAGGTCTTCTGGATTACCGCATCCGACGGTTACAGCGTGCGTGAGGCCATGCTGCAGATCGCGATTCGCGTTGGTGCTACCGAGTCACAGGTGCAGGAAGCGTCTGTGGGCCACACCAACGTTGCGGACTTGATGTGGGAGACCTTAGACGTGGCCGCTGAGCCTTGGCTTATCGTCTTCGACAGCGCCGACGATCCGAAGGCCATCGAGGAAGAGCTGGGCACAGGATGGCTTCGGTCTTCATACGCTGGTGGCGTGCTGGTGACCACTCGAGTCGGGAGCCTGGAAGTATGGTCAAACCACTCACGAATGACCCGGCTGGCCCCCCTTCCTGAATCGGGAGGTCGGGACATGCTGATCGACACGGCCGGGTTCCGTGACGTCTCTGAGGAGGAGCGCGAGCAAGCGGCGCAACTCGCCAACCGGCTTGGAGGTGTCCCCCTCGCGCTGTGGCTAGCCGGGCGCTATTTGTCTCAGCCCGCTACTATGATCAGCCGATTTGAAGACTACCGCGCTGCTCTTGACAGGGATTTCCCCGAGACGATCGACAGAGCGGAAGCCACCTCTGGGGCGCGAGGCTCGGAGAATGACCTCCGCCGGCTCGTCATGCAGACGTGGGAGCTATCCCTGGACTTTTTGGAACAGCAGGGGGTCCCACAGGCCCGGATACTCATGCGGATTCTGTCGTGTTTCGCTTCTAGGCCCGTACCCATCATATTGCTTTCACCGAAGGTCCTGAGTCGTACGTGCGATTCGTACGGCGGGCAGTGGGACGACATCGTGCTGGAACGGGCGCTCAATGCGCTCAGCGACCTCGGGCTGATCGATATCGGCCTAGAGGGGCTGGATGACGCCCATTCCGACGACTTCTACCGCTGGCCGCAACCCACCGACAGCGAGCACCGCTGCGTTGTCGTGCACCCGCTGGTAGCGGAAGTGAACGCGGCTCAGCTTGATCGCTCAGCTTCCCGCACCGCCATCTGGGCTGCGGCTGCCCGCTGCCTCGGCTTGCTCCGTGGGGTGTGGCTGGAAGACCCCCGGCACGGGAGCTTCTGGCAGTTACTGGTCCCGCACGTTCTTTCTCTAGTGGAGCGGTTCCCAGAGGATTGTGGTGATCTTCTTCATACGGTGACGCGCATTAACGCGTGGTTCTGTGAGTATCTGCGAGTATCTGGACAGTATGCAGTTGCCCTTCGCGTCACCGAGACCACATATGCGCGAGCAAAGCGGCTCGACGACCATGATTCGACGCGTTTCCTCGCTTGCTACACCTTCGCCGACTGGGCCTGGCGTACATCCCGTCTGGAAGAGGCAGAAGAGCTTTCCCGCGAAGCATGCAGGCTCGCTGCCTTGACTCATGATCCGGGCAGCTTTCATGTGCTGGTTACAGACAGCCTGTTAGCGGCCATTCATGTCGAACGTGGAGACTTCGCGACGGGCGAGAAGTTGTTTCGTCACGTCATCGCCCGCATGGACGGGCGATGGCCCCTTGATCACCCTCTGTCGGTGCAAGCTCATCATCACCTCGCCACGAGTCTTCGCGTGCGGGGACTTCTGGAGGCCGCTGAGGAGGAGGCGCGCCTGGCGGTGTCCCAGTGTGAGAGAACCCCCGATTTCCCCCCGTATACGGCAGCAGTCGTGCGCCATGAGTTGGGCGTGATCATCTGGCACCGTGGCCGGTTGAACGAGGCTCTGGACATATTCGACGACGTGATGCGGTGCCAGCGCAAGATTATGCCACCCTGGCATCCGTCGGTTCTCATCACCCGATTCAGCGTGGCCTCGATCAATAGGATCCTCGGAAATGACATCAAGGCGCTGCTGGAATTCAAGGAGCTCTCGCTCATCGAGGGGGACGTCCTCGGTGAAAGGCACTACTCGACTCTCCAGTCCAAGCACAACGTAGCCCAAATCCTTGTTCGGAGGGGCTGCTTGGAAGCGGCTGAATTGCTCCTGAACGACATCATGGCCGCTCGTGAAGAGAGCGGGCTAGAAACGAGACACGAGGATGTACTGGCCACCAGGCACGAGCTGGTGCACATCAAATCGCAGCGGGGGCAGCATGTTGCGGCACTGGGCGAGTGGAAGAAGATCCTCGATGAGGAACGAGAGCACCTTGGCCCGGACCACCCTTCCACCCTGAGGACTCACTTCAACTGGGCGATTGGCTGGGCCCAGACGGGCCAGCTTGCTATCGCGCGCAGTGAGATGGGCCGGGTCCTGTTAGCTCGCCGTCGAACGTTCGGCGATTCCCACCATGAAACCGAAGAAGCCCGAAAGGCCCTTGGGCAGCTGTCCAAGGACCATGGCAGGCCGTGGTGGAGGGCGTGACGGTATGACGGTGCACATGACGAATGGTGCCGTTGCGGCCGATGGCGGGGCGGTGCTCGCGATGGGTAGCAGCGTGGCAGCGGCAGGCTATACACCCAGCTTCAGTCTCGCGATGGGGCGCTCGGAGGCTGGCAGACTGGCGAGGCCACACGTCGTCGACGGGTACCGCGTACATCACCGCGAGGAGCGAGGAGCGAGCTGCAGCGTCCACACCCACGTTCAGCCGCTCATCCCGGCAGGAGATCCAGACGTTGTGGGGCTGACAGATTGGCTTGGTAGTGATACGCGTATCGCCGTGAGCGACCTGGCAGATACGCGCATCGTCCTCGGCATGTGCCCTCGCGCCGTCTTCTGGCGATGCCTGCTCATTGGTTAGGACTCGCTGATGTGCAAGTTACCCTGACCCACTTGGTAGACCTTGCCATTGCCTGAAGCATCGGCGCGCATGTCAATGTTGCCGTTCCAGGACTGATGGGCTTGAGACCCAATGCCGTCGATTTGCTTGAGAACTACTCGCAAAGACGCAGCTGCAGCCTCCTGCTCGCGACTATCCAGGCTTTCCAGTAGTGCTTCGAACCTGGCTTGCCATGACGCTTCCTGGCGAACTCTCAACAGTTCAACCTCACTGGCCGCCGCGGAATCCAGGATAGAGGCAGTGCGATCGAGGCGCTCCAGTTCCACACGCTCGCGCTCGCTGTCTCCACGACCGATTAGTCGCGCGATCTGCTGGCGCAACGTGTCCCATGCGTCGGTGCTGGCGGCCTGCACCACTCCTGCGCCCCCAGCCGCAGCCAGTGCTGTCAACGCCTCGTTCAACATAACGGGTCCCCCAGTGGTGAGATTTACAGGCGGCGATGATAGCGCCTCACTCGCTCTTCCGGGTTGCGTCGCAAGCGAGTTGGAGGAAGAAGGGGATAGGTCGGATGCGCACCACCGGTGGCTTAGCCCGTGGTCCGGACGCCATTTCTTGAAGTACGCCCTAGCCCAAGCAGTCCCGCGAGCATGGCATGCACGTCCTGTCGCACCGCCACGCGTCGGTGTTGCTGGACGCGGGGGCGACCCGCTCTGACCTGCGATGCGGCGAAGCAGAGTCTGGAAACCTTCCTGGCCTACGTAGACGTGCTCCATGCGGACAGGTGAGTGGCATCCAGTGCACATGCCAGCGGCGACACCGGGCAACCGATGCTGTCCGCAGGCCGCGCCCATTCGGTCGTGCCGGCGACAACCATGTGCTGAGCGTCATTCGCCGATCAGATCCGGCCGCTGTCTCCGATGTGCCGGAGGATGGACTTGGCCCTCTGCCACACTCCACAGCTGACATGCAGTGCACTTAAATCGGGGGTGTTGGAACTGTGGCGCAGAGTAAGAAGGGTTACTACCGGGCGGGGCACTACGTGAGGCCGTCGGGTGCCTCCAGCCGGGCCAAGAAGCCTGCCCTTTGGGTGATAGTGGTCGGCGCGCTCATACTGATCGCCGCATGGAACACTGTCTTCGGAGGCGAGGACAGTAAGCCGACGCCTAGCCCGCAGCGAACGGCGCATTCAGAGACGGCGTCTCCGGCTCGCTAGCTCCGCAGAGTCCTGGGCGTGGCTCGGCTCAAGCGTCATTGCGGCCCCTTGCGGCGGCGGACGACTCTTGCCCAAACGGATGCAGCGCGGCTGCCGCGGGCCCGGTCGCTATCCGCCGCCGGGCCTGCGGACTCAGTGGTGGGCACCTGCGCCCGAAGGCGCTCCCAGGATCGTTTCCAGCCGTCGACCTGCTCGTCCGATACACCACAGGCGGTCAGATAGATCCCCGTCGTCTTCCATGTTTTCGGCAGGTCCTTGCGATTGAGGAGGCTGCTGACTGTTCCGGCGGCGATTTCTCCGCCGGAGTTGAGGCTGACGGCGGCGTGCGTCAGTCCACTCACTGCGCGCACATGCCCCAATGCGGAGAAGAAGCCTTCAACGGTCAGGACAGCCGCAGGGTCCGGCCACAATCGGCGCTCAGCCTGGCTGCCTCTCGCCTCACTCGCCAGTGGAGTCCGGCTGAAGGCGGGGTTCCAGCCGAGCGCGAGTCGCCCATTGCTGTTGCGACCTCGTCCTTGTGGAACAGGACGGCCTTTCGCTGTCAGGGCTGTACGCAACTGCCGGAACACGGAGTCCAGGTCCAGCTTCTCGGGGCCGCCCGCAATCCCGGTAGCCAAGATGCTGAGCAGCTCTCCCGTGAATGCTGTGTGGGTCTCCCCAGGTGGGGCGAGTGCCTGACGAGTCTCCGAAGCAGCGGCCAGCAGGTAGGTCCCTTCCACGTCGGCCTGGGCAGCCAGATCGGAGGGCCCCATCATTCCGAGGGCAAGACCGCTGTAGCAGCAGTCGAGTACGACGACAGTGCGCTCCGCCTGCCCCTCTAGAAGCGCCCTACGGAGCCAGTTATAGGGGATCCCTGTTTCCACCCGCTGCTGTCTGGAGCGAGGCAGGCCCAGGTAGAGCTCGCCTTCGGGATCGACCAGTCCGTGACCCGCGTAGTACACGAGCAACGTGTCCCGGGCCGTCGCGGTGGCGTTCCGTAGGGCAGCCATCGCGGCTTCAGCGCTGACCGGGTTGGCGAGGACGGTGCAATTGTCCTGACGAAGGTTCCAAGACTTAGGTCCGCATAGCGCTTCCGCGAGGGAGATGAGGTTGTTGGAAACAGCAGGCAGGTCCTCAAGGAAGTCGTACGTGCTCGTCCCGATCAGTACTGCGCCCGAGGCACCAGGATCTGGTAAAATGCTCAACGCCCCGCGCCCTCCCCGCCCTCGCCCTGCTCGTCTTGAAGGAGGCGGATGATGCGTGCGATCTGCTCCTCGCTGCAATCGGTAAGGGCGTCGGCAAGGTCGTCTCGCCGGACCGTAACGCGTGAGGCTCGCGGACGAGTTCGCTTCCAGGCGGCAAGCGCCAGCACGAAGTTCGCAGCGTTCCATCCGTTCTCCATGACCAGTTGCAAGACGTCGGCCGCGGTCCCCATCTGGCCTTCCTGAGGGGGCTGCTCACGCATCTCCAACGCAGCGGAACGCCTGATGTCAGGGTCGCTGCGAAGCCAGTTGAGCAACGAACGGAGCTCGTCGTCCGCTGACTCGACACGAACCTCAACGCGCATGCCATACCCCTTGTCACTGCACTCTTCGTCACGGTAGTCCCGACCATCGTCGGGCATGTCCGGCCAGAGGGGGCTACTTTTGCCCAACCACTTGCTGAGGAACGGAATCAGGCGGAGAAGAGGGCTATGCAGCGACTCGATACCGCTGGCCGATCGCCCTGCGCGCCTTCTCGACCGCACCCGTCACTCGGTGCACATAGCGGCGCAGCGTGAAGGCGGGATCCTCGTGCCCGAGCAGATCGGCAAGGGTATAGACGTCGACGCCCTCGTTGATTGCCTCAGAGGCGAACAGGTGCCGTAGGGCGTGCATCATCTTGTCGCGGCACTCCTCCCACTTGCGGCCCTTGCCAATGGGCTTGTCGTTCACCACCGCGATGACGCCGGTGGCCTCAAGGGCCGCCTTCCAGAGGTAGTTGAAATAGTTCTCGTTGAGTGCCTTGCGCTCGCGCGTGGTGAACATCAGGCGGACGGTGACGACCTCGCCACCCTTCTCCAGCCACGGGAGCGCGACCTCGACCGGAGGAAACTCTCGCATGTGATCGCGCAAGAGCGTCGCCAGATCCTCGTCGAGGGGGACACACCGGTCCTTAGAGTCGTCCTTGGTGCCGCCCTTCGGCGGTGCGAAGACGAGCGTGCCGCGGTGATGCGTGATCTGCCGGCAGATGCGGACGGTCTTGTCGTCCTTCGACCAGTCGACGTCGTCCGGGCTGAAGCCGAATATCTCTCCCTGCCGCATGCCGAGCCCTCGGCCGCAGTCGACCGTGGCCTGGTACCGATCCGGCAGGTGCTTGCGCAGGTCGTCCGTCTGCTCCCAGGAGAGCGGCACCTCCTTGGCCGACTTCTTCGACCGCCTGGGCTTCACGCGCTTCACCGACCCCGTCTCGCATGGGTTCTTTGGGATCAGGTCGTCGTCTACCGCCATGGCGAAGATGGACGAGAGGTGGGTGAAGATCAGGCCGACGGTGGTCTCGTCGAGCACGTGTAGCCGGCGCTTGATCCAGGTCTGGATGGTAGAGGGCTTGATCTGCCGCAATTTGAGGTCACCGAGCGGCTCGATGATGTGGTTGCGGACACGGGACTCGTACTGGTGGTACGTTCGCGGGTTGTCGAACGTCTGGTTCTCCAGCCACTGCTTGGCCACCGCCTTGAGCGACGTGTCGCCCTTTTTCGGGGCTATGTACGTACCGTCGTCGACGGTCCCCAGCATCCGCGTCAGGTGCTGCCGGGCATCCTCATACCGCTCGAAGCTCTCGCTCTGTTGCTGCCCGTCGGGGTCCCGCCAGCGCGCCAACCAGCGTTTACCGCGTCCGTGCTCGCGGGACGGCACCTTGCCGTGGGCCCTGCACTTTTCCTTGCTCGGCTCCGGCCGCTTTTTGTGCCAGCGGTCGTAGGGCTCAGCCACGGCGGTCCGCTTCGCGTGCGGCACTCGATGCCGGCAAGAGCTTCATGGGAGAGGCGCCAAGGGCCGGAGCGATGATGGCGAGGGCGACGTCGCAGCGTCGGCGGATGCGCTCGATGCGAGAGATCGCGGTGTGTGACAGGGGGTGGCCTAGCTCGGCGACGAGGGCGGCGAGCTGGCGTTGATGAGGATCCGCATTTTTCCCCAAGTGCGCTCCGATTCCCCACTTGGTTCAAGAGCGGATGAAGTGAGGAAAGTGGGGATCGCCGAGCGTGCG
>NZ_JBFAIP010000020.1:0-105574 GCF_040654775.1 Streptomyces sp. NPDC050636
TGCGGCGGGGCGGTTGCCGCTGCGCGGGGCTGTCGGGTGCGGTTCCGGACCTCCGGACTCCGTCCTGCGGTCCGGCCCCTCCCGTTGAGTGTGGGAAAGACCGGTGGGGGTGCACGTAGTCGATCACGCGCGCCCAGTGGACGAGTCATAGGGAACTGAACACTCAACGTCCGCCCCCACTCAGCTTCTCCACCCACCCACGGGAGGGGACAGCCCGCAGGACGGAGTCCGGAGGGCTGTCACCGCACCCGAAAAACCACGCCCGCCGCAGGCGCAACGGCGAGTAACCCCAACGGCGGGACAGCCGAAAACGGCCAGCAACCAAGCCGGCTCAAGCCAAGCGCAGCGTCACCGCATAGCGCCCCGCGACGCGCAGATCGGCCTCGATGTCCGCGGCGGCCTCGCGTAGTGCGGGCAGGATGGTCTCCCGTGCCTCGTCCGCCGTGCAACGTCCGGCGTGTGTCGAGACGTTGACGGCGGAGACGACCCGTCCGGTGCGGTCCCGTACCGGTACGGCGATCGAGCGCAGGCCCTCCTCCAGCTCCTCGTCGACCAGCGCGTACCCCTCGGTTCGCACCCCCTCCACGAGTTCGGTGAGCCGCTCCGGATCGGTGACGGTGTGCCGGGTGAGCGGCTGGAGGTCGGTGAGGGCCAGCCGGGCGGACAGCTCGGCCGGGGGCAGGCCGGCGAGCAGCACCCGCCCCATCGAGGTCGGATACGCCGGGAACCGGGTGCCCAGCATGATGTTGACGCTCATGATGCGGACGGTGGGGACCCGCGCCACGTACTGGATGTCGTCGCCGGACAGGACCGCCATCGAGGCGGAGTCGTGCACCCGCTCCACCAGCGCGGCCAGATGGGGCTGTGCGATGGCGGGCAGCGTCAGACCGGAGAGATGCGCGAAGCCCAGTTCCAGGACTTTCGGCGTCGGCCGGAAGAGCTTGCCGTCGGTGGCGACATAGCCGAGGTGTTCCAGGGTGATCAGGGCCCGGCGGGCGGTGGCGCGGGCCAGGCCGGTGGCCTCCGCCACGGCGGTGAGCGGCAGTTCGGCGCGACCCGCCCCGAACGCGGTGAGGGTGATCAGCCCGCGCGCCATCGATTCGACGAATTCGGGGCCCAACTCCTCCTTGGACGCGCGCATCCAGGTCGCGTGGACCGGTCCGGATTCTGTATCGGAGGCGTGGGGAGAGGGCGGCTCCTCCTGGGGCGCGCTCAGGGCGTACTCCATGGCGGACACCGTCTCGCGGAGCCGGGGGAGTACCGCCTCCGGCAGCTCGTCCGCGCTCAGTCGGCTGGTGTGGCTCACGACGCTGAGCGCGCAGACCGTACGGCCGGCAGCGTCCCGGACCGGCATGGCCACCGCGATCAGGCCCGGCTCGATGAGCTGGTCGTCCAGCGACCACCCGGCGGCGCGGGCGGCGGCCACCCGGGCCTCGAAGCCGGCCGCCGGGGCGTCGTCTGCGCGCCGCGGCGGTACGGAGGGAAAGCCGGCGTCCGTCGGGTCCGCGGCGCGGCGCCGCCGCCAGCGCTCCCAGTCGTCCGCGTCCCAGTCGTCGGCGAACAGCGCACCCGGCGCGCCCCGCTCGGCGGGCAGCAGATCACCGATGCGGAAAGCGAGCGACATGGCGCGTCGGCGGGTCGCCTGATGGACGAAGCGCACCCCGT
This sequence comes from Streptomyces sp. NPDC050636, assembly GCF_040654775.1. Classification (NCBI taxonomy): domain Bacteria; kingdom Bacillati; phylum Actinomycetota; class Actinomycetes; order Kitasatosporales; family Streptomycetaceae; genus Streptomyces; species Streptomyces sp. NPDC050636. The sequence continues at coordinate 1,666 of NZ_JBFAIP010000020.1, forward strand.
CGCCGTCCGGCACCGCGAGCGAGACCGACTCGTCGAGTTCGTCGGCCAGCCGGTCGGCGAGCGGCCCCAGCCGGTCGGGGAGTTCGGAGGCGGCGAGATAGGCGTTGCCGAGCTCCAGCAGGCGCGGCGCGAGCACCGCGTCCCGGCCCTCGGCCCGTACATACCCGAGCCGGGCGAGGGTGCTCAGCACGCGGTCGACGGTGGACCGCGCGAGCCCGGTGCCGCGCACCAGGTCGCCCACGGCCTGCCGGCCGCCGCCGGCCGCCAGCTCCCGCAGCACGGCCAGGCTGCGCATCAGCGGTCCCACCGCGTCCGGCGGCGGGGCCGGCGTGGACGGGGCGGTGGCTTCGGGGTCGGTCATGGACTCTCCACGGTGCGGCGATCTCGTCGGAACCGTACCCGGCGGACCGTTGACAGGGCCGGGGACGGGGGTGAAAATCGGTGGCGGCTCGATTATGAACTTAAGTTCACTCTGCGAACTAGCCGCCTGTGCAAGGCGCGTGCCCATTCGAACCGAGGGCGAGGACATGGCCGACATCCGTTCCCTGCATGACGCCGTCGAGGAGCTGATCCACGACGGGGACACCGTGGCACTGGAGGGGTTCACCCATCTGATCCCGTTCGCAGCGGCGCACGAGATCATCCGACAGGGCATCACGGACCTCACGCTCGCCCGGATGACCCCGGACGTGGTCTACGACCAGCTGATCGGCGCCGGCGCGGCCCGCAAACTCATCTTCTCCTGGGGCGGCAACCCGGGCGTCGGCTCGCTGCACCGCTTCCGCGACGCCGTCGAGAACGGCTGGCCCGCCCCACTGGAGACCGACGAACACAGCCATGCCGGGATGGCAAACCGCTATGCCGCGGGCGCGGCCAACCTCCCGTTCGCGGTGCTGCGCGGCTACCGCGGCAGCGACATCCCGGGGCGTACGCCCACGGTCTCCACCGTCACCTGCCCGTTCACCGGCGAGGAGCTCGCGGCCGTCGCCGCCCTCAATCCGGACGTCACGGTCATCCACGCGCAACAGGCCGACCGGGCCGGCAACGTCCAGCTGTGGGGCCTGGCCGGCGTACAGAAGGAAGCGGCGCTCGCCGCGCGGCGCGTCCTGGTCACCGTCGAGGAGATGGTCGACGCGCTGGAGCCGTGCCCGGGTGGCGTCGTCCTGCCCACCTGGGTCATCGATGCGATCGCGGTCGTCCCCGGTGGAGCGCACCCCTCGTACGCGGCCGGCTACTCGGTCCGCGACAACGCCTTCTACCAGGCGTGGGACGGCATTTCGCGGGACCGGAAGGCGTTCGGGCGGTGGCTGGAGGAGAGCGTCCTGGGGGAGGGGGGAGGGGCGCGCCCCGCGATGCCGGAGGCGGCCACCGCCACCGTTGCCGACACAGCCACTGACACGGCCACAGCCACAGCCACTGCCACGGCCACTCGCGCCGCCCCGTCAGCCGTCACCGCCTCGGCGGCCACTCTGGCCACCCCCGCATCCCCCGACCCCGCATCGCCCGCCTCCGACTGCCCTCCTGACTGCACCCCCGACGAACTCATGGAGATCAACGCCGCCCGTGCGCTCGCCGGCGCGCGCACCTGTTTCGTCGGCATCGGGCTCCCCAGTACGGCCGCCAACCTCGCCTGCCGGACCGTCAACCCGGACCTGGTGCTCGTCTACGAGTCCGGCACCATCGGCTCCAAACCGACCCGGCTGCCGCTGTCCATCGGGGACGGCGAACTCGCCGACACCGCCGACTCGGTGGTCTCCGTGCCGGAGATGTTCAACTACTGGCTCCAGGGCGGCCGGATCGACGTCGGCTTCCTCGGTGCCGCGCAGGTCGACCGCTTCGCCAACATCAACACCACCGCCGTGCACCGCGGCCCCGGCAAGCCCGAAGGGCGGCTGCCCGGCGCGGGCGGCGCCCCCGAAATCGCCGCCAACTGCGGACAGGTGCTGATGGTCCTCCGGCACAGCCGCCGCAACTTCGTCGGCACGCTCGACTTCGTCACCACCCTCGGCCACGGCAGCGGTCCCCAGGACCGTGCGGCGCTCGGACTGCCCGGTGCCGGCCCCACCGCCGTCATCACCGACCTCGGTGTGCTGCGCCCCGACCCGGTCACCGCGGAACTCGTACTCACCGAGCTACATCCGGGAGTGACGGTGGATCAGATTCGGGACGCCACCGGCTGGGACCTCAAGGAGGCCGCGCGGCTCGGCGTCACGGCCCCGCCCACCGCGGCCGAACTCGCCGCCCTGCGCGCCCTCAAGGCCGCGGCGGCACCCCAAGAGCCCGGCTCCCGTACGTCCGGCGGGCACACCGCCCAGAAGGGCACCTCGTGATCAAAGAACGCGGCACCGAACGCGGCACCGAACGCGGCACCGAGCGCGGCACCGAGCGCGGCACCGAAGGCATCGCCGCATGCGTGGCCGACCGCCCCCGGGACGTCTACGTCGTCGACGCCGTCCGTACCCCCATCGGCAAATACGGCGGCGCGCTCTCCGGCATCCGCCCGGACGATCTCGCCGCCCATGTCGTCAAGGCCCTGGTGGACCGAGCGCCGGGGCTGGACCCCGCCCGGATCGACGATGTGTACCTCGGCAATGCCAACGGTGCGGGCGAGGAGAACCGCGATGTGGCCCGGATGGCCGTGCTGCTCGCCGGGCTCCCGGTGACCGTGCCCGGCGTCACCGTCAACCGCCTCTGCGGCTCGGGAATGGAGGCGGTCATCCAGGCGGCCCGGTCCGTGGCCCTCGGCGATGCCTCCGTGGCCATCGCCGGCGGGGTGGAGTCGATGAGCCGCGCGCCATGGGTGCTGCCCAAGCCCGAACGGGCCTTTCCGGCCGGGCCGCAGACCCTGCACTCCACCACACTGGGCTGGCGGCTGGTCAACCCGCGGATGCCCGACGAGTGGACCATCGCCCTCGGCGAGGGCGCGGAGCTGATCGCCGACCGTTACGGCATCACGCGTGCGCAGCAGGACGCATACGCCCTCGCCAGCCACGAGAAGGCGGCGCGGGCGTGGAAGGACGGTGTCTTCGACGCCGAGGTCGTGCCCTATGGCGAGGGGAGGGGAGCCGCCCCGGACAGCAGCCGCCAGGCGACACCGGCCCGCGATGAGTGCATCCGTGAGCACACCTCCCTGGAGGCGTTGGCGGCGCTGCGGCCCGTGTTCCGTGAGGACGGAGGCACCGTCACCGCCGGCAACTCCTCGCCGCTGAACGACGGCGCGGCCGCGCTGCTGCTGATGGACGAACGGGGCCTGCGCGCCTCCGGGTGCGAACCGCTCGCCCGGATCCGCAGCAGCGCCGTCACCGGCATCGAACCGCAGTACTTCGGCCTCGGTCCGGTCACCGCGGCCGAACGGGCCCTGGAGAAGGCCGGACGGAGTTTCGGCGACCTGCACACCGTCGAACTCAACGAGGCGTTCGCCGCCCAGGCACTCGGCTGTCTCGCCGCCTGGCCCGGCCTCGACCCCGGCCTCGTCAACCCGCACGGCGGCGCCCTCGCCCTAGGCCATCCGCTCGGCGCCTCCGGGGCCCGGATCGCCGGATCCGTCGCCCACCAACTGGCGGCCGCGGGTGCCGGCACGGGGCTGGCGACGCTGTGTATCGGGGTGGGACAGGGGCTTGCCGTGGTATTGGAGCGGTAGTGCCGCACTGCGGTAGCCGCGGCACCGCGGTAGCGCCGCACTGCGGAAGCGCCCGCATCTCCGCCCGCCTTGGCCCTCCTCCGCCCGGCCCCCGCCGCCCGTCTCTCCCCGACTCCCGTACCCGGTCCCGGTCCCCGTCCCCGGACCAACCCCGTGACCCATGACCAGCACCGCATGGAGATGGCACTCATGGCCTTTGACCCACCCACCCCACCCGGCGGTGTCCCCGCCGCGGTGCCCGCGCCCGCGTCCCTGCCTGCGCCCCGGCCGCCGCTCCCCGCCGGGGCCAGGCCCCCTACCCAGGCAGACATCAGCCGCGAGATCGCGGCACTGCACGCCTCCGCCGCACACCACCGCGAGACGGGCAACCCCGCGCCCGACCACCCCGCACGGGACTTCACCCCGTACCGCAGCAGCGCCTCGCGTCACCCCCGGCAGCCGCTGGTCGAGATCGACGGACTGGCGGACCCGGAGGCCGTCGAGCTGAGCGGCCCCGCGTTCGGCGTCACCGACATCACCGACCTGGACGCCGACCTCACCCGCCGGCACGCGGGCGAGCCGCTCGGCGAACGCATCACCGTCACCGGCCGCATCCTGGACCGCACCGGACGCCCCGTACGCCGTCAGCTCGTCGAGATCTGGCAGGCCAACGCCTCCGGCCGGTACGCCCACCAGCGTGACCAGCACCCGGCCCCCCTCGACCCCAACTTCACCGGCGTCGGCCGCTGTCTGACCGATGACGACGGCCGGTACGAGTTCACCACCATCAAGCCCGGCGCCTACCCCTGGCGCAATCACGACAACGCCTGGCGCCCGGCCCATATCCACTTCTCGTTCTTCGGCTCGGCGTTCACCCAACGGCTGGTCACCCAGATGTACTTCCCGGGCGACCCGCTGTTCCCGTACGACCCGATCCTCGCCTCGGTCACCGATCCCGCCGCCCGGGCACGGCTGGTGGCCGCCTACGACCACGAACTGTCCCGCCCCGAACAGTCCCTGGGCTACCGCTGGGACGTGGTCCTCGACGGACCGTCCGCCACCTGGATCGAGGAAGGCCGCTGATGCCCCGCACCGCCTCCGAGCCCCCGGCGCCGGCCCCGCGCGCCGACCCCCCGTCCCCGCTCGCCCCCACCCCGTCGCAGACCGTCGGCCCGTTCTACGGCTACGCCCTGCCGTTCCCCGGCGGTGAGCAGATCGTGCCCGTCGGTCATCCCGACACGATCACGGTGCACGGATGTGTCCACGACGGGGTGGGCGCGCCGGTACCGGACGCACTGCTGGAGTTCTGGCAGGCGGGTCCGGACGGCAGCCTGACGGGCGCGCCCGGCTCGCTGCGCCGCGACTCCGCCACGGGGGCCGTCATCGGCCGCAACGGCATGGACTTCACCGGCTTCGGCCGTGTCCCGACCGACGCCGACGGCCACTACGCCGTACGGACACTCCCGGCCACCGCCCCGGCCGGGCGCCCGTCCGCCGCGCCCTACCTGGCCGTCTGCGTCTTCGCCCGCGGACTGCTCCACCACCTGTTCACCCGCGTCTACTTCCCCACGAACGAGACGGTCAACGCCGCCGACCCGCTGCTGTCAGGGCTGCCCGCGAACCGCGCGCGCACGCTCCTCGCGCGTCCCGACGGCCCGGCCCGTTACCGCTTCGACGTCCGCATGCAAGGGACAGAGGACGGCACGCATGAGGAGACGGTGTTCCTTGCTTTCCGATGACCTGCGGCATGGCCTCTCCGATGAGGTGCCCGGCGGCCTGTCCGATGACCTCTCCGATGACGTGTCCGACGACCTGTCCAATGGTCAGTGCGATGGCCCGTCCGAGGGTCCGCGGCGGGCCGGAGAGCCGCCTCTACCACCCGAAGTGGCCTGCGAATCGGCTGACTTGGGGCTGCTCGCCCCTTCCTGGGCCGGATCGGCAGTTGCCGACGCCACCGGCGACGCCGGATATCTGCGCGCCATGCTCGACGCCGAGGCCGCGCTGACCCGCGCACAGGCCGCACTCGGACTCGCGCCGCAGTCCGCTGCCGCCGCCGTCACGGCTACCGCCGCCGACACCCGCCGCCACGATCCGCGTGACCTCGCGCTGCGGGCCCGAGCCGGCGGCAACCCGGTGGTCCCGCTGGTCGCGGACCTGACCGCCGCCGTTGCCGACCGCGACCCGACGGCCGCCGCATACGTCCACCGGGGCGCCACCAGCCAGGACATCCTGGACACCGCCACCATGCTGGTCTGCGCCCACGCCCTGGACACCGTCCTGACGGACCTGCGCCACACCGCCGACGCGCTGCGCCGTACGGCCGTCGCACACCGCGACACCCCGATGGCCGGCCGTACCCTCACCCAGCACGCGGTACCGACCACCTTCGGCCTCAAGGCCGCGGGCTGGCGCGCCCTCGTCCTCGACGCCCACGACCGGCTCGCCGCCGTACGCACCGCACTGCCAGCTCAACTGGGCGGCGCGGCGGGCACACTCGCGGCGTTCCAGGCGTACGCGGAGGCCGAGGGCACTGCCGGGGAGAGCATCGCGGGGGAGGCCGAGGGCAATAGGGGGGAGGGCGACCTGGGCGAGGGCGCCGGCTCGGCTGCGACCGGGCCCGACCTCGCCGCCCGCCTCCTCGCCGCCTACGCCGCCGAGACCGGGCTCGCCGAACCGGCTCTGCCCTGGCACACCTTGCGCACCCCCGTCGCCGATCTCGCCGGCGCCCTCGCCTTCACCGCCGGTGCCCTCGGGAAGCTGGCGGCCGACGTCCTCACCCTCGCCCGTACGGAGATCGGCGAGCTCGCCGAGGGCAGCGGCGGCTCCTCATCCGCCATGCCGCACAAGACCAACCCGGTGCGCGCCACCCTGATCGCGGCCGCCGCCCGTCAGGTCCCGGCGCTGACCGCGGTCCTGTACGGGTCCCTCGCCGCCGAGGACGAGCGCCCGGCCGGCGCCTGGCACGCCGAATGGCAGCCGCTGCGCGACGCCCTGCGGCTGGTGGGCGGCGCGGCGCGGGACGCGGCCGAGCTGACCGCGGGGCTGCAGGTCCGCCCGCACCGGATGCGGCGGAACCTCGACGCGACCGGCGGCCTGATCACCACCGAACGCCTCGTCGCGGCCCTCACCGCCCTGACCGGTCGTGGCGAGGCCCGCCGCACCCTGGACGCGGCGGCCCGGCGCACCACGGACGACGGCGTCGACCTGTACGAGGCGCTGCGCAAGGCCCTGTACGAGGACCCCGCCGGTCCCCTGTCCCCGCCCCTCCCGGAGAACGAGAGCCGACTCCGCCAACTCCTCGACCCGACGGACTACTTGGGGTCCGCGGCCGTCCTCGTCGACCGGGCGCTGGCCCGCCGCCCCGAGAGCGACCCGCAGGAGCCCGCATGACCCACCCGCCCGCAGGCCCGGTCGTGCACCACAGCGTGGACGGCTCCGAAGGCGCCCCGCCGCTCATCCTGGGCCCCTCGCTCGGCACTTCCCTTTCCATTTGGGACCCCCAACTCCCCACCCTTTCAAGGCATTTCCGTGTCATCCGCTGGGATCTCCCGGGCCACGGCGGCACCTCCACCGATGTCCTCACCGCCGCCTCCACACCCACACCCGGACTCACACCCACCGCCACACTCCCCGGCCTCGCCCGCCTCGTCCTGGACCTCGCCGACTCCCTCGGCGTCGGCCGCTTCGCGTACGCCGGGATCTCGCTGGGCGGGGCCGTCGGGGCATGGCTCGCCGTGCACCACCCGGAACGGATCGCCTCGCTCGCCCTGATCTGCTCCTCCGCCCGGTTCGGCGCACCGACGGGCTGGCGTGAGCGGGCCGCGCTCGTACGGGAAAGGGGCATCGGCCCGGTCGCGGAGACGGCCGCGGCCCGCTGGTTCACCCCGGCCTTCGTCGGCTCCTCCGAGGCCAAGTGCCTGCTCGACGCGCTGCGCGGCACGGTGGCTCCCGCGGGCTACGCGGCCTGCTGCGACGCCCTCGCCGACTACGACCTGCGCGCCGACCTGGGACACATCACCGCCCCCACGCTCGTCGTCGCGGGCCGCGCGGACCCGGCAACCCCGCCCGCCCACGGCCGCGAACTCGCTGACGGCATCCCGGACGCGAGCCTCGTAGAGCTGTCCGGGGCCGCCCACCTCGCGAGCGTCGAACGCCCGTCCCCCGTTCTGGGCGCGCTCCTCGGCCATCTCACCGACGGCGCCCACGGCTTCGTCCCCGTCCCTGCCCCCTATCCCGATCCCGATCCCGTCCACGATCCCGGCTCCGCCCCCACCCCGGCACTCGCCCCCGCCCCGGCACCAGAAACGGACACCTGATGCACACAACGCACCACACCACGGTCGGCATCATCGGCGGCGGCCCGGCTGGTCTGCTGCTCGCGCGCCTGCTGCACGGGTCGGGAATCGACTGCGTCGTCCTGGAGAACCGCGACCGCGCATACGTGGAGCATCGGCAGCGCGCGGGCGTCCTCGAACAGGGCACCGTCGACGTACTGCGGGCCTGCGGGGCGGGGGAACGGATGGACCGGGAGGGCCTCGTCCACGACGGCATCGAACTGCGCTACGACCGGCGTGCCCACCGTCTCGACTTCCCGAAGCTGACCGGCGGCCGCAGAGTGATGGTCTACGCCCAGACGGAGCTGGTGAAGGACCTGATAGAGCTTCAACTCGACTCCGGCGCACCGCTGTTGTTCGAGGCGCAAGCGCTCGCCGTAGAGGGCGCGGACACCGGCCGCCCGCTCATCCGCTACACCCACCACGACCGCGAACAGACCCTCACCTGCGATTACGTGGTCGGCTGCGACGGCTCCCACGGCGTCACCCGCGACGCGATCCCGGAGCATGCCCGCCGCACGTACGAGCGCGACCACCCGTACTCGTGGCTCGGCGTCCTCGCCGACGTCCCGCCCTCCTCCGACGAACTGATCTATGCGCACTCCGAGCGGGGCTTCGCGCTCTTCAGCATGCGGACACCGGCCGTCAGCCGGCTCTACCTCCAGGTCCCGAACGGAACCGACCCGGCGGACTGGCCCGACGACCGTATCTGGGACGAGCTGGCGGCCCGCTCGGCGGTCGACGCCCCCTGGAAGGTGGAACGCGGGCCGATCACCGCCAAGTCCGTGCTCCCGATGCGCAGCTGGGTCACCGAGCCGATGCGGTACGGGCATGTACTGCTGGCGGGCGACGCCGCGCACATCGTGCCGCCCACCGGGGCCAAGGGCCTCAATCTCGCCGTCGCCGACGTCACCGTGCTGGCCCGTGCTCTCGCCCAGTGTTACGAGACCGGCGCGACGGAGCTCCTCGACGCCTACTCCGACACCTGTCTGCGCCGGGTCTGGCGCGCCGAACACTTCTCGTCCTTCATGACGACGACCCTGCACACCGCCCAGGACCAGAGCCCGTTCGAGACCCGGCTGCAGCTCTCCCAGCTCGACCGTGTCGCCACCTCCCCGCATGCCGCCGCCGAACTGGCGGAGAACTACACGGGGCTGCCCCTGGAGTGAGGAGGTCGTGAACCGCGCCAGAGGGCCGTCGCCGGCAGCAGGCCTCTGGCGACAGAAGGTTGCTGCCGACAGAAGGCTGCCGCTGACGGAAGGTTGCTGCTGACGGAAGGCTGCCGACGTCAGCGCTCGTCCGGGTCCGGGTGCGCCGTCCGGTACCGGACCAGCAGCATCGCCGCATCGTCATGCAGGGGCCCCTCGGCATGTTCGACCAGATCCTCGCGTACCGCGCGCAGAGCGGCCTCGGGGTCGGGGTCCTTGAGCAGGGCGGCGCGTTCGTCGAGGGGGTAGAAGCGGTCCGCCGCGTCGCGGGCCTCGGTGACGCCGTCGGTGTAGAAGAGCATCTGGTCGCCGGGCGCGAACGGCACCTCGTAGGGCAGCGGCGCTTCGAAGCCATGGACGGTGAGACCGAGCGGCAGGGCGCGGTCGGGCGGGGCCGCGTAGCCGACCGAGCCGTTGGGGCGGACGACCAGCGGCGCCGGGTGGCCGAAGTTCATCAGCGTCGCGTTCGGGCCGTCCCCGATCTCGGCGAGCACCGCCGTCACGAACCGTTCGCCGGACAGATGCCGGTTCAGCGCCCGTTCCACCCGCTCACCGACCGCCGGCAGATCCGGTTCGTCGTGCGCCGCCTCCCGGAAGGCCCCCAGGACGACCGCCGCGCTCTCCACCGCCTCAAGGCCCTTGCCCTGGACGTCCCCGACGATGATCCGCACGCCGGCGGGCGAGGTCACCACCTCGTACAGGTCGCCGCCGATCCGCGCCTCGGCCACCGCCGAGGTGTACGAGACGGCGATCCGCAGCGGGCCCGCGCCGCGCGGCACCGGGCGCAGCAGAACGCGCTGGGCGACCTCGGCGATCGAGCGGACGCTGGCGAGCTCCTCCTCGCGGCGCTGCCGCATGACGGCCGCCACCACGCCGGCCGCGGTGACCCCGGCCACCGTCAGCAGGGCGATCTCCCCGCGCCGGCCCTCGAACACGCCGTTGTACACCCCCAGACCGACGCAGAGCACGGACGCGATCAGCCCGACGAGTGCCGTACGGCGCCAGCCGCCGACCAGCCCGGCGAACGCGGGCCCCAGAGAGACCAGGGGCAGCAGGCCGACACCGGGGCCCGCGGTCAGGTCCAGCGCGCTGACGACGGCCATGACCGCATACGGGAGCGCGGACAGCACACGGGAGCTCGGGCGCGGCTCCCCGTTCTCCACGGCCAAGGTGTTCTCCGACGGTGTCACGAGGGGGGAGGAATTGGCCCCCGACCTGAGCATATGCAACGTTTGCCGGACTGAATCACCTCGAATGCACCGCTGTTACCGAATCGCAGTGGGGGGCGCGCGGAACGCGTCCCCGAAGTGCGCCCGGTGTGCGCTCCGCCGCCTCACCGGACGTGGCTTCCCATCGGAAGCCGGATCTGCTCTCCGGCGGTTCTCGGCTCTCCGTAGCCTTCCCGGCTGACGATTGCTTACGGAGCTATGACACGGCGGCCGCCGTACGAGCCCGATCGTCGTGCCGCGCTTAGCGTGACCGGTATGCGCGTACTGGTCACCGGCGGTGCCGGATTCATTGGATCGCAGATCGTCGAGGCGCTCGTGGCGCGCGGGCACGAGCCCGTCGTCCTCGACGCGCTGTTGCCGTCGGCCCATCCCGAGCCCCCGCCGCCGCGGCCGGGGGAGCAGCGCGTCGTCGCAGACGTACGGGACCGGGCGGCCGTCGACGCCGCCCTGCGGGGGGTGCACGCGGTCTGTCACCAGGCGGCGATGGTCGGCCTGGGGAAGGGGATCGCGGACGCGCCCGATTATGTGGGCTGCAACGACCTGGGAACCGCCGTACTCCTGGCCGCCATGGCCGCGGCCGGCGTCGGCACGCTGGTGCTCGCCGGGTCGATGGTGGTTTACGGGGAGGGGCGCTACGAGTGCCGGGAGCACGGGGTGGTGCGGCCCGGCCCGCGGGCGGTGGCCGATCTCGACGCCGGGCGGTTCGAACCACACTGCCCTGACTGCGGCACGGAACTGCGGCCGGGGCTCGTCGGTGAGGACGCGGCGGCCGATCCGCGCAATGTGTACGCGGCGACCAAGCTCACCCAGGAGCATCTGGCCGCCTCCTGGGCGCGCGCGACCGGCGGTCGGGCCGTCTCGCTCCGCTATCACAACGTCTACGGGCCCGGGATGCCGCGCGATACCCCGTACGCCGGGGTGGCCTCGTTCTTCCGCTCGGCGCTGGCCCGCGGCGAGGCGCCCACCGTCTACGAGGACGGCGGCCAGCGGCGGGACTTCGTCCATGTACGGGATGTCGCGGCGGCCAATGTGGTGGCGCTGGAGGCCGCGGCGATCCGGGAGACGGACCGGGAGACGGGCCGGGAGACGGGCCGGAACCGGAAGGGCGACCGGAAGTACGACCTGGAAGCGGGGACGTTGACCGCGTTCAACACGGGGAGCGGAGTGCCGCACACCGTAGGGGAGATGGCGCGGACGCTGGCCGAGGCGTGTGGCGGCCCGACGCCGGTGGTCACGGGGGAGTACCGGCTGGGCGACGTCCGGCACATCACGGCGTCGTCGCGGCGGATCGCGGACGAGCTGGGGTGGAGTGCGGAGGTCGAATTCGCGGCGGGGATGCGGGAGTTCGCGCGGGTTGGGATGAGGGCGGGGGCGGCAGCGTGACCAGCTCCCCTTCCCCGGTGCCCCGCCCGACCTCCGTGGACATCGTGCTGCCCTGTCTGGACGAGGCCGCCGCGCTGCCCTGGGTGCTGGAGCGCATCCCGGCCGGCTGGCGGGCGATCGTCGTGGACAACGGTTCCACGGACGGCTCGGCCGGGATCGCTCGCGCGCTGGGCGCCACCGTCGTGCACGAAGCGCGCCGCGGCTTCGGTGCCGCCTGCCACGCGGGGCTGCTGGCCGCCGATGCGGACATCGTCTGCTTCTGCGACTGCGACGCCTCCCTCGATCCTGCCCTGCTGACCCCGTTCGTCCGCGCCGTACACGACGGCGAGAGCGATCTGGTCCTGGGCCGCAGACGACCGCAGGGGCGCGGCGCATGGCCGCTGCACGCCCGGCTCGGCAACCTCGCCCTGGCCCAAATGCTGCACCGGCGCACCGGACTGCGGTTGCACGACCTCGGCCCCCTGCGAGCCGCCCGGCGCACCGCCCTGCTCGGCCTCGGCCTCACCGACCGGCGCAGCGGCTACCCGCTGCAGATGGTCGTCCGGGCCGCCGACGCCGGCTGGCGTATCGAGGAGCGGGACGTGCCCTACCGGCCGCGCACCGGCCGTTCGAAGGTCACCGGCACCTGGCGCGGCACCTGGCACGCGGTACGCGATATGCGCACCGTCCTGCGCCAGCCCGCGCCAGGTGCTTCGGCCGCCTCAAGCACCCCAATTGCCACGGCTACCCCAGCTTCCCCAACTCCAGCTGTCTTTACCACCCCAGCTGCCCCTACCGACCCAACTGCTTCCGACCACCGCTGACCGTGTGCAAGAGCCGGCCGAAGCTGCCGAAGGAGGGAACCGCCCGATGAGCGCAGCCGCAGGTTGTCCGGGGCCGACGACGGATCGCCCGGGGCCGACGACGGTCCTGGTCATCGCCAAGGAACCGGTGCCCGGCCGGGTCAAGACCCGCCTCACGCCGCCCTACACCCCGTACGAGGCCGCCCAGTTGGCCGAGGCCGCGCTGCACGACACCCTCCAGGCGGTATGCGTCATGCCCGCCCGGCGGCGCGTCGTCGTCCTCGACGGGCGGCCGGGGAGCTGGCTGCCGGCCGGCTTCGACGTCCGGCCGCAGTGCGCCGGCGGCCTCGATGAGCGGCTGGCCGCGGCCTTCGCCGACAGTGCCGGCCCGACGCTGCTCATCGGCATGGACACACCACAGGTGACCTCCCAACTCCTCGCCCCGGCCCTGGAGTTCGGTGCCTGGCAGGACTGCGATGCCTGGATCGGACCGGCCGAGGACGGCGGGTTCTGGGCGCTCGGTCTGGCGGTCCCCGACCCGCGGCTGCTGCGCGGCATCCCGATGTCCACCGACCGCACCGGCGCCGCCCAGCGCGCCCGGCTCGCCGCCGCCGGACTCCGGGTGCGCGAACTGCCGCCGCTGCGCGATGTCGACACGGCGGACGATGCCGGGAAGGTCGCGGCGGCCGCGCCCGGCGGACGGTTCGCCGCCACCCTCGCCCGCCTGACCCCGGCCATCGGGCGGTGAGCACCACCATGCCGCCCACACTCCCCTCCGCACGGACCACCCCCGTGCAGCCCTCCGCGCCGGCCGCCCCTGCTGCGACGCCCACCGCCCGCGACGCCGTCTCCTGGTGCGCGGACCCGTACGCCGACGCGCTGCGCAGCGGCCGCGGCCCGCTGTTCCTGCGCCGTACCGACGGCTGGCTGCTGCCGCTGGAGGTTGAGCGCTGGTGCGCCGGGGCGGACGCCGCGGACCTGTCGGCGCTGCGCCGCTGCGAGGGCACGGTTCTCGACATCGGCTGCGGACCCGGCCGGCTGGTCGCCGCCCTCGCCGCGCAGGGCCGCCGGGCACTCGGTATCGATGTCAGCGAGGCGGCGGTGGCTCGTACGGCGGCCATCGGTGGCGCCGCGCTGTGCCGATCGGTCTTCGACTCCCTTCCAGGGGAAGGGAGTTGGGGCACTGCCCTGCTGCTGGACGGAAATATAGGCATTGGCGGCGACCCGAGCGCCTTGCTCGCCAGGACAGCGGAACTGGTCTGCCGCCGTGGGCTGCTGATCGTGGAGACCACACCGGCGGATGTCGATGAACGGGTCCAGGTCCGGGTCGCCAACGGGCACGGCGTGCACCGCGAACAGGGCGGCCTTTTCTCCTGGGCCCGGGTGGGTACCCCCGCGCTGCTGCGGTACGCGACGGCAGCGGGCTGGGCACCCGTCGAGCAGTGGACCGTCGCCGACGGCGTCCCCACGGGAGAGGTGGGTCAGCTGCCGGCTGCCGGACGCTGCTTTGTCGCGCTGCGCCGCCGCCGTGGGATACCGGACAGCCACGGCTGAGCCGTACGCCACAGCAGCCACAAGGCCGAGAGGGCGAACAGGCCGGCGGTGATCAGCAGCCAGCGGGACAGGAAGACATCACCGGGGAGGCCGGTGGCGGCCTCGTAATGCGCCGCCGAGCCGCGCACCGCAGACCCCGCAGATCCCTCCGTGCCCTCCGTGCCCGCCGAGCTCCTCGCGCCCGCCGAACCCGCGATCAGCGGGAACCACACCAACAGCAGCAGCCCGGACAGGGCGGCGGGGACCCGGACGTAGAGGGTCCATGCCCGGTGCCGGCCGGTCCCCGCCGTGACCCTGCGCACCGCCCGGTCGGCGAGCGCGTACAGCGGCAGCAGCACCAGATCGTGCAGCAGCGCCGCCCCGACGAACCACACGACCACGAGCGGCCAATGCTCACCTGCCAGCAGCCGCAACCCCGCATAGCCGGTGAGCGCGAACGAGCCGAGCATCAGCACCAGATGCAGCGGTCCCTCGCCGTACCAGCGGTGCCGTCGCTTCCCCCTCCCGTTCCGTTGAGCCCGTTGGGCCCGATTCGCGCGTCCGGGCAGCGCCAGCACCACCGCCCGCTGCAACCGCGCCAGCCGAGCCTCCCGCTTCCCCCGCGCCGGTCGTTTCGCTTGATCCGCTTGATCCCATTGACTCGATTGTTTTGATCGTTTCCTTCGTGCCACCATCACAGCTCCCCGAAGGTCATACGGGCCACCCACTTCGTGTTGAGCACCCCGGGCGCCGCCGGAACGATGATGCGCGCCGGATAGCCGTGGTCCATCGACAGATCCGCGCCGCCCACCCGCAGCGCGAGCAGTGACCGCGCGTCACGCACCTGGTTGTCGCGCAGCGCCGCCCGCCGGAACGCGCCGTGCAGTTGAAGCGACTCGACAAGTACGTCCGGCGGCTGCTCGCCGAGCCCCACCAGCGCCGCGAGGTCGCGCAGCCGCACCCCGCTCCACCGCTGATCGTCCGTCGACCAGCCCTCCACACAGGCGATCGGCAGCGCCGCCTCGTGCTGCGGCAACTTCAGCAGGTCGGCACGGCTGAGCCGCACCCGTCGCCCGCCGCCCTCGACCGTCAGCCGCCAGTCGTCGCCGATATCGTGCGGCCGGATGCCGCGGGACGCCGCGGTCTTGTTGATCTGGAAACCGTTGGGTCCGCTGCCCGGGTCGGCGCCACCGTGCGGCGCCAGCAGGGCAGTACGGCGCCACCACCCGCCGATGCTCTGCCCCGCCGTCGTCGCGAGCAGCAGCAGCGATCCGGTGCCCACCAGCGCCAGCGCACCGCGCCGTGAGACCGTCGGCGCATCCGGTCGGGGCGCCACCAGCCCGGTGGAGTCGGCGTCCGCCCCGGGGTCCGTACGCTCGCGCAGCGCCCGTACGGTCCGCGGAAAGCGCAGCACGACATGGGCGACGAACGCCCCGGTGAACACCCACGCCCCGTAGAAGTGCAGCGGATAGAACGACCCGGGGAAGAGGTACTCCAGCTGGATGTTGAGGATCCCCGTGACGAACTCGAACAGCGCCCCGCCGACCAGCAGAAGCAGCGACAGCCGCTCCAGCGCATGCCCGAGGGACCGGGCCGGCGGCAGCGCGAAGAGCTTCGGGATCACCGACCAGAGCTTCGCCAGCAGGATCGGCACCAGCGCGACACCGACGGTGACATGAAGGCCCTGGACGACGCGGTAGAGCCAGTACGGGGCGGTCGGCCAGTCGAAGAGATAGAAGCCCAGCAGGCCCTTGTCCGGCGTCATGTCGTTGACGCTCGCCAGATTGGGGTTGTACGCGGCGTACGACAGCATCCCGGTCACGAACAGCAGCGTGATACCGGCCAGCAGGACGACACCGAGCAGCGCCGTCAGCCGGGGACCGCGCAGCGGACTGCGCCAGAAGGACGGCGACGTGGGCGGAGTGAAGCGGTGGTGGGCACCCATGATCTTCCTCGGCGGTTGGCGCGACGACGGTCCGCCGCCTGGACGGGCAAGTCCTGTCCCGACGGTATGCCGCGACCGGTGTGCCGAGGGCGCTGCGACGCATGACGAAACCCTGACGTCGGCGGAACGGAGGCACTGACGGATCGCAGGAAGAACTGACGGATCGCAGGAAGAACTGACGGACCGCGGAAGATCTGACGGACCGCGGAAGATCTGACGGACCGCGGAAGATCTGACGGATCGATGACGCCACCGCCGCCGAACCGCCGTAGCGGTCCGCCGACGCCCTAGCGTGCCGATGTGACCCCCGAAGACCGCACCGCGACCCCCGACGAAGACCGCACCGCGCCCCCCGAGGAACACACCGGGCCCTCCCACCGCCCCGATCTGCTCGCCGCCGCGGCCAGCGTCCTCCTCGTCGCCGTCGCCGCCGTCGTCGGCACCGTCATCCAGCGCTCCAACGGCAGCCTGCACGTCAACTTGCCCCCGCTGTACGCCTCATGGTTCCCGCACCTCGGCCCCGGCACCCCCGCCGCGCTCACCGTCGCCGCCATCGTGATCGTGTACGGCCCCCCGCTTGCGGCCCGGCTGACCTGGCGCGCCCTCGTCCCGGCCGGTTGGGCCGCGGCGCTGGCCTGGACGTGGTCGCTGGCCCTGATCGACGGCTGGCACACCGGTATCGCCGGGCGGCTCACCACGGAGTACGAGTATCTGACGGTCATCCGCCGCTTCGACGATCTCGGCCCGGCGCTGCGCGACTTCACCCACCACATCCTCAACAACGCGCCGGACCACTGGCCCGCCCATGTCGCAGGCCATCCGCCGGCCGCGGTCCTCACCTTCGTGGGCCTTGACCGCATCGGCCTGGGCGGCGGCGCCTGGGCCGGGATCTGGTGCATCACCGTCGGCAGCTCCGCCGTGGCCGCCGTCCTCATCGCGCTGCGCGCCCTCACCGACGAGCCGACCGCGCGCCGGGCCGCCCCGTTCCTCGCGCTGGCACCTGCCGCCGTCTGGGTCGGCACGTCCGCGGACGGCTACTTCGCCGCCGTCGCCGCCTGGGCGCTCGCCCTCCTCGCACTCGCCGCGACCCGAACCACCCGCGCTCCAGCGGCAGCAGCCCTGGCCTCAGGGCTGCTGCTCGGCCTGACCGGCTACCTCTCGTACGGCCTCACCCTCATGGCACTCGTCGCTGCCGGGGTACTGCTGATCACCCGCACAGTCCGCCCGCTGCCCCTCGTACTGGCGGGGGCGGCCGCCGTCGCGACCGCCTTCACCCTCGCCGGATTCACCTGGTGGGAGGGATACTTCCTGCTGGTCGAGCGCTACTACCAAGGCGCCGCGGCCGTCCGCCCCTACGCCTACTGGATCTGGGGCAACCTCGCCTGCACCGTCCTGATCACCGGCCTCGCCACGGTCGCCGGCCTCCGCCGCACCCTCGCGGCAGCCCCCACCGCCCTCCGGCAGCAGCTGCGCCGCCCGCCCCGCACGATCCCACCGGCTCCGCCCGGCCCCACGCTCCTCCGGACCCCGTCCGACCGGCTTGTCCTCCTCGTCCTGGCCGCCCTGATCGCACTCCTCACGGCCGATCTCTCCGGGATGAGCAAGGCGGAGACGGAACGCATCTGGCTGCCCTTCGCCATCTGGCTGCTGCCTGCGACCGCTCTGCTGCCCGCGGCCCGGCACCGCCACTGGCTGACCGCCCAGGCAGCCCTGGCACTCCTCATCAACCATCTGCTCTACACGGGATGGTGACCAGCGGCGTCCACCGTCAGCCAACTGAGCTGCCCGAGCTGCCTAGCTACCTGCGCTACCTGAGCTGCATGGACAGGGGTTACGTGAACTACATGGGCGAGGGGAGGTGGAGGAACGAGCGGGCCGCGTCCACCCGGCCGGGGCGCAGGATGCGGATGGGGCCGCGCTTGCAGGACGGGCAGTCGGCGCGGGTCAGCGGGGAGACGACCCGGCTTCCGTGGGCGAAGTAGTCGGCGCGCCGCCGGCCGGCCAGATCGAGGGAGTGGCGGATCTCGTACGCCTCTTCCCACCCGTGTCCGCAGTGCAGGCAGACGAAGGCATACGCCTCGTGAACCGACTCGTCCCTGTCCATGCTCACCACGCCCTCTCCCGGGCCTGTCACACCCGCGCCAGGACCGGATCCGTGCCGCATTTATCCATTATTGCGCCTGGCGATCGCGATCGGCATCACGCGGGGTGCAGGCGGCGCCCTCCGGCGTCCGCCACCCAGCCCTGTCACCACTGGTGAGCGGTCCGACACTCAGCGTCCAATGGCAGCGACCTACCCCCTCGTCCGCCCCAGAGCCTCATACGCAGCCGTGACCAGGCCGCGGTTACGCGGATCATCACCCGTGGTGTCGCCGCCGAACTTGTTCATCGTGTACGCGAAGGACACATGGTTCTCCGGATCCGCGAAGGCGTACGAGCCACCCGCCCCGCCATGTCCGAACGCCAGGGGATTGGGCCCGGCCTGGCCCTGGTTGAGCATGTAACCCAGCCCCCAGCGGATTTGCGTTCCGGCCGGTGCGAGTGCGTCAAGGGCCAGGTCGCGCTCGCCCGGAAGGCTCTGCGGTCGGCGCATCGCTTCCAGGGTGCGGGGCCGGACCAGCTTGCCGCGTGCCAGGGCGCCGTACACGGTGGCCAGTCCGTGGGCCGTGGCATGGGCGTTCCCCGCCGGGATCTCGGCGGAGCGGTAGGCGGCGCTGTTGACATCGCCGGTGGGGATATACGTCAGCGCCAGCGCGACGGCGGCCAGCGGATGGTCGGACAGCGCGGTGAACGGCGGCTTCGGGAAGCCGGGCAACCGCTCCGCGAGCCGCGCCTCGTTCAGCTGCCCGACCATGTCCGCGCACCGGGCGTGCTCCTCCGTCGGGGTGCCGATGAACACCTGGGCACCGAGCGGTTCGGTGATCTCACTGCGCAGGAACGCGCCGAGCGACTGCCCGCTGATCCGCCGGACGACCTCGCCGACCAGATACCCGAAGGCCATCGCGTGATAGCCCTGCGCCGTCCCCGGCTCCCACCAGGGGCGGGCGGCCGCCAGCGCCGCGCACACGTCGTCCCAGTCGTACGCACGCGGGAAAGCCAGCCGCTCACGGGGCGCGATCAGGCCGGCGCGGTGGCTGAGCAGCCAGCGCACGGGTATGTCCTGCTTGCCGGCCTGAGCGAACTCCGGCCAGTAGCGGGCGACCGGCGCATCGAGGTCCAACTCGCCCCGGTCCACCAGCAGATGCGCGCAGAGCGCGGTCATCCCCTTCGTCGTCGAGTAGACATTCACCAGCGTGTCGCGCTTCCATGCGCGGGTCCTGGCCCCGTCCGCGTGGCCACCCCACAGATCGACGACCGCCTCGCCGTCCACTGTCACGGTCACCGCCGCGCCCACGTCGCCGTGGTCCCGGAAGTTTCGCTCGAATGTGGTGCGTACGCCCTCAAAGCCCGGTGCGCAGTGGCCGTTGACGGTGGCCGGCTCGACGGAGTCCGGTTCCAAGGAGGTTCGTTCCACGGTGGCATCTCCCTAGCGTCGTCGTTCTCGTCCGGGTCGTGCAGGTCGTGTAGGTCGTGCAGGCCCTGCAAGTCGTGCAGGTCATCCAGGTCATCCGGGTCGTTCGGGTGGTCCGGGTCGTCCTCGTGTCGGTCGTGCTTGCGGGCGTCCTCGAATGGGCCTCCCGTACGGGATGATCCGTCCGGGTGGATGCCCGTGGCAACGATGAGAGCCCGTACGGCTCAGCGCCGCGTGTCCGGATTCCATCGGGCGCGGGGATCGCCGCCGTGCCCCGCCCGCAAGATGGTGCGCATGACCGAGACACCGATCAGCCCCGTCGAAGCCCTGCTTGTCGTCGACGTCCAGTCGGCCTTCGTCTCCGGAGACGAAGCGGTCCCCGACGCGGCCCGGGTGCTGGACCGTAGCCGGGACCTGATCGCCCGAGCCCGCGCCGCCGGAGCCCTGGTCGTGCATCTGCAGAACGACGGGCCGCCCGGAGCCGTCGACGAGCCGGAGACGCCCGGCTGGGAACTCCACCTGCCCGTCGAACCCGGCCCCTGGGAGACCGTGGTCCGCAAGATGGACGATGACGGCTTCGAGGACACCCCGCTGGGTCCCCTGCTCACCGGCGCCGGCGTCCAGGCGCTGGCCATCTGCGGTGTGCTCTCCGAAATGTGCGTCGCCGCGACCGCGCGCACGGCCCTGGCGCTGGGCTTCCGCGTCGTCCTGCCGCACGACGGCCACGCCACCTACGACATCCCGGCGGCCCCCGGCATCAGCGAAGCGGTCCCGGCCGCCATGTCCTCCCGGGCCGCCGAATGGGCGCTCGGCGACGAGGTCGAAATCATCGCCCGGGCGGCCGACGCCACGTTCACCGCCCCGCCCCGCCGGCCGGCCCTCGTGGACACGCCGCACGCGCACGCGTACGCCGCCGAAGCGGCCATGTGCACCTGAGGAGACGTACCGAGGTCCCCTTCCGGAAGAATTCCCCCTCCGGAACACGCCGCTGCACGACCGATGAGTCAGCCGCCTGGGCGAGGTCTACACATCTGCAAGAAGGCCCGAAACAACCGGGGCACAAAGAAAGCCCGAAAACACCCGGGGCCCGCCTCACCGGCACCGGGCAGCTCAGCTCAACGGACCTCGCCACAGGAGGACAGTTATGTCTGCCGCCACACCCGCCGCCGTCCAGCCGATCATCGTCACCCCTGACCTCGACCGTCTGCAGCGCTTCTACACCGATCTGCTCGGTGCCGAGGAAACCAGCCGCGTCCCTGAAGAGGGGCCGACTTTCTTCGTAGGGCTGCGGGTCGGCAACGGCGAACTCGGCATCGTGACGGACAACAGCGTCGACACCGGCAGCCCCACCCGGATCCTGCTCAGCATCATGGTCAAGGACGTGGACGGCCTCCTGGAACGGGTGGCACCCCTGGGCGGCAAGGTGCTCGGCCCGCCCAACGACATGCCGTGGGGGCAGCGGGTCGCCCATATCCAGGACCCGGACGGCAACGCGGTCAACCTGACTCAGCCGATCTGAGCCGGCCGATCCAACCGAGCTTGGCTCGCCCCGCCCCCCTCGGCCCCCTCCCCGTCCCCCGTCCCCCCCGCCCCCTGGTCGTCAGCTCCGGGCCTTCTCCAACGCCTTGACGTACGCGTCGATGAAGTGGTCGCGGATGCCGTCGGAGGCCGGTGCGAGAACGTCGGCCGTGAGGCCCTTGGCGCGGTCGAACAGGCCGCTGACCACCGGCATGCCGTCGTGCAGGGCGCCCTTGGAGTCGATGTACCGCACGGCGGCGACGTGGTGGAACACCGGCTCCGGCGGGAGTTGGGGCACGATGTCGTTGTTGTTCACGAAGCGGTACATACGGTTGGTGAAGGCCGCGTCGAACTCCTTGGCCAGCAGCCGGTCGCAGGTGCGGGGCTGGCCGAAGGTGTAGACGCCGTCGGCCTTCAGGCCCGGCTTTTCGAAGTGCAGCTGGGCACCGGCGAGCATCGCCAGTGCGCCGCCGAGGCTGTGGCCCGTGAACCACACGGTCTGGTTGTTGTCGCGGAACTCCTCGATGGCGGCGAGGACCTGCGGCCAGACGGCTTTCAGCGCCTCACCGAAGCCGTAGTGGATGAACCCCTTGCCACCGGGGCCGGGCCAGGGCGGAGTGGTGGCGTCGGACAGCCAGTCGCGCAGCTCCACGGGCTGCGTCCCCCGGAAGGCGGTGATGATCATGTCTTTCCCGGCGAGGGTGTACGCCTGGGTGTCCTCCAGCGGGAACGGCGGGGTGAACCGGGTGTGGTGATGGCGCACCCGGTTGAAACCCCACTCGTGGGACGTGGCTTCGATGGTCTTCTCGTCCTTGTACGCGAGCTCGGCTGCACGGGCCATGCTCAGCGCGTGGTCGAGGCTGTAGCCGGTGGCGCGGTGGTCGATGGTGGTACTGGTCAACGGAGCTCTCCCTACGGGGGATCGGGCGGCAAGCAGCTGGCACACCAGGTGCCACTGCCGCTACAAAGCGTTTGCTCTGACTACACACAGTAACGTCTGTGGGGTGCATTGTGCCGTTGCGTCCGTTCACATCACTCGTTCGAGTCTCAGGTCGCACACACCGGGCCGGCGGGCGAGCCTGGAAGGGTTCGGCTCCCACAGGAAGGCCCCACAGTGAACAGCGCGGAACAGGTGACACACGCGGAACACCCTTCGGCCGAGGTCGTGGTGGAGGTCGACAGTTGCGCGACCGAGGACGCGCACGCCGTCTTCAGCGCGTTGCGCACGACCTTTGTCTCCGACCGTCCGGCGGACGATGTGCCGGAGGAAGTGCCGGGGCCGGGAGCGACCGTGTGGACGGCGACCGTCGACGTGACCGACCTCCGAGCGGAGGCGGAGCCCCGGCCGTTGAGGGAGCCGGTGATCGTCAATATCCAGGGCGGCTACTGGGCGGTGGCCCGGCTGCGTCAGGGCCTGGCGTCCGCGTTCGCGGTGCGGGTGCTCGGCACCGCCGCCGGCGACCAGGAGCAGGAGGTCCAGCTGCGGCTGGAGACCCGGAGGTAGCCCGGCCGCCGATGCCCGGCCGCCGACGCGCGGCCGCCGCCGTCTCCTGGTAGGCAGGAAGCCCCCGGCTCAGACGGATCGCATGGCTTGTCAGACGGATCGCATGACGCAAACGAATCTCTTGGCGCAGGCAGATCTCATGGTTCGGACCGGAAAGGGCGCGAGCGAGTGGAGTCCACCCATCAACCGGCGGACGCGGACCGGCCGCTGTCGGCGGCCGACGAGCGCTCCGATCTGGTCCTGGATGTCAACGGAACGCCGTACCCCCTGACCCTGGACCACCGGACCACGGTCCTGGACGTGCTCCGCGAGCGCCTGGGTCTCACCGGCGCCAAGAAGGGCTGCGACCACGGCCAGTGCGGCGCGTGCACAGTGCTCGTCGACGGGCGGCGCGCCAACAGCTGCCTCCTCCTGGCCGTGGCGCAGGACGGGCGGCAGATCACCACCGTCGAGGGCCTCGCCGACGGGGAGCGGCTGCATCCGCTGCAGAAAGCCTTCCTGGACCGGGACGCCCTGCAATGCGGTTACTGCACGCCGGGGCAGATCTGTTCGGCGGTCGGGGTGCTGGCGGAGGCGGCGGACGGTTTCCCGTCGCATGTCACGCCGTACACCGCGCCCTCCGGGACGCCGGTGGAGCTCACCCCCGACGAGATCCGGGAACGGATGAGCGGCAACCTGTGCCGGTGCGGCGCCTATCCCCGCATCGTCGACGCGGTCGGTGACACACGTGAGGCACATGCTGCCGGAGATGCCCGGGGTGGCCGTGCCGGCAGTGTTGTGGGAGGTGGGGCGGAGTGAAGCCGTTCGGCTATCTGCGGGCCGGGAGCGTCGACGAGGCCGTACGGGCCGGTGCCGATCACCCCGGTGCCCGCTTTCTCGGCGGCGGTACCAATCTGGTCGATCTGATGAAGCTCGGGGTGGAGACCCCGCCGCTGCTCATCGATGTCAGCCGGCTGCCGCTCGACCGCATCGAGGAGCTGCCGGACGGCGGACTGCGGATCGGTGCGATGGTCCGCAACAGCGATCTCGCCGCGGCCGTCGCGGTGCGCGACCGCTATCCCGTCCTGTCGCAGGCGGTGCTGGCCGGTGCCTCGGGGCAGCTGCGGAACACCGCGACGACCGGCGGAAACCTGCTCCAGCGGACCCGCTGTACGTACTTCCAGGACACCTCCAAGCCCTGCAACAAACGCGCGCCGGGCACCGGCTGCCCGGCCCGCGACGGCGCCCACCGGGATCTCGCCGTACTCGGCCACTCCGAACACTGCGTCGCCACCCAGCCGTCCGATATGGCGGTCGCCCTCGCCGCGCTCGACGCGACGGTTCACCTGCATGGCCCCGATGGTGAGCGTGAGGTGCCGGTGACGGACTTCCACCGGCTGCCGGGCGACCGGCCCGAACGGGACACGGTGGTCCGGCCGGGGGAACTCATCACCGCCGTCTGCCTCCCGCCGGGCCGGCCCGGCGCGCACTCCCGCTTCCGGAAGGCCCGCGACCGCGCCTCGTTCGCCTTCGCCCTGATCTCCATCGCGGCCGTGCTCGATGTGCGGGACGGCGTCGTGCGGTACGCGGCGCTGGCGTTCGGCGGGCTCGCACACCGGCCCTGGCGCGCCCGCGCGGCCGAAGAGGTCCTGCTCGGCGCCCCCGCCACCCAGGGCACCTTCGGCCGCGCGGCCGACGCCGAACTCACCGCCGCCCGGCCGCTGCGCGAGAACGGCTTCAAGGTCCCCTTGGCCCGTAACCTCACGGTCGGCGTGCTGGCCGAACTCGCCGCCCGCAGCTGACGGGACGCACAAGGAAGCACAGGGAAGCACAGGGAAGCACTACGAACGAGCCCACCAACCGAGGACGCGCGCCATGACCCACGATCCGTTCCCGCAGGGCACACCCCCGCACCCCCTGGGCACCTCGCCCGTCCGCCGGGAAGGCCGCGAGAAGGTCACCGGCACCGCCCGTTACGCGGCCGAACACACCCCGCCGGACTGCGCCTACGCCTGGCCGGTGCCGGCGACCGTCGCCCGGGGCCGGATCATCGCGGTGGACACCACCGAGGCGCTCGCGCTGCCCGGCGTATGCGCGGTGCTGACCCATGAGAACGCGCCCCGGCTCGGCTCGGCCGACGACCCGATCCTGGCGGTGCTCCAGGAAGACCGCGTCCCGCACCGCGGCTGGTATGTCGCGCTCGTCGTCGCCGACAGCCTCGAAGCCGCCCGCGACGCCGCCGATGCCGTCCGTATCACCTACGAGACCGCCGACCACGACGTACGCTTCTCGGCCGGCCACCCGGGTCTGCACCTGCCGGAGACGGTCAACGGCGGCTTCCCCGGAGTCCGTGAACGGGGCAATTTCGAGGCGGCGTTCGCGGCCGCGCTGATCAAGCTCGACGCGACCTACACCATGACCCCGCTGCACAACCACCCGATGGAGCCGCATGCCTCCACCGCCCAATGGGACGACGGCCATCTGACCGTCCACGACTCCAGCCAGGGCTCCACCAAGGTGCGCGACGACCTCGCCGCGCTCTTCAAAATCGGCAAGGGCGAGGTCACCGTCGTCTCCGAGCACGTCGGCGGCGGCTTCGGCTCCAAGGGGACGCCCCGCCCCCAGGTCGTACTGGCCGCGATGGCCGCCCGGCACACCGGACGCCCCGTCAAGCTGTCCCTGCCGCGCAGTCAGATGGCCGCGGTCGTCGGCCATCGCGCACCCACCATCCAGCGGGTACGCATCGGCGCGACCACCGAGGGCATCATCACCGCCCTCGCGCACGAGATCACCACCTACACCTCCAGGGTCACCGAGTTCGTCGAGCAGGCGGCCGTCCCGGCCCGCGTCATGTACGCCGCGCCCCACAGCCGCACCGCGCACCGCGTCACCGCGCTGGACGTACCGAGCCCGTCGTGGATGCGCGCACCGGGCGAGGCCCCCGGCATGTACGCCCTGGAGTCCGCCGTCGACGAACTCGCCGTCCTCCTGGACATCGACCCCGTCGAACTGCGGGTGCACAACGAACCGGACACCGAGCCGGACAGCGGACGCCCCTTCAGCAGCCGGCACCTCGTCGGCTGCCTCCGGGAGGGCGCGAACCGCTTCGGCTGGCTGCCCAGGGATCCCCGACCGGCCGTCCGCCGCGAAGGCGACCTGCTGGTGGGCACGGGCGTCGCCGCGTCCACCTACCCCATCTACCTCGCCGGATCCACCGCCGAGGCGCACGCCGACGCCGACGGCGGCTACCGCATCCGCGTGAACGCCACCGACATCGGCACCGGGGCCCGTACCGTCCTCGCGCAGATCGCCGCCGCCGCGCTCGGCGCGTCCTCCGAGGAGCGGGTCCGCATCGAGATCGGCAACAGCGATCTGCCGCCCGCGATGCTGGCCGGCGGCTCCGCGGGCACCGGATCCTGGGGCTGGGCCGTCCACAAGGCCTGTACCGAGCTGGTGACGCGCCTGCGCGACCACGCAGGACCGCTTCCCGCCGACGGGGTGACGGTCACCGCGGACACCCGCCAGGAAGCCGCCGAGGAGAGCCCGTACGCCCGTCACTCCTTCGGCGCCCAGTTCGCCGAGGTCCAGGTCGACACGATCACGGGGGAGATCCGGGTACGCCGCCTCCTGGGCATGTTCGCGGCCGGCCATATCCTCAACCCCCGTACCGCGCGCTCCCAGTTCATCGGCGGGATGACCATGGGGCTGGGCATGGCGCTGACGGAAGGCAGTGGACTGGACGCCGCCTTCGGCGACTTCGCCGAACGCGACCTGGCCGCCTATCACGTCCCGGCCTGCGCCGATGTCCCCGCGATCGAGGCGCACTGGCTCGACGAACGGGATCCGCACCTCAACCCGATGGGCAGCAAGGGCATCGGCGAGATCGGCATCGTCGGCACCGCGGCCGCCATCGGCAACGCCGTACACCACGCCACCGGCGTCCGCCTGCGCGACCTCCCGCTCACCCCGGACAAGGTCCTGCCCCATCTGTGATGTGTCGCGGATCCGATCTGTCACGAACCTGATCTGTCGTGGACCTGATCTGTCGTGGGTCCGATCTGTTGCGGATGCCGGCACCTCGGGTCACCATGACCCATACGTGACTATTTGCTCACTCTTCGTGTTCGGGGTTCGTTGGTCCGACGAGGTGAAGTACGTGAGCCTCGCGGTGAGGAGCCATGACATGACACCTTCCAACAGCCGCCACCACTACACGGTCGAGCTGCATGCTTCGGCGGAGCGCGTCCCGCAGGTCCGGCGCATTGTGGCCGCCCACCTGCGGTACTGGAATCTCGAACTCCATATCGCGCCCGTCTGTCGGGGAGTGGTGGAACTCCTCACCAACGTCCACCGCCATATCGGCCCGGAAGCCCGGTGCGTCGTCGAACTCCGCTGGACCGGCCGGCATCTCACCGCCTCCGTCGCCGACCAAGGGCCACCGCTTCCACGGCTGGAGAGCGCCGCTGGTAGCGGACTCTCGGCGGTGGCGGTACTCAGCGACAGCTGGGGCACCTGCGCCACCGCGGACGGCAAGGTCATCTGGTTCACCCGGAGGGTGGAGGCGGCCCGAAAGACCCCGCTGACGTCGCGGGGGCCGCTGCGCAGCGTGCCCGACGCGAAGGGGACGCCGGAGGAGCCGCCGGTCGTGCCGCCGGAGCCCCGGCCGGAGGTCCCGCCCGAGGCCGCTTCCGATTCCGAGGAGTCGCCCGCTGCTTCCGCCGTTTCTCCCGCGGTGGCCTCGTGCCTCGTGTGAGGGCGAGGCGCTGACGGGCGCTCAGGCCCCGTCGCATCCGGCCGGTAACCGCCTCTCATACCGGACGCCCCTCACATCGGCCCCTTCTCTCCGGTTACGCTCACGGCATGGCAACGGCCAGGTCGCCCATCGGTGTCGCGCGGGACCGCATATCAGCGGTTCCGCTTCGTGCGCTGTGGCTGGCCGCGTTGCTGTTCGGCGTGGTGATCGTGCACGGTGCCTGCGCGGGGAGCAGCCAGGCCCATCTCGCCGCTGCCGCGCCGGTCGCGGCGTCTTCCCACGGCGGTCCGCACGGCCACGCCGCCCCGCCTGTCTCCTCGCCAACGGCCGTGCAGACCCCGGTACTTGACGAAGGCGGCGGCGGTACTCCCGCGCATCACCAGGCCGAGACATGCGTGTCCGGCCAGCCGCAGCAGGGCGCCGAACTGCCCGCTCCCTGTGCCGCGCCCACCACGGACTCCGCTGTCCCCGCGCCCGCGCAGGGCCGGTTCGGGGTGGCCGGTGGCACGTCCACGCTTCCTCCGTTGAGAAGTGCCACGGGTTCCGTAGTTCAGCAGGTCTAGATTTCCGGCCAATTCCGGCCCAGAGCTGCGCTGTCCGGATGCCCGAATGCCCGGATGCCCGGCGGCTTGCTTGAGCACGGCGTTGCGCCGTCGTCCCCTCGCCGCGCCTGCTGATCCCGCCGATTCTGCCGACTCCATGTACGCCCGTCCCCCACGCGACGGCTACGTCCCGGAGGACCCGTGCCCTTCCGTACCCGCGCCCGTCCATACCCCTGCCCCGAAACGTCCCGGCCCCGCCGGCTGATCACTCTGCTGCTCTGGGGCGGCCTGCTGCTGTCCGCGATCGCGTGTTCCGCCGGCAGCGGTGTGAGCGGCGATGCCGGCAGTGACGGGCACTCCCGTACGGCCCGCTCTCCGGCGGTGTCCGCCGAGCGCCACACCCCGGTGGCGGCGGCCGCGCAATCGCACGGTCCGCACTCCCCTTCTCACTGCGCGCCCGGTACGGACGGCCGCTCGCCGCAGAGCCGGTCGGCCGCGGAGGCGACCGCGCCCGCGCTCCTCGGGGCGGCCGTCCAGGCCGCCACTGCCCCGCCCGCCGTACGCAGCGCATCCCCGCGGCGCAGACCGGCGCCCACCGGCCGGTCCACGCTCGCCGCCCTCTGCCGGTGCCGCAGATAGGAGCAGCCGCCGCGGCCGGGCGCACCGTCCGGCCGCCGCGCGCCGCCACCCGGAGCACCGTCGTACACCCTGCCCCGGTCGGTCCGGCGCGCGAGACGAGCGCCCCTGTCCACGAACACCGAACGAGAGCGAATCATGCACTCCGTTCCCACGGCAGCCCACTCCGTCCCCGCTCAAGACCCCACACAACCCCACACCCGGATATCCGGCTCCGCCCGCGCCTCCGGTATGTCCGGTCTGGTCGGCAACACGCCCGTCCTGCACATATCCGAGCCACTGGCCCCGGCGGGCCGCGGCTTCTGGGCGAAGCTGGAGGGGCGTAACCCGGGCGGCATCAAGGACCGGCCCGGACTCCACATGGTCGAACGCGCCCGCGCCCGGGGCGAGTTGCGGCCCGGTGGCCGGATCATCGAATCCACCAGCGGGACCCTGGGGCTCGGCCTGGCGCTCGCCGGGATGGTGTACGGCCATCCGGTCAGCCTGGTCACCGATCCCGGCCTGGAGCCCTCCATGACCCGGCTGCTCACCGCGTACGGTGCGGATGTCGACCTGGTCCCCGCACCGCACCCCGGCGGCGGCTGGCAGCAGGCCCGCCGCGACCGCGTCGCCCAACTGCTCGCCGAACACCCCGGCTCGTGGTGCCCGGACCAGTACAACAACCCCGACAACACCACCGCGTACCTTCCGCTGGCCCTCGAACTCGCCTCCCAGCTGGGCCATATCGACGTCCTGGTGTGCAGCGTCGGCACCGGCGGGCACTCCGCGGGCGTCTCCCGGGTGCTGCGCCAGTTCTACCCGGCGCTGCGCCTCGTCGGCGTCGACAGCATCGGCTCGACGATCTTCGGGCAGCCCGCCCGCACCCGGCTGATGCGCGGGCTGGGGTCCAGCATCTATCCGCGCAATGTCGCCTACGACCAGTTCAGCGAGGTGCACTGGGTCGCACCGGGCGAAGCGGTGTGGACCTGCCGCCGACTGGCGGCCTCGCACTACGCCACCGGCGGCTGGAGCGTCGGAGCGGTCGCGCTGGTCGCCGGCTGGCTGAGCCGTACCCAGCCGGAGGGCACCCGTATCGCGGCGGTCTTCCCGGACGGGCCGCAGCGCTATCTGGGCACGGTGTACGACGACGACTACTGCGCCGCCCATGGACTCCTCGACGCACCGCCGGCGGAGGAGCCGGAGACGGTGAGCAGCCTGGACGAGAAGGAGGTCACGGCCTGGAGCCGGTGCGCCGCCGTGGCCGACCCCCTCGGCCTGGCCGGCGCTGAGGCGCCCGTGGTGGTGCCGGCCCTCTCCGACGCGGCGGGGGAGGCCCGGTGAAAGGCACCCTCGCGCAGCTGCGCTCCTACGAGCGCAGCGCCCAGCTGTTGATGGTGAACCAGTTCACCATCAACCTCGGCTTCTACATGCTCATGCCGTACCTGGCCGCCCACCTCTCCGGGACCCTCGGCCTGGCCGGCTGGCTGGTCGGACTGGTCCTGGGCGTCCGCAACTTCAGCCAGCAGGGAATGTTCCTGGTCGGCGGCGCGCTCGCCGACCGGTTCGGCTACAAACCGCTGATCGTCGCCGGCTGCCTGCTGCGTACCGCCGGCTTCGCGACGCTCGGTCTGGTGGACTCGCTGCCCGCGCTGCTGGCGGCGTCCGCGGCCACCGGGCTGGCCGGGGCGCTGTTCAACCCGGCGGTCCGGGCGTATCTGGCCGTGGCGGCGGGGGAGCGCAGGTTGGAGGCCTTCGCGCTGTTCAACGTCTTCTACCAAGCGGGCATTCTGCTCGGCCCGCTGGTGGGCATGGTGCTGACCGGCGTCGGCTTCCGCGTCACCTGCCTGGTCGCGGCGGGGATCTTCGCGCTGCTGAGCGTGGTGCAGATCCGCGCGCTCCCGGCCCGCGCGGAACAGCGCGTACGGGGCGGCGCCGAGGGGAGCGTGCTGTCCCAGTGGCGGGGCATCCTGGCCAACCGGCCGTTCCTGCTCTTCTCCGGAGCCATGATCGGCTCGTATGTGCTGTCCTTCCAGGTCTACCTGGCGCTGCCGCTGGAGGTACGACGGCTGGGCGGCGAGGGGGAGTTCGGCACGGCGGCGGTGGCGGTGCTCTTCGCGGTCTCCGGGCTGAGCACGATCCTGGGCCAGACCCGGGTGACGACCTGGTGCAAGGCCCGGATGCCGGCCGGCCGCGCCCTCGCCTGGGGCCTGCTGACGATGGGGCTGGCCTTCGTCCCGCTGCTGGCGGCCTCGGCGCTGCCCGTGCCCGAGGCGGGCCTCGGCCGCTGGGCGCTCGCCGCGGTTCCACCGGCACTCTCCGCGCTGCTGCTCGCCGTCGGAACGATGATCACGTACCCGTTCGAGATGGACACCATCGTCCGGCTCTCGGGTGACCGCCTGGTCGCCACCCACTACGGGCTCTACAACACCATCTGCGGCGTCGGCATCACCCTTGGCAATCTGCTCACCGGCGCGGCGCTGGACGCCTCCCGGACGGCCGGCATACCCGCATTGCCGTGGATCGCCCTCCCGGTGCTGGGTCTGGCCTGCGCCGCCGCCCTGTACGGGCTGCACCGCACGGGCCGTCTGACCCCGGCCGTGAAGGCGCGGCCGGCGACGGCCTCGACCACCGGCTAGCAGGGCAAAGGCCACAAGCAGGGCGGAGGTCACCACTCGGAGGTCACCACCCGGAGGTCACCACCCGTCAGGTTCTTCGATGCGGAGAGCGGTGGCCGGGTGTGGCAGGGCCGTCCCCGCGCCTGCGGGGGCGGCCGCCTCGCGTGGTGCGCCCCGCGCCCTCCGCCCTGCACCCCTGGCCGGCCTGTTCGTCACACGTACCGTGACTTTTCACGCAAGCGACACCACCCCTTCCCTGCGCCTCGGTCCTCTTGGAACACTCTGCTGACTCCTGTTGCCCCACACTCCAAGAGGTCCCCTCATCATGGCTGAACTCAACCGGCGGCGATTCCTCCAGATCGCCGGCGCTTCCGCGGGCGCCGCGGCGCTGTCGAGCAGCATCGCCCGTGCCGCGGCCATCCCCGCCGCGCGCCGTTCCGGCTCCATCCAGGACGTCGAGCACATCGTCGTGCTGATGCAGGAGAACCGTTCCTTCGACCACTACTTCGGCACGATGAAGGGCGTACGCGGCTTCGGTGACCCGCGCACCGTGACGCTGCCGAACGGCAAGCCGGTGTGGAACCAGCCCGACGGCGGCAAGGAAGTGCTGCCCTTCCACCCGGACGCCGAGGACCTCGGCATGCAGTTCATCGCGGGCCTCGACCATGACTGGGCGGGTGGCCACAAGGCGTTCAACAACGGCAAGTACGACCAGTGGATTCCCGCCAAGTCCGAGCGCACGATGGCGTATCTGACCCGGCAGGACATCCCGTTCCACTACGCGCTCGCCGACGCGTTCACCGTCTGCGACGACTACCACTGTTCGTTCATCGGGGCCACCGACCCCAACCGCTACTACATGCTGTCGGGCCATGTCGGCAACGACGGCAAGGGCGGCGGCCCGGTCCTCGGCAACGCGGAGCTCGGGTACGACTGGACGACGTACGCCGAGCGCCTGGAACAGGCCGGGGTCTCCTGGAAGGTGTACCAGGACATCGGTGACGGCCTCGACGCGAACGGCAAGTGGGGCTGGATAGAGGACGCCTACCGCGGCAACTACGGCGACAACTCGCTGCTCTACTTCAACAAGTACCGCAACGCCAAGCCGGGCGACCCGCTCTACGACAAGGCCCGCACCGGCACCAACGCCAAGGCGGGCGACGGCTACTTCGACGTCCTCAAGGCCGATGTGAAGGCGGGCAAGCTCCCGAAGATCTCCTGGATCGCCGCGCCCGAGGCGTTCAGCGAGCACCCCAACTGGCCGGTGAACTACGGCGCCTGGTACATCTCGCAGGTCCTGGACGCACTCACCGCCAACCCGGACGTGTGGAGCAAGACCGCCCTCTTCATCACCTACGACGAGAACGACGGCTACTTCGACCACGTCGTCCCGCCGTACGTCCCGTCCTCCGCCGACCAGGGCAAGTCCACCGTCGACACCGCCCTGGACCACTTCCCCGGCGACGCGAGCTACGCCGCGGGCCACTACGGCATGGGCCAGCGCGTCCCGATGATCGTGGTCTCGCCGTGGAGCACCGGCGGGTTCGTGTGCTCGGAGGTCCTGGACCACACGTCGATCATCCAGTTCATGGAGAAGCGCCACGGCGTCAAGGAGCCGAACATCTCGCCGTGGCGGCGCGCCGTCGCGGGCGACCTCACCTCCGCCTTCGACTTCAGTGGCAAGGACACCGCCCCGGCGGAGCTCCCGGACACCGCCGGCTACGAGCCGCCGGACCACGAGCGCCACCCCGACTACGTCCCGCACGCCCCCGCGAACCCGGCTCTGCCCAAGCAGGAGTCCGGCTCCCGCCCCTCGCGCCCGCTGAGGTACGCGCCCCTGGCCGACGGCGCCGCCGACCCGGCGGCCGGGAAGTTCACCCTCACCTTCAGCGGCGGCGACACGGCCGGCGCCTGCTTCCACGTACGCTCCGGCAACCGCACCGACGGCCCCTGGACGTACACCACGGAGGCCGGCAAGACGATCTCCGACACCTGGAACTCGGCGTACTCCAAGGACGCTTACGACCTGTCGGTGTTCGGCCCCAACGGCTTCCTGCGCGTCTTCAAGGGCCCCGGCAAGACCGCCGGCCCCGAGGTGACCGCCCGCCACGACAAGGCCAGCGGCAACATCAAGCTGACCCTGACGAACGCGGGCTCCGCCGACGTCAACCTCACCGTGACGAACGCGTACGGCGGCGCGGGCGAGACGTTCAAGGTGAAGGCGGGCGCCACCGTGGAGCAGACGGTGGACCTGCGGGGCAGCAAGCGCTGGTACGACCTGACGGTGGTCTCCGACACGGACACCGGCTACCTGCGCCGCTTGGCCGGCCACGTCGAGAACGGCGAGCCGGGTGTGAGCGACCCGGCGATCATCACCGGCTGAGGTATCGCGAGTGACCCGCCGGCTGAAGTGCTGAGTGAACCGGTGAACCAGTGAACCGCTGAACGGGCCCGGCCCGGACATGAGCGTCCGGGCCGGGGCCCGGTGACCCACCAGCAGCCGGTCATGAAGCTACGGCCCGGCCCTCAACGGGTACCGGGCCGG
Source organism: Streptomyces sp. NPDC050636 (assembly GCF_040654775.1). Taxonomy (NCBI): domain Bacteria; kingdom Bacillati; phylum Actinomycetota; class Actinomycetes; order Kitasatosporales; family Streptomycetaceae; genus Streptomyces; species Streptomyces sp. NPDC050636. Next base: position 35,281 of record NZ_JBFAIP010000020.1, read on the forward strand.
GCCGCTCTTTGGCCGGCGTCGGTCCATATTCAGGGGACCGAAGACGGAGGCGTTGTTTCAGTTCACTTCACATCGCCTGTTTTATCCGTCGCGGGCCAGAACACTGCGTCTCCCGGCCAGAAAATGCCATTTCCGGGCCAGAAGATTTCTTGGTCCTTGCCGCTGTCAGCGGACGCGGGGGCAGCCATGCCCGCTATGCCGAGAAGAGCAGCGACGGTCAGAGCACTGGCGGCGGCTATGGTGCGGATACGCATCAACGTTCTCCCTCCATCAGGGCACCCCAAGGAGTGCCGTAGTCCGACCTCGCCCGGGCGGGTACCCGAGCCGGAAGGCGTACGAATAAGGAATGCCCCGGCCGAGAGCCGAACGTCGCCGGTCCATTCCACTGCGGGATACCTTCCACTCGAAGGGAGGCGGTGGGAGTGCGGGCGTGGCGGGCATCCGTTAAGAATGGGTATTCGCGAACAGGCCGGTGGTTCGCAGGCAGGCGCGCCGCTTTCCGCTCATGTCCCGCCGGGCGGCTGTTGAGCGAAAAGCCGAGTGCCGGCCCTGGGAGCCAAGGTGCCGCGCGCACCCAGGGCCGGCCCCCGCCACCGCCGGATGCCGGATCAGGATGCCGTCAGGCCGCCCCGGATCTCGCGGGCCGCCGCGACCAGGTTCTCCAGGGAGGACCTGACCTCGGGCCAGCCGCGGGTCTTCAGACCGCAGTCGGGGTTGACCCACAGCCGCTCGGCAGGAATGGCCTCAAGTCCCTTGCGCAGCAACGCCGTTGCCTCCTCGGCGCTCGGGACGCGCGGGGAATGGATGTCGTACACGCCGGGGCCGACCTCGCGCGGATAGCCGGCGGTGGCGAGTTCCCCGGCGACCTGCATATGGGAACGGGCCGCTTCCAGGCTGATCACATCGGCGTCCAGGTCGTCGATGGCCTGCAGGATGTCGCCGAACTCCGCGTAGCACATGTGGGTGTGGATCTGGGTGTCCGGCCGGATCCCGCTGGTGCTCAGGCGGAACGCCTCGGTGGCCCAGGCGAGGTAGTCGGCGTGGTCGGCGGCCCGCAGCGGCAGCGTCTCACGGAGCGCCGGCTCGTCGACCTGGATGACCGAACTACCCGCCGCCTCAAGGTCGTTGACCTCGTCGCGCAGTGCCAGCGCCACCTGGCGGGCGGTGTCGCCGAGCGGCTGGTCGTCGCGGACGAAGGACCAGGCGAGCATGGTGACCGGGCCGGTGAGCATACCCTTGACCGGGCGGTCGGTGAGCGACTGGGCGTAGGTCGTCCAGCGCACCGTCATCGGCTCGGGGCGGGAGATGTCGCCGGCCAGGATCGGCGGCCGGACGTAGCGGGTGCCGTACGACTGCACCCAGCCGTGCTGGGTGGCGAGGTAGCCGGTGAGCTGCTCGGCGAAGTACTGGACCATGTCGTTGCGCTCGGGCTCGCCGTGCACCAGCACATCGATCCCGGCCTTCTCCTGGAAGCCGAGGACGTCCCGGATCTCGGCCGCGATGCGCTCCTCGTACGCGGCGGTGTCGATACGCCCGGCGCGCAGCTCGGCGCGGGCCGCGCGCAGTGCGGTGGTCTGAGGGAACGAGCCGATGGTGGTCGTCGGCAGGAGCGGCAGCCCGAGGTGGGCGCGCTGGGCGGCGGCCCGCTCAGCGTACGGCTGCGAGCGGCGTCCGTCGGCGTCGGTGACGGCCGCGGCGCGGGCCCGTACCGCCGGGTCGTGGGTCAGCGCGGAACCGGCGCGGGACGCCAAGTCGGCCCGGTTCGAGGCGAGTTCGGCGGCGATGGTGTCGGTGCCCTGTTCCAGGCCGCGGGCCAGGGTGACGATCTCGGTGGTCTTCTGCTGGGCGAAGGCGAGCCAGCGGGCGATCTGCGGATCGATGTCCCGCTCGGCGGTGGCGTCCAGCGGGACATGCAGCAGGGAGCAGGACGACGAGACGTCGACCCGGTCGGCGAGACCGAGCAGGGTGCCCAGGGTGGCCAGGGACTTCTCGAAGTCGTTGATCCAGACGTTACGGCCGTTGACGACGCCCGCGACCAGGCGCTTGCCGGGCAGTCCGCCGACGGCCGCGAGATCGGCGAGGTTGGCGGCCGCGGCGCCGGTGAAGTCCAGTGCGAGACCGTCGACGGGCGCCTTGGCCAGCACCGGCAGGGCGTCGCCCAGACGGTCGAAGTAGGCGGCGACCAGCAGCTTGGGACGGTCGGCGGGCGCGCCGAGGTCGCGGTAGGCACGGGCGGCGGCATTGAGCACGGCGGGGGAGCGGTCCTGCACCAGCGCCGGCTCGTCCAGCTGCACCCACTCCGCGCCGGCGGCCCGCAGATCGGCGAGCACCTCTTCGTACACCGGCAGCAGCCGGTCGAGCAGCGTCAGCGGGTCGAACTCGGCGGCGACGCCGGGCGCGGGCTTGGACAGCAGGAGGTAGGTGACCGGGCCGACCAGGACCGGGCGGGCGGCGAGGCCGAGCGCGAGGGCTTCACGGAGCTCGCCGACCTGCTTGGCGGAGTCCGCCGTGAAGACCGTGTCCGGCCCCAACTCCGGTACGAGATAGTGGTAGTTGGTGTCGAACCACTTGGTCATCTCCAGCGGCGCCACGTCCTGCGTGCCGCGGGCCATCGCGAAGTAGCCGTCCAGCCGGTCGGCGGCCACCGCGGCGCGGTGCCGGGCCGGGATCGCGCCGACCATCACGCTGGTGTCCAGGACGTGGTCGTAGTACGAGAAGTCGCCGGTCGGCACTTCGTGGACACCGGCCCCGGCGAGCTGCCGCCAGTTGCCGCGGCGCAGTTCGGCGGCGGTGCTGCGGAGGGCGTCGGCGGTGACGCGGCCCTTCCAGTAGCCCTCGATGGCCTTCTTCAGTTCCCGGTGCTGCCCCTGACGGGGGTAGCCGTGCACGGTGGCGCGTGCTGCCGCGGCTGCGGACTTGCTGGTCACGGAACTCTCCTTCGCGAGCGTGTCTCCATACGAACCCGGGACGGGTCGAGGACGCGAAAGACCGCGAAGGTCAGCACACCGGGCGGACCACCGCGCGATGGCGCCGCGCGTGCCGCCTGTATGTACGCCGACCCGCCCTCGAAGGTCACCGAGATCTCCGCGCACGATTCGGTCGCGCGCGGGCAACGGGCAGGTCTTCGGACTCGCGGGCACATCCGCCAAGGCGGACACCTACTGGCCGTCGCTTCCCAGACCCGGACCGGGCCCAGTGCGTATGACGGCGTTCGTTCCCACTCACCGCTGCGGGGCAGTCCCGGAATTCCACCGGGTTCCCTCTTGCGACGCGCCTGCCTGGCGGGCAGGGCGAACCAGTTGCACGGCCAGCCTAGACGAAGTCCGAAGTGCCGTCTGCCGGACGGGTGCGAGCAGCCTCAGCCACTGCTCGCGCCCGTCCCGCACCCGCCGGGGCGCACCCCGCCCCGGCGGCGAACCCGGGTCCCTCAACCCGGGCCGTGCATCAGGTGGCCGGTGGAACCGGCGTGTGCTGCGTGTGAACCATGCGAAGGTGCAACAGCTGAGTGCCGCTTCTTCTGGGCGACGGCCCGCCGCATCCTCGGGCATGTGGAGTGCTGAGCGATCTGCCGGGGTTGTCGGAGTCCATCGGGCTGCAGGTACGACTCTGGCAGGGGTGCCCAGTGCCGGCAAGCGTGGCGTGATGCCAAGTTCTGCGCATCTTCTCCGCCATTTTTGCCAACATTGCCAATCCTGGTGCACCGGAGATGACTTATGCTGCGCACAGATCCAGCGCACGGCCGGAGGGGGCCTGGTGAGCAAGACATACGCGGGAGCGCGGCTGCGCCGACTGCGCGAAGAACGGCGGCTGAGCCAGGCCGAGTTGGCCCGGACACTCGCCATCTCGCCCAGCTATCTCAACCAGATGGAGCACGACTCCCGGCCGCTGACCGTGCCCGTACTGCTGCGGCTGACCGAGGCGTTCGGCGTCGACCCCGGCTTCTTCTCCGCGCGCGACACCGGCCGCGTCCTGGCGGACCTGCGGGAAGCCCTCGCCGACGAGATGGCCGCCACCCGGGTGTCGCCCGCCGACCTGTCGGAGCTCGCCTCCCGGCTGCCCGCCGTCGCCGCCGTCCTCCTCGACCTGGGCCGCCGCAACCAGGCCCTGACCGAGCGGCTCGCCGAGGCCGCGGAGCACCGTGGCGCTCCCGACCAGGCCATACCCCGCTCACCGCACGAAGAGATCCGCGAATTCTTCTACCGCCGGCAGAACTACCTGCACGACACCGACACCGCCGCCGAAGAACTCGCCGGGGAGATCGGCATCCGCCCCGGCGAGGTGCTCCCGGCCCTCGCCACCCGGCTCACCGAAGCCCACGGTGTGCGTCTCGCCGCCGACTGCGACCGGCTGCACCACTACGACCCGGCCCGGCGGGTCCTGCATCTGTCCAGCCGGCTGCGGCCCGGCCAGCGGGCCTTCCGGATGGCCACCCAGCTCGCCCTGCTCGAATACGGCGCCGAGCTCTCCCGGCTGGCCTCGGAGGACTACGAACCGGACGACCCCACCTGGCCGTTGGCCCGGATCGGTGTCGCCAACTACTTCGCGGCCGCGCTGATCCTCCCGTACCGCGCCTTCCACACCGCCGCCGAGGAGATGCGCTACGACATCGAGCGCCTCACCGACCGCTTCGGTCTCGGCTATGAGACCGTCTGCCACCGGCTCAGCACGCTGCAGCGCCCCCGGCTGCGCGGCGTGCCGTTCTCCTTCGTGCGGGTCGACCGCGCCGGCAATATGTCCAAGCGCCAGTCGGCCACCGGCTTTCACTTCTCCCGGGCCGGCGGCACCTGCCCGCTGTGGAACGTCTACGAGGCGTTCGCCGCCCCCGGCCGGATCCATGTGCAGATCGCCGCGATGCCGGACGACCAGCGGTATCTGTGGACCGCCCGCGCCGTCACCCGCCACCGCGGCGGCTGGGGCGAGCCCGGCAAGACCTTCGCCATCGGCCTCGGCTGTGAGATCCGGCATGCCTCCCGGCTCGTGTACTCCGACGGACTCGACCTCGGCAACGCCTCGGCCGCGACCCCGATCGGCATGGGCTGCCGTGTCTGCGAGCGCCTGGGCTGCCCGCAGCGCGCCGTACCGCCGCTCGGCCGGCCGCTCGCCGTCGATGAGAACAGCAGCACGTTCGTGCCGTATCCGGTGGTGCGGTGACCGGTCGGGCGCAGGGGACGGGCGCCGGGTACGCCGAACGCCGCAGCCCCGATGGCCGGGTGCCGGTGGCTGGGCTCTAGTGGGGGTGGGCGGCCACCTCGGACGGCAGCCCCGTGCCGCCGACCGGTGTGGCGGCAGGACCGGAGGAGTGTCCCTATGAGTGCCCGATGAGTGCCCCGATCAGTGCCCGGACGAGGCGCAGCACCAGGACGGCTGTCGCCGCGGCCACGGCCGCCCTGTTCGCCGTGGCGCTCGGGGGATGCTCGGACAACGGTGGCGGGGCTCCCGAGGAGACCCCGACCCCCACCACCGTCGGCCCGAGCGGGCGGCCGAGCGCCTCGCCGACCGCGGGAGCGGGCACCGTCAACGCCCGCTCCGGCAAGCTCGGGGAAATCCTGGTCGACGGCCAGGGCCGGACCTTGTACCTCTTCGAGGCGGACAGCTCCGAGAAGTCCACCTGCTCGGGCGGCTGCGCGAAGGCCTGGCCGCCGGTGATCGTGACCGGCACACCGAAGGCCGGCGGCGGGGTGAAGGGCAATCTGCTGGGCACGACGACGCGCAGCGACGGCGCAGAGCAGGTCACCTACAACGGCCACCCCCTCTACTACTTCGAGGGCGACCAGCAGTCCGGTGACACCAACGGCCAGGCGCTCGACCAGTTCGGCGACGAGTGGTACGTCGTCGACACCTCCGGCAACAAAATCGAGAAGGAACCGGAGAACAGTACCGGTGGCGGCGTCTACTGATCACCGGCTCCCCGGCCGTGCACGCATCGCCGTGGCGGTCTCTGCCGTCTGCCTGGCGGCCCTCGCCGGCTGCTCCAACGGTGGCGGCGGTGCGTCCACCACCCCGTCCGCTGCCCTTACGTCCGCCGCGGGCGGGCAGGCGCGGATCACCATCAAGGACTTCGCCTTCGACCCCGCCACCCTGACCGTGCGCCCCGGTGCGAAGGTCACCGTCGTGAACGAGGACTCGGCGCCCCACACCGTGACGGCCACGGGCACCAAGTCCTTCGACACCGGAAGCATCGGGCCGGGCGAGACGGCCACCTTCACCGCCCCGTCCAAGGCGGGCAGCCACCCCTACATCTGCGACTTCCATCAGTCCATGAAGGGCACGCTGACCGTCGGCTGACGCCGGCCGTGCGGGCTACTTCAGCGCGCTGCCCACTTCAGGGCACTGCCTACTTCAAGGCGCTGCGCTGCTGCCACTGCGGCCAGGTCTCCTGCCAGACCTCAAGACCGTTGCCGACATCGGTCTTGTTCGTGTTGGTGGTGCCCTTCACCTCGACCGTGGAGCCGATCGTCAGGAAGTCGTAGACCTTCTTGGCGTCGCTGGTGGTCATACCGAAGCAGCCGTGGCTGTTGTTCTCCACGCCGACGGACTTGTTCCACGGGGCCGAGTGCAGGAAGGTCCCGGAGGCGGTCAGGTGGGTGACCCACTTCGAGTCCAGCATCCACTCGTCGCCGTGACCGATGGTGGAGGAGTCCATCGTCTCCGCCGCGTTCTTGCTGCGTACGGTGTGCACGCCGCCGCGGGTCGGGTCCTGCGGGGAGCCCGCGGAGCCGGTGACGGAGCCGACGTTCTTGCCGTTCTCGTACATGGTCAGGGTGTGCGACGGCACATCGATGACGGCCTTGTGGTCGGCCCCGACGGTGAAGCCGAAGTTGTAGTCCCGGGCGAACCAGCCGCCCTCACCGGAGTTGATCCCGGACAGCGCGCCCTTGACGGAGACCTTCGTGCCGGCCGGCCAGTAGTCCTTGGGACGCCAGTCGATCCGGTCCTTGCCGCCCCAGTCCCTGACCCAGCCCCAGGCGCCCTCGACCTTCGGCTGGGAGGTGACCTTCAGCGCCTTCTCGATCTCCGCGCGCCGGTCCTTGTCGACGTGGTTGTCGAAGGTGATCGAGACCGGCATTCCGGTGCCCACGGTCTGCCCGCCGCCCGGGTTGTTGGTGAGCTTGTTGACCTTGTCGGCCTGCTCCGTGGTGAAGGTCGAGGTGGCCGAGGTCTCCTTGCCTTCCGCCGACTTCGCCTTCGTCCGCACGGTGTAGGTGGTCTTCGGCTTGACCTTCCCGTCCGACTTCCATGACGAGCCGTCAGCGGCCAGCCGCCCGCCGACCTCGGCGCCGTCGTCGTCCTTGACCTCGACCGAGGTCAGCTTGCCCCGGTCGGCCTTCACCGATATCCCGGAGCCGAGCTTGACCGCCTTGCTGCCCCCGGCCGGGGTGACGCTCACCTTGGCGTCGGGCGCGTCCGGCGTCGCCGCGTCGGCGCCCCCTCCGCACGCGGTCAGCAGGGTGGCCGCCGCTATCACGGCGGGTATCAACCGGGCATGGTGGCGACGTGATCCGGCGTGCACGAGGGTCCCTCCCAAGCAGAACTACTGACAGTGGCGGAACCCGGCCCGGTGGCGGCATAACCGTCCGGGGCCCCATTCCATCCGCCGTATATGCAGAGGGTTTGTCTGCTTAGGAGGTTGTCTGGCGCATCTGTTATTCAGAACACGGTTTGGTCTCGGTGGATCCCGCCGGTACGGCGTGCGGAATCCGCGCACGCGAACGGCCGGTGACCCGGCGATGGTGCCAGGTCACCGGCCGCGTGTGCGGGCGCTGTGCCGATGAGTTCCGCGTCAGTCCGTGTGCGACTGTGACCCGTGATTGGGCGCCGGCTCGGTCGTGGGGCCGGGGCTGTCGGTCGTGGGGCCGGGGCTCTCGGTCGTCGGGGTGGAGGTGTCCGGAGTCTCGGTCGGAGTCTCTGAGGTCGGAGTCTCCGAGGTCGGGGAGGGGGACGACGACGTGGGCGACGGCGTCCCGGTGGGGGACTCCGTCGAACCGTCCGTCGGATAGTCCGTGCCGCCGGTGTCACCCTTGGGGCGCTTGAACCACTGTCCCGTCTCAGGGTCGACGAGGGTGAAGCTGTCCATCGCGGACGCCGACTTCTCCACGTGGACCACATTCGAGCGCTGGTACCCCGGCCATTTCTGGCCGACCTCCTTCGGTGCCTCTCCCTTGGGGAAGGACATCGGCGGTGTGAGCGGGTTCCCGCAGCGGCAGCGCACCCGCGGCACTCCATACGCGTCGATCATCACGGCCGTGCCGGTCTGCAGCACCGCCTGGTAGGCGTTGGCCTTGCCGTCCTTGTAGCCGTGGTTGGTGACCCAGGTGTCCCGTTGCAGCTGTACGGGGGTCAGCGAGCGCAGATAGGTCGGGATGGCGCTCGCGTCCTTGCCCGCCACACCGGCGAATGCCTCGGCCTTCTGCGGATTGCCCTGCAGGTACTCGATCTGCTTCTCGACATCGCAGCTGGCGGCGTTCTGATTGCCGCCGTACAGGCCGGGCTGCGCGCCGGACACGCTGGGCGCGCGATCGGCCTCGGCCGTCGCGCTGGGCGTCACGGCCGGATCCGTGGCCTTGGCGGACTCCTCCGCCGTCGACTTGGTGAAGGGGTCGTCACCTTCGGCGGAGGTCGGCTGGAGGGTGAGTTCTTCCGCGGCGGCCTTGCCGCTCGGGCGGGTGAGCACGATGGTCAGGATGACGGCGGCGACGACGGCCGCCGAGATGATCGCGATCCGCGGCGCGGACCGCCACCAGGGCCTACCGCCCCCTGGTCCGCCGCGGGGACCGCCGCCTCCGCCCCCTCCGCCGCCGCCTCCGGAGCCGCCGCCCTCGCCGGGGCCGCCCGGCGGTCCGGTCCGGCCCGGTGCCGTGGGCTGATCGGGGCGGCCCGCGGGCGGGCCAGAACCCACCTGTGTCGGCTCGTGCGAGGGGCCGGAGGGGGCGCCGGACGACGGGCCGGAGAGCGGTCCGGACGGCGGTCCGGTGGGGTGGCTGTCCGGCGGCGGTGGAGATGTCACGGGTCCCTCTTCCGGCGCGTGTGGGCCATCCGGCAATGCGAATTTTGCCCTTGTTTGTCTGGGTCGAAGCCATTGTGTGCTCGGAGTCGGCGCTGTCCGCAAGCGGGGCGACGCGTGCGTGCTTACGGTGGTGCGTGCAGGAGTTGGCGGGAAGAGTGGAAATCGTGAAAGCGCCTCAGATCGGGCGGATCATCCCCGCACGGTCCCGCGCCCGGGAGGAGACAGCGTGAGCCAGGTGCCCGGCCCCGCGTCGGCCGTCCCCGCGAAGCCGGCACATCCCGGCGGCGTCACGCCGCCCCTCCGGGCCTGGGGACAGGCCCTCGCCGCGGCCGCCGCGGGCATCGTCACCATGCTCGTGATCGCCGCCCTCGGCCTGTGGGCGGCGGGTGCCGCGGAGCTGCCGGACGGAGCGTTCCTCCGGGTGGTCGCGGCCACCGTCATCATCGCGACCGGCGGCTCCGTGGAGCTGTCGGGCGACGCCGGGATCATCGTCCAGGCGGACGCCGCCCTCGACGTCGTTCCGCTGTCGGTGACGCTGGCCGGCGCCCTGGTGACCGCCACCGTCTTCCTGCTGCCGCTGCGGCACCGGGCGGTGGCCACCACCGGCGAGCTGCTCGGCCGTATCGCCCGGACGGCCGTGTGCTGGCTGCTGCTCCTGCTGCTCCTCGCGCTCTGTGCCCGGCACAGCTTCAAGATCTCCGTTGGCAACGACATCGCCGACGAGATCGGGGCGGAGCTCGGCGCGACACCCACCGTCGGCTTCCGCGCCAATGTTCCCGCGACACTCGGTTTCGGCCTGCTCTGGATCCTGGCGCTGCTGGCCCTCACCTTCATCGTCTCCCGCAAGGCCCCGCTCTCCTCCCGGCTGCTGCACTTCCAGAACTCCGTACGGCCGCCCGCCTTCGCCATGCTGCTGGTGCTGCTCGGCTACGCGGTGATCGGGCTGATCGTCGGCGTGGTCGTGCTCATCACCGAAGGCCATCCGGCCGAGACCCTCGCCGTGATCTTCCTCGGTCTGCCGAACCTGGCCTGGATCGCGCTGGGCGTCGGCACCGGCGGAGCCTGGACGGGCCATGTCGACAAGGCCATCGGGCTGCCCATGCCGCAGGTGCTCGACCAGGTGCTGCACACCCGCGGCGGGCACCGGACCCTCGACCTGGGATCGATCGCGGAGTACGACGGCCGGGCCTGGGTCCTGGTGGCCCTGGCGGCGCTGGTGCTGCTCGCCGCCGCCTTCGCCGCCGCGGTCCGCTCCCCGGCCCGGCTGCCGGCCTGGCGACACGCCCTGGAAATGGCCGCGGCCCTGGCGCTCACCCTCTTCGTCGTCGGACTGCTCACCCGCATCTCCGCCCGTTACGGGCTCTCCCTGTTCAGCTCCGGGGACCTCGGCGCCGGGCTGGGCGGCGAGGTCACGCTGCTCCCGGAACTCCTCCGGCTGGTGGCGGCGGGCGTCGTCTGGGGGCTGGTCACCGGCTACCTCGGCAGCCTGCTGGCACGGCGCGTACGCCACCCAGGCGAGGTCCGGGACGCCGGGACGACGACGGTGGAGTGAGCCAGGCGATCGGACGCAACGGAGGACGCGGGCCCCACCCTCAGGGCGGACGAAGGGACACAGGACTCACTCGTCCAGGGCCTTTCCGGCCCTGACCCATCGGACAGGCCCTATTGGCTCGGACAGGCCCTATCGGCCCGGGAACACCGGCGTCGCCCAGCGAGGCGGCGGCGGGGGAGCCGTGCTCCGCGACCCCTGGTCCATCCGCACATCCACCCGGGTCGCGGCGTGGCCCTCGGACGGGCCGGGCGCCGCTCTGGGCGACGCCGTCCGCCCCGCCGTCCGCAACGCCGTCACGAACCCCCGGCAGGTGTCGTAGCGGTCGTCGGGGGCCTTGGCCAGGGACCCGGCGAACACCGCGTCGACGGCCGGCGGAAGGTCGGGCCGCAGTGTGGTCAGGGGCGGCGGCGGATCGTACTGATGCGCCCAGAGCAGCGCCATGTCGTCATCGCGCCGGAACGGCGGCGCCCCGGTCAGCATCTCGAAGAGGACGCAGGCCAGGCTGTAGACATCGCACCGGCCGTCCACCGGGCGGCCCGAGATCTGCTCCGGCGCCACATAGTCCAGCGTGCCGACGAACTGCCCGACGCTGGTGAAGCCCGTCAGCGACAGTGATTTCTTCGTCAGGCCGAAGTCCGTCAGATAGGCGTGCTCCGGGCGGTCGGAATCGGTGCCCTCGGCGATCAGGATGTTGCCGGGTTTGACGTCCCGGTGCACGAGGTCATGCGCATGGGCGGCGTCCAGGGCCGAGGCCACCTGGAGGGCGATCCGGCAGGCGGTCTCCAGCGGCAGCCGGCCATCGCGGTCGAGCAGCGCCCGCAGGTCGCGCCCCTTGACGTAGCGCATCGCGATATAGAGCACCCCGTCGGTCTCGCCCGCCTCGAAGACCGGCACGATGTGCGGATGGTCGATCGCCGCGGCCACCCGTGACTCGTGGACGAAGCGCTGCCGGAAGGTGTCGTTACGGGCGAGCTCGGGCGCCAGCAGCTTCACCGCCACGGTGCGGCCGAGCCGCAGGTCCTCCGCCCGGTAGACGACCGCCATACCGCCCCGGCCGATCTCTTCCTGCAGCTGGTATCCCGCAATCCGGCGGCCGCGCATCCCGGACGCGTCGGAGCCGGTCCAGCGCTCCCTCGGACGGTCGGGTGCACCCTCATCGCTCACCGGGAGTCACCCAGGCGGGTCGGCTGGTGCGGAGGGCGCGACGGGAGGTCCTCCGGTCGGATGGCGCGGGTTTCGCCGGGATCCGGCGCGTCCGGCGGCCGCGCGCGGGGCTCACCGGTGTCGGCCCCGTCCGGCGGGAGCGCCGCTTCGCCCGGCGACGCCGGCCCGGCCGGCACCGGGTCGGTCGCCGCAGGTGGCTCCTGCTCAGCCGATCGCCCGCGCCCGGCCCCCGGCCCGTACGGGGGTTCCGCCGCACCGACCCCCGATCCTCCGGCCTCCGGCGCTCCGACCTCAGGCCCCCCGGACTCGGCCCCACCGGGCGCCTCGCCGGCCGGCGGCTCCCCCCTGGTCGCCGACGGGCCCTCCGCCACCGCGAACGTCTGCAACGACACACCGTCGCAGTAACACCAGCGCTCGTGCCGTACGTCGTACAGCCAGACCGCCTCGCCGTCCACGACCACCCCCACCCGCATGCCCCGGGTGCGTTCCGCGAAGGACTCGCCGTCCAGCCGCCCCGCGACCAGCTCCTCGACCAGTCGGCGGAACCGGCCCAGCTCACCCTCGGTCGTGCCCAGCAGCGGCCGGGGGTCCGCGGTCCGGGCCGCGGGCTGCCCGGCGGCGGGCGGACCGTGCGGTAGGGACAGCAGCAGCCGTCCGTCGACCCACGCCGACCAGCCGTTGGCGCACAGTGCCAGCGCCCAGTCGCCCCGGCGGTCGACGACCTGGACGGGCAGCAGCGGATCGAGCGGCACCGTCGGCCGGGTGCCGTCCGGTGCCGACCAGGTCGCCATGCCCTCCGGCGGGACGACATGACTGGGGAGGAACTCGGGCGCGGTCACAGGCGGCTCCTCGGCGCTACTTGCGCATGATTTCGGGCTCGCGCCGCCGCAGCAGCTTGCGGACCAGGAACCCGAGGACGACCGACAGCACGATCAGCATGCCCATGTTCAGCAGCCAGATCCCCGGCGAGTGTCCGAACAGCGGGTCGGTGGTGATGTCCCCCGGCACGATCCGGTGCAGATCGATGGTGCCCGCCATCCCGCCGAGCGCCCACCGCGACGGCACCAGCCACGCCAGCTGCTCCAGCCCGAGTACTCCGTTCAGTTTGAGCAGCGCACCGCAGAACACGACCTGCACGATGGCGAGGAGGACCAGCAGCGGCATGGTGACCTCCTCCTTACGCACCAGGGCGGACACGAACAGGCCGAGCATCATCGCGGTAAAGGCCAACAGCGCCACGGCAAGGGTGATTTCGATCAGTGGTGGCAGCAACACCCCTTTGCCTCCCGGGGCGTTCAGCTTCACCCCGAACAGCCCCACCATGGTCAGCACGACGGCCTGCACGACCGTGATCAGCCCCAGTACCAGCACCTTGGACATCAGATACGCCGAGCGGGACAGGCCGACGGCTCTCTCCCGTTGATAGATCACCCGCTCCTTGACCAGCTCCCGCACCGCGTTGGCGGCGCCCGTCAGCACGGCCCCGACAGACAGGATCAGCAGCGCGTTCAACGCTGAGTCCGGGGTGAGTTTGCTGCCGGCCAGGGCGTGCGCCATCGCCCCCATCACGAAGGGCAGCGCGACCATGATGATCAGGAACGTCCGGTCCGCGGACAGCGCCGCCGCGTACCGCCGGACCAGCGTGCTCAGCTGCCCGCCCCAGCTCTGACCCTTGGGTGCGGTCACCGGGCCGCGCGGCGCCTCCGGAATATGCCGGGGCTGCTGCGAGTCCGCGGAGATGTAGTGCCGGTGCGCCGGGGAGGCACGGAACTGCCCGGCCCAGTCCCGATCCCGGTCGTTCTCGAAGGCCTCGAACGCCTCCGGCCACTGCTCGAAGCCGAAGTACGCCAGCGCCTCTTTCGGCGGCCCGTAGTACGCGATCCGCCCGCCCGGCGCGAGGACCAGCAGCCGGTCGCAGACATCCAGACTCAGCACGCTGTGGGTGACCACGATGACCGTACGGCCGTCGTCCGCCAGACCGCGCAGCATATGCATCACCGAACGGTCCATGCCCGGGTCCAGCCCGGATGTCGGCTCGTCCAGGAAGAGCAGCGACGGCTTCGTCAGCAGCTCCAGGGCCACGCTCACGCGCTTGCGCTGGCCGCCCGAGAGGCTGTGGATGGGCTGATCGACCCGCTGGTCAAGGCCCAGTTCATGGATCACCTCGTCGACCCGCGCCTGCCGCTCGGCCTTCGCGGTGTCCTCGGGGAAGCGCAGTTGTGCGGCATAGCCGAGGGCCCGCCGCACGGTCAGCTGGGAGTGCAGGATGTCCTCCTGCGGTACGAGCCCGATGCGCTGCCGCAGCTCGGCGTAGTCCCGGTACAGGTCACGGCCGTCGTAGAGCACTGTGCCGGCGTCCGCCGGGCGCAGCCCGGTCAGCGCGTTGAGCAGCGTCGACTTGCCCGCGCCGCTCGGCCCGACCACCGCCAGCAGCGACTTCTCGCCCACCGGGAAGGACACCTCGTCGATCAGCGTCTTGTGGTCGACGTGCACCGCCAGGCCCTGCACGTCCAGCGACACCTCGCCGGTGTCGACGAACTCCTGGAGCTCCTCGCCGACGAGGGCGAACGCGGAGTGGCCGATGCCGATGATGTCGCCCGGGATGACCGGGGACCGGGTCACCGGCTGGCCGTTGAGGTAGGTGCCGTTGTGGCTGCCCAGGTCGACGATCTCGTAGCCCTCGGGTCCGGCGCGCAGTTCCGCGTGCCGGCGCGAGACCGCGAGGTCGTCGACCACCAGGTCGTTGTCGGTAGCCCGCCCGATCCGGGTGGTGCGGGCCGCCGGCAGCGGCCGCACCGAACTGGGCTGACGGAAGGTGCGGGTGGCGGCCGGATAGGCGACCGCGGACGGCTGATGTGTCGCGGTTTCCGCCGGCTGTGGCGCCCCGGAGAGCACCGCGCACGGCCCGTCGGCCGGATTGCCGAACCGGATCACACTGCCCGGCCCGACATCCGTCTGCTGCACCCGGTGCCCGTCGGTGTAGGTGCCGTTGGTGCTGCCCTCGTCCTCCACCATCCAGTGGCCGGCCGTGGTCCGCAGCACCGCGTGATGCCAGGAGACCCTGGCATCGTCCAGTACGACCTCGCTGGAGGGATCGCGTCCCACGTGGTAGGTCCGGTGCGGACTCATCACCTGGGAGTCGCCGTCAGCCTCCACGACGAGCTCGGGCGCGGTAGGAGAATCCGTCCCCTGTGCCATACCAGGAATTTTACGGCGGCGGCCCGTGCCCCGCCTGTTCGTGCGAAGGCCCCGCCGGCCGCCGACGGGCGAACCATCGGTTACTCGCGCGGAATGGCAGAGGTCAACTAAGGTGACGCTCCGATTGGCGCCACCTGCAAATTCCATGGATATACCGGTATTTGCTTCGCTGATTGAAGGATGTCCTGCCGAACCAGGACGCATTGCGCAGCGCCGGACTATGCGGCGTCGGCAGTGTCGGCAACACCGCTAAACGTCGGCTTTGTATGACCTGAACCGGCGCCGTTCTGCCCCTCCCCGGGGGACAGGGCGGCGCCGGTTTCCCCTCTTATTCACCTACCTCGTGAAGGCAAGGCAGAGATGGCACGAGTCTCCCGACAAACCTCCCAGCAGTCCTCCCACCAGAGGGCTCACCCCGTCGACGAGGTGCTGCCCGTCGGCAAGCTCACGCTCTACGGTTTCCAGCACGTCCTCGCCTTTTACGCGGGAGCGGTAATCGTCCCGATCCTCCTCGGGAATGCCCTTGGCCTTTCCCACGAGGAGCTCGTTTACCTGATCAACGCGGACCTGCTCACCTGCGGTATCGCCACGATCATCCAGGCTCTCGGCGTGTGGAAGATCGGCGCCAGGCTGCCCCTGGTCCAGGGCGTCACATTCACCGCGGTCTCACCGATGATCGCCATCGGCCTGGGCGCGGGCGGCGGCACCGCCGGCCTGCTCGTCGTCTACGGCGCGGTGATCACGGCGGGCGTCGCGACCTTCCTCTTCGCGCCCTTCTTCAGCAAGCTGGTGAAGTACTTCCCGCCGGTCGTCATCGGCACGATCCTCACCATCATCGGCCTCACCCTGATACCCACCGGCCTCCAGGACGCGGCCGGCGGTGCGCAGTTGATCGGGAAGCCCGAGTTCGGCGATCTCAAGAACCTCGGATACGCCCTGGGCACCCTGCTGTTCATCCTGGTGCTGGTCCGGATCGGCAAGCCGTACCTGAGCAGCCTCGCCGTACTCCTCGGTCTGGTCGGCGGCACCACGGTCGCCTGGTTCCTGGGCGACGTGGACTTCAGCGGGGTGACCAACGCCGACTGGTTCGGCGTCAGCACGCCGTTCCACTACGGCATGCCGAAGTTCGAGCTGTTCCCCATCATCGCGATGGTGATCGTCATGATCATCACCATGGTGGAGACCACCGGCGACGTCTACGCCATCGGCGAGGTCACCGGCAAGAAGGTCGACAACGACACGGTCGCCCGCGCGCTGCGCGCCGATGGTGTCGCCACCGTCCTCGGCGGTGCCCTCAACTCCTTCCCCTATGTGGCATTCGCCGAGAACATCGGTCTGGTGCGGATGTCCAAGGTGATGAGCCGGTTCGTGGTGGTCGCGGCCGGCGGTTTCATGATCGTCCTGGGGCTGCTGCCGAAGGCGGGCAGCCTGGTCGCCGCCATCCCGCACCCGGTGCTCGGCGGCGCGGCGATCTCGATGTTCGGCATGGTCGCCGCGGTCGGCATCCAGATCCTGGGCAAGGTGGATCTGCGCGAGGAGCGCAACGCCCTGATCGTGGCGATCAGCTTCGCCGCTTCGCTGCTGCCCACCGCCATTCCGCCGCTCTTCGAGCGGATGCCGGAGGACGTCCGGGCGGTCCTCAACAGCGGCATCACGCTGGGCAGCCTCACCGCCATCCTGCTGAACCTCTTCTTCAACGTCGTCGCGCGCCGTAAGTCGATGGAGATCGACTGGGACGACATCGAGGATGACGAGTTCGACGGCGGCGAGCCGATGGACCCGCACATGGGCACCGCCGCCCGCTGAGCCGCGCCGTACGCGATGGCCGGGGAACGGGCCCGTACGCGGTCCCGCCCCGGCCTACGGCATACCTGCCGAGGCCCCCGTTCCGAGTAATCCGCTCAGTGGCTCACGGTGTTGAACGGGGGAGCCTCGCCCGCATCGCCGATCAGCTCCCAGAAGTGGTCGACCAGCCGGCGCAGATACGCGGACCGCTCGGCCTTGATCCCCTTGAGCAGGGAGTCGTCGTTCCGGGCCACCACATGGGCCATGTAGCGCTCGGAGAACTCCTGGAACTCCCCGTGCATCGTGCGCAGCGCGTCGCCCACCCGGGTCTTGTTGAGCGTGGTGATCTCCGTGATCGGTCCGACATGCGACTTCCAGCGCCCGTCGATGGCCGACCGCAGATGCCCGGCGAGTTCGTCGACCCGGCCCATGACCCCGATCAGCTTCCGCAGCGACAACCCCAGCGCCTCCACCAGCGCCTTGGTCTGCCGGTAGTCGCCGGGCCACTCAAGCGCCGACTCCGCCGCCCGGTAGACCTCCGGGTCCATGCCGATCAGCTGCGCCAACCGCTCCGTGCTCAGCTGCCGGGCCATCCGGTGCTCGGCCAGCGTCCGCGGCTCGACACCCATCAGCACGGTCGGCGGGCACCACAGGACATCGGCGAGCACGAAGAGCTGGTGCTCGGTCGGGATCTGGGAGCCGTACTCCCAGGCCTCGATCATCTCGGGGCGGACCGGGGCCCCGCACGCCGTCATGGTCTGGGCGATCTGAGCCGTGCTCAGGCCCACGCGGGCTCGCGCGGATCTGGCCTCTGCTGGGGAAAACGGAGTGCTGTACACGTACGGGACACCTCGCTGCACCCGGCGCGCGAGGGTGCGTTGGGGGAGCGGTAGATGGAGGAACCTCCAGGGGCGGGCAGATTAACAGATGGTCCAGAGGTACGAATCGCCAGTTCCCTCGCAGCCTGAAGGCCCGAACCGACGCCCGTGGCGCGAGCGGGAGTTACTACCTAGTAGTCCATATCGGTCATCAAACCGCGTACCGGATATAGCCGTTTGGGGAGTACGTAACGGGCGGCGGGGCGATGCGCGGAATCGAAGCGCGGAAATGGCCGGGCGTCGAGGTGTCGGAGCGTTTCCGATCCGCGAGACTGGTAATACAGTCGGCCGTAATGAGAGTGTTACGCAGATGAAGGTGCAGTGTCACAGTGATCGTCGAAGCTGGCGTTGTCGACGGGCCCGCCGAGCAGGGTTGCGTCGACTGCACTGAATGACATCCGGTCCTCCCCCCACAATCCGATCAGGATGGGACCTCCACATGCGAAATCTCCTGGATCGCGCTCGCGCGCTCCGAGGCTTAATACCCGCGCGTCCTGACGGCACAGGCCGACTCGCGGAAAGACGGTCTCCAGGCCCTGTCCGGCGGACAGGGCCTCTCGGCGCCTCCGTTACGTGTGTTTGTCCTGTATCCGGCGTGCGCGAGCGGCGCCGCCCGGCGCCTTCCCGTCATGACGACCGCGCCACCGCGCGCGCTTCCGCTACCGCACGGGCGACTTCCCGTATCCCTCTCCGGGTCAGACCTCGCCACGCCGCTTCCGGCGTCAGATGAAGTCGCCCTCAGGGCAGGCCAGTTGAGCCGCCCGCCGTGCGCATACGGCCATTGAACAGGCCGCCGACCGGCCTCTGATGCCGAGCGGCCGCCGACTGCGCGGCCCCGGCCGCGCAGGCCGCCCTGGTCCACAACTCCCACACCCGTGGCGACCGGACCGGCTTTTGCATGCCTCCGTGCAAGAAAGGACATTCCCGGTGCTCACTTCGCACCAATCAAGCCCCCAGGACTCATCCGTAGCGCTGCTCGGTAGCACGGACACCAGAGTTCACACCGGCATCACCCCCCACACCGAAGCCGCCGACGCTCCCCACGTCGACGCTTCGCACGCTGATGCCCCTCAGGCCGGCGCCCCGTACGCCGATGCCCACACCACCGGCGGGCATGTGCTGGTGGTCGGCCTGCCGGGACCGCGTCTGGACCGGCTGACCCAGACCCTGCGGTCGACCGGACACGAGGTCAGCCACGCCCCGCCCGGCAAGGTGAACCAGCAGGTCCGGCAGGCACCCCCGGACGCGGTCGTCGCCCTCGACGAGCAGCACGGGCGGCATGAATCGGACCCGGCCCGCACGCTGGACGGCCGGCACGCCGGTCTCGACCTGATCCGCGAGGTCCGCACCGTCCCCGGCGGGCGCGCCCTGCCGCTGGTCATGGTCACCGCCGCCCCGGAGCCCGCCGGCGTGGTGGACATGCTGCGCAACGGGGCCGACGACTGCATACCGGAGGCCTCCGCCCCGGTCGAGCTGTCCGCCCGTATCGAGGCCAAACTCCGCCGCGTCCCGGTCCCCGTCGAGAATCTGCTCCTCGACCCGCGCACCGGCCTGTACTCCCACCCGCACTTCCTGGACGAACTCGACCGGGAGCTACAGCGCCCCGAAGCCGGGCGGCGCGGCGGCGTCATCGCCGTGGTCGGCGTCGCCGAGATGAGCGCACTGGAAGCCCGGCTCGGGCCGCGGGTACGCCGGGAGGTCGCCGAGCGGCTGGCGGGAGTGGCGGAGCGGCTGGGCAGCTTCTGCGACCGGCTGGGCTGGGACGACGACGGCCATCTGCTCATGCTGATGCCCGGCGTCGATGAGGAGACGGCACGCCGCGGCTTGCAGAAGTTCGCCAACACCGTGGCCGGCACCCGGTTCATCGTCGCCGACGAGAACGTCCGCCTGACCCCGGCCATCGGCTGGCTGCCGCTGGCCGAGTGCCCCGACGGCACGCAGGCGATCGTCAAGGCGCAGGACGCGGTACAGGAAGCCATCCGGCACCGGGATCTACGGCCCGTCAGGTACGCGCCATGGATGCGCGGCGCACCGCAGCGCCACCGGCGCCGCCCCCTCAGCTCGATGATCCGCCCCGCGCTCTCGGCGCTGTCCCCGGTCCTGGCGCTGCTGCTCGGCGTCGCCGTGCCGTTCGTGCTCTACCAGCAGACGTACGAACTGGGCTGGGACCTCGGCTCGGCCATGTACTGGGTGGTGGTGGCCGGCCTGGTGCTGTCCGCGCTGCTCATCGTCCTGGAGTGCCTGTACTCGCTCGACTCGACCCCGCGGCCCGAGAAGCCCGGCCAGCCGTATCCGCCGGCCAGTGCCGTCATCGCGGCGTATCTGCCCAACGAGGCCGCGACCATCGTCGACACCGTCGAGTCGTTCCTCCGCCTCGACTACCCGAACGAGCTGGAGATCGTGCTGGCGTACAACACGCCGCACCCCCTGCCCGTCGAGGACACGCTCCGCGAGATCGCGGCCCGCGATCCGCGGCTGGTGCTGCTGCCGGTCGCCGGCAGCACCTCAAAGGCGCAGAACATCAACGCCGCCGTCACCCGCGTCCGCGGCGAGTTCGTCGGTATCTTCGACGCCGACCACCACCCGGCCCCGACCGCCTTCCGGGACGCCTGGCACTGGCTGTCCAACGGCTATGACGTGGTCCAGGGCCACTGCGTGATCCGCAACGGCGACAGCTCCCGGGTCGCGAAGCTGGTCGCGGTGGAGTTCGAGGCGATCTACGCGGTCAGCCACCCCGGACGCACCCGGCTGTACGGCTTCGGTGTCTTCGGCGGCTCGAACGGGTTCTGGCGTACGGATCTGCTCGCCCGGACCCGTATGCACGGTTCGATGCTGACCGAGGACATCGACTCGACGCTGCGTGCGCTGAACGAGGGCTCCCGGTTCGCCGTCGACCGCACCCTCATATCCCGCGAACTGGCCCCCACCACGCTGAAGGCGCTGTGGAACCAGCGGTCGCGCTGGGCGCAGGGTTGGCTCCAGGTCTCGCTCAAGCACCTGTGGCACGGGCTGCGTTCGCCCGTCTTCACGGCCCGTCAGAAGCTGGGGATGTTCCTGCTGCTCGGGTGGCGGGAGGTGCAGCCGTGGCTGACGCTCCAGATCCTCCCCATCCTCCTGTACTCGGCATGGCGCGCGGGCGGCTTCGAGCGCCTCGACTGGACCGTGCCGGTCTGCGTCCTGGCCGTGCTGTTCACGACGGCCGCCGGGCCCGTACAGGCGCTCTTCGCGTGGCGGCTGGCGGTACCCGAACTCCGTCAGCGCAGCCCCTGGTTCTGGTCGTACTTCTTCGTGTCGACCTTCTTCTACAGCCACTTCAAGAACATGGTGGCCCGACAGGCCCATTTGAAGGAGGCATTGGGGGACCGGCAGTGGCGGGTCACCCCGCGAGCGGCCGCGAAGGCGGTGGCCCGACGATGAGCACGCTGTCCGAAGCCCGCCCCGCGAAGCCCACCCTCGTCGCCAAGCTCCGTCCGCCGGAGGGAGCCCCGTCCCGCAGCCGAGCAAGCGACATCGACGGCTTCCGCGGGCTCGCCGCGCTGAGCACGGTCATCTTCCACGTCTGGCAGCAGTACTTCCGCTACGACGCGAACGGGATCCACCCACCGGTCGACAACGAGTACGTGGGAGCCGTCCTCTCCCTCGAAGTCATCGACCTCTTCTTCGTGATGTCCGCGTATCTGCTGACGCTGTCGTACGCGCGCGCCGCGATCGACGGACGGTCGACACGGCCCGCCCGGGTCTTCCTCTTCCGCCGGGCGATCCGCATCCTGCCCCTCTATTTCCTCGCGGTCGTGGTCGTCTGGGCGACCCGCAATCCCACTTTGCCGGGCAACTGGCAGGACCTGGTCGAGCACCTCACCTTCACCCATGTCTTCGACCAGCAGCGGATCTTCTACACCCTGGGTCCCACCTGGTCCCTGTCGCTCGAAGTGCTGTTCTACTTCGTGCTCGTCGGGCTGGGGCCGCTGGCGGTACGCGCCTGTCGGCGGCTGCGGCAGCGGAGCACCCGGGTGGCAGTGTGCGCGGCCGGCTGCCTGCTGCTGTACGTCGTGCCCCTGATCTGGATCGCCGTCGCCCATTACGTGTACGGGGTGCCGCACACCGACTGGGCGGTGTACTTCGGTCCGCAGGCCCGTTTCGGCGGGTTCGCGGCCGGCATGGGGCTGGCCGTGCTGATGGCTGCCCTGGGCGACCGGGGCAAACTGCACAAGCGCTCCGCACTGACCCTCTCCATGGCCGCGCTCGCCGGCCTCTACTTCCTCTCCCTCGACTCCGCCCCGGAGAACTTCACCTTCACCTACTACCACCCGCTCGCCTCCGCCTTGTGGATGCTCCTGCTCTTCAGCACCATCCACATACACCGACGGACCCGCTGGAACCGCCTGCTGACGGCCCGTTGGCTCACCGCGGTCGGACTCGTCAGCTACAGCCTCTTCATCTGGCACGAGCCGGTCATGCTCCAGCTCCACAAGGCCGGCCTGCTGCCGACGGGCCAGGCGGGCTTTCCGCTGGCCATCGCGATCGTGCTGCTGGCGGCCCTGCCCATAGCGGTGCTGAGCTACTGGCTCATCGAATACCCGGCAAGCCTGCTCGCCCGCCTCAAGGACAGCAGCGGCCGGCCACGCGATTTCTACCCGGAACCGGCCACTCGCTGACGCCGGGCCCCCGGCCCTGTCCCCGCGAATTCATGCCTTCGCGGGGACCGGGCCGGCAGGGAAGGGGGTGACGGGCCGCCAGCCGGGCGGGTGATCGTCCGGGTCCGGCGTCCTGCATTTCTTCGTGATACGCCGACCGTTGCTCGGCCCGTACACCACATCAGGTCGGCCGGATCGGCATGCGACCCTGGGACGTCATGATCTGCCGGACGGACGGCGGACGTCCGGCGATACGAGGATTCACCGATGAAACTCTGCTTCCTGGTGGAGGAGCAGTACCGGCACGACGGCATGCCGCTGGATGTGATCCGCCAACTCACCGCCTGGGGCCACCAGGTGGACGTGCTGTGGCCCGGACGGTCGCTGATCCGGATATCCGAGGCGATACAGGCCGGCAGTCATGACGCCTGGGTCCTCAAGACCGTCTCCGGCGGGCCCGGCCTCACCTTGCTGGAGGCCGCCGCGTCGGTCGGTCTGACCACGGTGAACGACGCCCGAGCCATCCGCGGCGTCCGCGACAAGGCGCTGGCGGCGGTGATCGCCCGCAGCCACGGGCTGCCGGTCCCGGTCACGTATGCGGCATCCGGGGCGGCGGAATTCGCGGCGATACCCGAGTCGGAATTCCCCCTCGTGGTGAAGCCCGCCGACGGCAGTTCCGGGCGCGCCGTCCGTATCGTCGCGACACCGGACGGGCTGACCGCTCCGGGCGGGCATCCCGGTGCCGAGCCGGCCGGCGGCGGGATGCTGATCGCCCAGCCGTACGTCCGCAACTCCGGCACGGACCTCAAGGTGTACTGCGTCGGCGGCGAACTGTACGCGACCGAACGGCGCTCACCGCTGCACCCGGGGCGGGCGGTCCTCGAACGCCGGGTCCCGCTACCCGCGGAGGTCGCCCGGATCACCTCCGAGGTCGGCACGGCCTTCGGCCTCGACCTCTACGGCGTCGACATCGTCCTCGGACCGGACGGCCCGGTGGTCGTCGACATCAATGACTTCCCGAGTTTCCGCCAGGTCCCGGACGCGGTGGCACGAGTGGCGGGCGCGGTCCTGCACCTCGCGCGCACCGGGGCGGGCGTGCCGGACACCCTCGCCCGCGCTCCGCTCACGTCCACTCCGGTCCTCGTCCCGGCCGGGACCGGGGCTCCGGTCGGCAGCACCCGGTGAGAATCTGCCTGATCACCGAGGCGCCCGACCATCCGCTGCTGGCCGCCACGGCCGATGTGCTGACGCCCCGTCACCGGGTCGAGGTGCTCGACCCGGGTGCCGGAGCGAGCGCCGGACGGCCTGTGTCGGACCTGGTCGGACGGGGTGCGCTCGCCGACGTCTATCTGCTCAAATCGCATACGCCCAGAGCGCTCGCCCTCGCCGCATCCCTTGAGGAACGCGGCGCCCCGGTGCTCAACTCCGCGGCGTCGACCGCACTGTGCCAGGACCGGACCGAGATGGCCGCACTGGCCCTCCGCGCCGGCCTGCCGTTCGCCGCCACCAGGACCGTGGCCACGCTCGGGCAGCTGGCGGCGGAGGAACCGGCCACCCCGCTCGTGATCAAAAGCCGGCACAGCCGACGTCATGATCTCGTCGCCCGCGCCGACGACATGGCATGCGTGAGGGATTTGGCGAAGGGCTGGCCCAACGAGCCGGTCGTGGTCCAGGAGTTCACCGCCAACAGCGGGTGGGACCACAAACTGTGGGTGATCGAGGGCCGTCTCTTTGCCGCACTGCGCCGCTCCGAACTGTCCCCGGACGGACGCGGACCGACCCGGCCGCTGCCGATCCGGGACCTTCCCGAGGGCTGGGCCGACCTGGTGGTCCGCGTCGGTGAGGTTTTCGCCCTCGACGTCTACGGAGTGGACATTCTCGACGCCGGCGACGGCGTACCCCTCATCGTGGACATCAATGCCTTTCCCGGAATCCGCGGCCAGGCCGGCGCGCCGGAAGCACTGGCGGGGTTGGCGGTTCGTGTGGGGTCGGGTGGGTGAGCGGGCCGGCAAGGGGTTGATGGTGTCCAACTCACCTTGCTGCTCGGGGGGTTGGCGATAATGAAGATGCCGCGCCCCGTACGGTGACGTAATGTGCGCTCCTGGATGGTGACTCTTACCTCGGGAGGGCTCGATGATTCCGGAACTGGTCAGGACCTGGGCGGCCGGCTGGGCCGTGTCACGTCACACCCCCCGGCCGGTCGAGAAGCCCTGGGGCTTCTATATCGAGGTGGGCAGGCCCGACCAGGTGGGGCGCCATGTACTGCCGGACGCCGATGAGTCCTCGATACGCGAGGCCGCCGCCTCGGTGACCGTGCCGCACACCTGGCTCAAGGTGCCCGTCGAGCCTGCGGAGGCCGGGCGCCGGCTCCCTCGGGGCTGGGTGGTGGACGAGGACGAGACGGGCCATCTGATGGCCGTGGACCTTCGGGCCACGGACCCGGTGGCGCCCGAGGGCTACACCGCGTCGGTGGAGACCGGCGACGGCGTCGTTTACGTCCAGGTGCGCGGCGCTGCGGGTGAACTGGCCGCCAATGGCCAGATGGCCGTCCTCGGCAGGGCCACGGTCGTCGACCGCGTCACGACGGAAGACGCCCACCGCCGCCGAGGCCTGGGGAGCTTCGTGATGCGCACCCTCGCCGACCGCGCCGTCGCCGAGGGCGCGTCCCTCGGAGTTCTGGGCGCGACCGATGACGGGCGCGCGCTGTACGAGACGCTGGGTTGGAAGGCGCATGCTCCACTGGCGGCGTGCGTTTACCGGCCCTAGCTTCCCCCCCCCTCGTGGCGCCGCGACGTTTTCCCGTTCCCGCATTCCCAACGCGACTTCGCACTGGGAAAGCCAGCCCAATACCCAGCGGCGGGCGCCGTCCGCGCAGCAAGCGCGCGATGCACCGGTATCTCCGAACTCGCCTGCGCGCGCCCGTGGTTCACCTCCGTGCGCCGGGGCGCCGGACTACTGCACTAACGCAAAAGGCGACGCCATAAGCCGCCGCATAAGTGCCCCTTTTAGAAATGCAAAGCAGCCTTATGAGGGCAGATTTGGTCGCATGTGAGGTGTGGAGCGATGTGTCCCGCCCCGTTGGAGGAAGTGCTTCCGGTAAATCCCACGCATGGTAGAGCGGCTACAACACACGGTAGTCGCACGCATATGCGGAATTGGGAGTTCGGTGAAGCAGGTATTTCCGGCCGCACCCCCGCCAACGGTCGGTTGCCAGCTGCGTATCCCGACAAACACGATCGGAATCAGTTCCCGCATGCCGTTCGGCCGTGAGCCGGTAGTTCGGCATGCCTGTCTCCGAGGAGGTCCTGTGAACGACCGGATGACTCTCAGCCCGGATGCGGCACGGCAGCTCGCGACCACGACCAAGACCACCCCGCAGATGCGCGGCATCACCCCGCGCTATCTCCTGCGTGCCCTGCCCTGGGTGGACGTCGAATCCGGTGTCTTCCGCGTCAACCGCCGCCGCACCTACGTCCTCGGCGACGACCGCATCACCACGCACACCGACGGCGGTTCGCCGCGCATCATCCCCGGGGACCTGCGGGAGCTGCCGTACCTGCGGGAGGCCGATGACGCGCTGCTCTCCGAACTGGCCGACGCGTTCACGGAGGTCACCTTCGAGTCCGGAGAGATGCTCGCCCAGGACGGTGACGCGCACGACCGCCTGTGGGTGCTCGTCCAGGGTCGCGCCGAGAAGCGCTCCAGCGGCCGCTACGGCGAGGACGCGCTGCTCGAAGTGATCGGCGACGGCCAGTTCTTCGACCTCGCCGCCTGGACCCGCTCCGAGCCCATTCCGTACCGCGTCAAGGCGCTCACGCCGGGTGTGGCCCTGTGCGTCGAACGCAGCGTGCTCACCGGACTGTGCGAACGCGACGGGGCCGTACAGGGAGCGCTGGACGCGTACGTCGCCTCGGGTGATGTCATGGCGGGCGCCGAGGTGCCGGTCGACCTCAGCGCCGGGCACGACGGCGAACCCGACCTCCCCGGGACATTCGTCGACTACGAGGACACGCCCCGCGAGTACCACATGACCCTCGCGCAGACCGTGCTGCGCGTACACACCCGCGTCTCCGACCTCTACAACGGCCCCATCGACCAGACCCGGGCCCAGTCCAACCTCACCGTCCACGCGCTACGCGAGCGGCAGGAGGCGTCGCTGCTCAACCACCCGCAGTTCGGCCTCTTCAACAATGTCGCCCCGGGCCAGCGGGTACAGGCGCGCACCGGTGCCCCGACGCCCGACGACCTGGACGAGCTGCTGGCCCGTGTCTGGAAGCAGCCCGGCTACTTCCTCGCGCACCCCAGGGCCATCGCCGCGTTCGGCCGGGAATGTACCCGTCGGGGTGTGCCCCCGATCATCGACAACCGGTTCGGCAGCCCGCTGCTGACCTGGCGCGGAGTCCCGCTGCTGCCCTCCGACAAGGTGCGGTTCTCCGGTGATTCGGGCATCGGCACCACAGAGATCCTGCTGATGCGCATGGGCGAGGCCGAGCAGGGCGTGGTGGGACTGCGTCCCGCGAAGGTCAACGACGAGGTCGAACCCGGGCTGTCGATGCGCAACATGGGCGTCGACCAGAAGGGCATCACGTCGTACCTGATGACGGCGTACTTCAACGCCGCGGTGCTGGTGGAGGACGCGACCGCGGTGCTCCAGAACGTCGAGGTGTCCAACTACCATGACTACTCCTGACGTTATGCAGGGCCTGCCGTCGACGGCGGTGCTGAACCCGGTGGGTGGTGGTCTGCCCGCCGTGCCCACGACAGGGGCGGCGCCCACCACAGGGGCGGTGCCTCCAGCGGAGGCGGCGTCGCCCCCCGGGGCCGTGCCCACCACAGGGGCCGTACCGGCCGCCGGAGCCGTACCGACCTCAGGTCTCCCCACCGGCCAACCCGCCGCCTTCTCACCGGAGGTGGCCCGCAGGGACTTTCCGATCCTGCACCGGACCGTGAACGGGCACCCGCTGGTCTGGCTGGACAACGGGGCCACGACCCAGAAGCCGCGCCAGGTGATCGAGGCGGTGGCCGCCTTCTACAGTGCGGGCAACTCCAACATCCACCGGGGCGCGCACACCATGGCCCGGGAGGCCACCGAGGCGTACGAAGCGGGCCGGGCGGCGGTGGCCCAGTTCCTGGGTGCCGCGTCCCCCGAGGACATCGTCTTCGTACGAGGTACCACCGAGGCGATCAACCTCGTCGCCCAGAGCTGGGGGCGGGCCAACCTCGGCCCCGGGGACGACATCCTGGTGCCGGTGCTGGAGCACCATTCGAACATCGTCCCTTGGCAGTTGATCGCCAAGGAGACCCGGGCCCGGGTGGTACCCGTACCGCTCCAGCCGGACGGGCAGATCGACCTCGGCAAGTACGCCGACCTGCTGTCCATGCGGACCCAACTCGTCGCGATCAGCCATGCGTCGAACGTGCTCGGCACCGTCCCGCCGGTCAAGGAGATGACCGCGCTCGCGCACCGCTACGGGGCGAAGGTACTGGTCGACGGGGCGCAGGCGGTGGCGCACTTCCCCGTCGATGTGCAGGACCTGGACGCCGACTTCTATGTGTTCTCCGGCCACAAGCTGTTCGCCCCCACGGGCATCGGCGCCCTGTACGCGAAGCCGGAGGTACTGCAGAAGATGGCGCCGTGGCAGGGCGGCGGCAACATGATCGAGTCGGTCGGCTTCGGCCGTACCACCTATGCGCCCGTGCCGCACCTCCTGGAGGCCGGCACCGGGCACATCTCCGGGGTGGTCGGCATGCTGTCCGCGCTGAACTGGCTGACCTCCTTCGACCGGGACGCCGTCGCCGCGTACGAGACATCGCTGATGGCTTACGCGCAGCAAGCCCTGTCCACGGTCCCGGGGCTTGAGGTGCTGGGCTCCTCGCCCGACCGGATCGCCGTACTCACCTTCACCCTCGCGGGCCACGACCCGGCGGAGATCGCCGACTGGCTGGACCGCGACGGCATCGCCATCCGAGCCGGCCACCACTGCGCCCAACCGGCGTTGGCCCACTACGGGTTGGAGAGCGCGGCACGTGCGTCCCTCGCGCTCTACAACACATCCGAGGAGGTGGACCAACTGGTGGCCGCACTACAGCGATTGCAGCAAGCTGACTGACGCCGGGGCGTTCCTCGGATCTCAGGGTGGTTGCGTCTCCGGAACACCGGTGACGCAACCACCCATGAGCCTGACCACGAGGCGGACGGCCCGCTAGGCACCCGCGTACACGGCGTTCGCGAACTCCGCGATCTGTGTGTCGGTGAGGTTCTTGGCGAGGTTGGCCTCCGTGATCATCCCGATCAGACGGTGGCCACCCTTGACGTCGATCACCGGCAGGCGCTTGATCTGGTGGTCCTCCATGGTCTTCAGGACGTCCTTGGCGTCCGCCTCGGCGTCGATCCAGTGCACCTTCCTGTCCAGGGAGCCGGCCTGCACCGTGGCCGGGTCGATTCCCGAGGCACAACACTCGACGACGATGTCGCGGTCGGTGATCAAGCCCGTAAGCCTGTTGTTGT
Organism: Streptomyces sp. NPDC050636; assembly: GCF_040654775.1. Lineage (NCBI taxonomy): Bacteria > Bacillati > Actinomycetota > Actinomycetes > Kitasatosporales > Streptomycetaceae > Streptomyces > Streptomyces sp. NPDC050636. Next base: position 64,004 of record NZ_JBFAIP010000020.1, read on the forward strand.
CACCGCAGATGGGCAGACATCCGACGTTCAGATCGCGCATCATCTTCGCCGCGTCGAACAGTGACTCGTGCGCGCCGACGCACTGCACCCCGGCGGACATGATGTCTCGGGCCAGCAGCTTCTTAGCCATGATTCCTCCCGCCTTCGCAGCATTGCTTCCTTCGCCTTCGATGACACCACGGATGGCTCAATGCCGCTTCCGGGGGCAGAGCGCGGTGAGGGCACCAAGGACGACCTGAACAGCGGAGTCGTCCGAATGGGTGATGCGCTGCCCCGGTGGGGGACAGCGCGAGCGGCGAGTAGGCGAAGCGTGAGCCGGACGCCCCTGATCTCACCGGGGTGTACCTGCTCATCGCCGCAGACCGCAGCTGTCCATCCCGGTCCCGGGCCGCGGAAACGGAACCGCCCCGGCCGGGCAGGATGCCGGCCGGGGCGGAACAGGTGTGGTGCGGATTCCGCAGCCTTGCGTCAGCCGAGGATCGAGAGCGCCTGGTTGAGGGTCGTCGACGGGCGCATCACGGCCGAGGCCTTGGACACGTCGGGCTGGTAGTAGCCGCCGATCTCGGCGGGCGAGCCCTGCACCGCGATCAGCTCGTCGACGATCGTCTGCTCCTGCTCGGTAAGCGTCTTGGCGAGCGCCGCGAACGCCTCCGCGAGCTGCGCGTCGTCGGTCTGCTTCGCCAGCTCCTGCGCCCAGTAGAGCGCCAGGTAGAAGTGGCTGCCGCGGTTGTCGATGCCACCGAGGCGACGGCTCGGCGACTTGTCCTCGTTGAGGAAGGTGCCGGTCGCGCGGTCGAGGGTGCTGGCGAGCACCTGGGCGCGCGCGTTGCCGGTCGTCTGCGCCAGGTGCTCGAAGCTGGCCGCCAGCGCGAAGAACTCGCCGAGGCTGTCCCAGCGCAGGTAGTTCTCCTTGACCAGCTGCTGCACGTGCTTGGGCGCGGAGCCGCCGGCGCCGGTCTCGAACAGCCCACCGCCGTTCATGAGCGGGACGACCGAGAGCATCTTGGCGCTGGTGCCCAGCTCAAGGATCGGGAACAGGTCGGTCAGGTAGTCACGCAGCACGTTGCCGGTGACCGAGATGGTGTTCTCGCCGCGGCGGATGCGCTCCAGGGAGAACTTGGTCGCCTCGACCGGCGACATGATCTCGATCTGCAGGCCCTCGGTGTCGTGCTCCGGCAGGTACGCCTTGACCTTCTGGATCAGCTGCGCGTCGTGCGCGCGGTTCTCGTCGAGCCAGAACACGGCCGGGTCGCCGGTCGCGCGGGCACGGGTGACGGCGAGCTTGACCCAGTCCCGGATCGGCAGGTCCTTGGCCTGGCACATACGGAAGATGTCGCCGGCGCCCACGGTCTGCTCCAGCACGACATTGCCGGCCTCGTCGACGACCCGTACCTCACCCGTGGTGGGGATCTCGAAGGTCTTGTCGTGGCTGCCGTACTCCTCGGCCTTCTGCGCCATGAGGCCGACGTTCGGCACCGAGCCCATGGTCGACGGGTCGAAGGCGCCGTTCGCACGGCAGTCGTCGAGAACGACCTGGTAGACGCCGGCGTAGCTGCTGTCCGGGAGCACCGCGAGGGTGTCGGCCTCCTGGCCGTCCGGGCCCCACATGTGGCCGGAGGTGCGGATCATGGCCGGCATGGAGGCGTCGACGATGACATCGCTCGGCACATGCAGGTTGGTGATGCCGCGGTCGGAGTCGACCATCGCCAGCTCGGGGCCCTCAGCGAGCTCGGCGTCGAAGGACGCCTTGATCTCGGCACCCTCGGGCAGCGACTCCAGGCCCTGGTAGATGCCGCCGAGGCCGTTGTTCGGGGTGAGGCCGGCCGCGGCGAGCGCCTCGCCGTACTTGGCGAAGGTCTTCGGGAAGAAGGCGCGCACCACGTGACCGAAGACGATCGGGTCGGAGACCTTCATCATCGTGGCCTTGAGGTGCACCGAGAACAGCACACCCTCGGCCTTGGCGCGGGCGACCTGCGCCGTGAGGAACTCGCGCAGCGGCGCGACGCGCATGACGGACGCGTCCACGACCTCGCCGGCGAGCACGGGTACCGACTCGCGCAGAACGGTGGTGGTGCCGTCGTCCCCAGTCAGCTCGATACGCAGCGAGCCGGCCTCGGTGATCACAGCGGACTTCTCGGTGGAGCGGAAGTCGTCGGCGCCCATGGTCGCGACGTTCGTCTTCGACTCGGACGACCAGGCGCCCATCCGGTGCGGGTGAGCCTTGGCGTAGTTCTTGACCGACGCGGGGGCGCGGCGGTCGGAGTTGCCCTCACGCAGCACCGGGTTCACGGCGCTGCCCTTGACCTTGTCGTAGCGCGCGCGGACGTCCTTTTCCGCATCGGTCTTCGGGTCGTCCGGGTAGTCCGGCAGCGCGTAGCCCTGCTGCTGCAGCTCGGCGATCGCCGCCTTGAGCTGCGGAATCGAAGCCGAGATGTTCGGCAGCTTGATGATGTTCGCCCCGGGAGTCTTGGCCAGCTGACCAAGCTCGGCCAGCGCGTCGTCGATGCGCTGGCCCTCCTCAAGGCGCTCAGGGAAGCTGGCGATGATCCGCCCCGCCAGGGAGATGTCACGCGTCTCCACACTCACCCCGGCCGTCGAGGCGTACGCCGTGACCACAGGCAAGAACGAATGCGTTGCCAGGGCCGGGGCCTCGTCAGTGTGTGTGTAGATGATGGTCGAGTCAGTCACCGGGTGCTCCGCTCCACGTCTGCAACATTGCTCGACATCAAGATATCTCGTGATCGGGCCGGTCTCGAAAGGGCCCTGCTTGCGCGGCCTGGTCTGACGGCAGCAACCGGCTCCGCCCCGCGCAGACAGATCCGGCCGCCACCTGCTGCTGCGGGCGACGGCCGGAGGGCGAGCCGAACGTCAGGATCAGACCTTGGTGAAGCACAGCGTGTAGCTGCCGTAGCTCCGGCCGCTGGAGTAATGAATGCTGGTGTCGTACGGCGGCGACTCGCACTTCGCGTCGGCGCCGGTCAGCCGCTCGCCCGTTTTGTACTCGGCCTCGGGGGATTTGCAGTTGACGATCTCCGGCGTCGGGTTGTCGCCATGGGCGTCAAGGATCTTGACGCAGTCGCCTTCCTCCGGGTTGTACTTCTCGTTCTCCTTGGCCTGCGCGGACGCTGAGGCCTCCGCCTTGGCCTTGCCGCCATTGGGATTGGTGTTGTAGTCCCACACGTACCAGGCCGTGCCGCCGACGACGGCCAGGACGACGGCGATGTTGATCAGCGCGCGCAACGGGCTCCGCTGTGGCTGCCGCTGCGGCCCGCGCGGCGGCTGGGGCTGCCCGTAGTGCTGCTGCCCATACTGCTGCTGCCCGTACTGCTGCTGCGGATACCCGTGCTGCTGCGGCTGATTCTGGTATGGCGGCGGCGGTGCGGACATGGTTGGGATCCCCCATGGTTGACAGCAGAAAATGAAGGTCAACGCGATGTTGACCGATGCAGGCTACCTTCCGGCCCCTGTCCACCCATCAGCAGTCCCAGGCTGCGACACCCTCGCGTGTCCCCTTGAACCTTGATGGGGTGTTACGTCCGCCCTCGGAAAACCGCTCGACGCGGACCGCCCAACTGCCTACTATTTCCAGGCGGTATCGCACGCAGTCACCGTCTGGGTGAGGCGCGGAGGTACCCGTTTGAGATGCCTCTGGAGGCATTCCAAGTGTCAGTCGAGTTCAACCACACCATTGTTCTCTCCCGCGACCGGGAGAAGTCCGCCCACTTCCTGGCCCAGATCCTCGGTCTTGAGGTCGGCGAACCGGCAGGGGTGTTCCTGCCCGTCGAGACCGCCAACGGCGTCACGCTGGACTTCGCGACCGTCGAGACCGACATCCCCACGCAGCACTACGCGTTCCTCGTGTCCGAGGAGGAGTTCGACGGCGTCCTCGCGCGGCTCCTGAAGGCCGAGGTGCCCATCCAGGCCGATCCGCACGGCAAGCACCCGGGACGGATCAACCGCAACGACGGCGGACACGGCGTGTACTTCTTGGATCCGGCAGGTCACGGCCTGGAGGTCATCACCCGTCCGTACGGCTCGGACCCGGCGTCGGAGCTGAACGGCGTGACGGAAGAAGTCCCCGCGAGGGGCTGAGACCGGCCGGGAAACAACCGAGTAGCCGGAAACCGTCCGAGGAACGGGGAACCGCCCGAGGAACGGGGAACCGCCCGAGGAACGGGAAACCGGTAGATGAAGCGGCGCAGGCGGCGGTGTCCTTGAGGCGCCGCCGCCTCTGCTGCTCCGCCCGCCGGGTTCAGCCCCTTGCATCCAGGCGGCGACGCACCGTCGCGGTGAGTCATCGGCGGCCATCGTCTGGGCACACAGCGTCTCACGGCGCACATCGGCCACCCTGCGGTAGAGTCCAGGCGCTCGCGCAGCCGCTCCGCGCAGGCCCGACCGGGCTCCGGCGGCACCCGCAGACTTCCGGGCGATGATGCCCGACCGGCAGCTCCAGCAGCGGCCACTCCCACCGGCAGGGCCCCCATCGAGGCCGGGCCGCCGGGGATTCCGCCCCCTTGTGGAATCGAGCTTGTGGAATCGAGTACGAAGCGTGTGCGTCCAGCGGATGGATGCGTGCGCCCGAGCAGAAACGGTTGCATGTCGTCACCGCTGTCCGCGGCCTCCGGGCTGCGCATGTCCAAGCCCGACTGGCTTGCCTCTCCCAAGGTCTTCCGTACCGAGGTACTGGCCGGCCTGGTGGTCGCCCTGGCGCTGATCCCCGAGGCCATCTCGTTCTCGATCATCGCCGGGGTCGATCCCAAGATCGGCTTGTTCGCGTCCTGCACGATGGCCGTGGTCATCTCGATCGTGGGTGGCCGCAAGGCCATGATCTCGGCTGCAACCGGCGCGATCGCCCTGGTCATCGCGCCGCTCAACCACAAGTACGGGCTCAGTTATCTGATCGCCGCGGTGATTCTCGGCGGCGTCTTCCAGATCATCCTCGGCTCGCTCGGCGTGGCGAAGCTGATGCGGTTCGTACCACGCAGCGTGATGGTCGGCTTCGTCAACGCCCTGGCCATCTTGGTCTTCATGGCCCAGGTCCCGGAGATGGCGAACGTGCCCTGGCCGGTCTACCCGCTGATCATCGGCGGCCTGGCCCTGCTGGTCTTCCTCCCGAAGATCACCAAGGTGATCCCGGCCCCGCTGGTCTCCATCGTGGTTCTGACCGTCATCACCGTGGCGGCCGGGATCGCCGTCCCGACGGTCGGCGACAAGGGCAAGCTGCCCTCCTCCCTGCCGGTCCCGGGCCTGCCCGATGTGCCCTTCACCCTGGACACGCTGACCACCATCGCCCCGTATGCGCTCGCCCTCGCGCTGGTGGGCCTGATGGAGTCGCTGATGACCGCCAAGCTGGTCGACGACATCACCGACACCCACTCCGACAAGACCCGGGAGTCGATCGGGCAGGGTGTCGCCAACATCGTCACCGGATTCTTCGGCGGCATGGGCGGCTGCGCCATGATCGGCCAGACGATGATCAACGTACGGGTCTCCGGCGCCCGCACCCGCCTGTCCACGTTCCTGGCCGGGGCCTTCCTGATGGTGCTGTGCATCGTCTTCGGCCCGGTCGTCTCCGACATCCCGATGGCCGCACTGGTCGCCGTCATGGTCATGGTGTCGGTGGCCACCTTCGACTGGCACTCCATCCAGCCGAAGACGCTGAAGCGGATGCCGCTGGGCGAGACCGCCGTCATGGTCATCACCGTGACCGTCGTGGTCGCCACCCACAACCTCGCCATCGGCGTCGTCGTCGGCTCCCTGACCGCGATGGTCATCTTCGCGAAGCGCGTCGCGCACCTGGTCCAGGTCTCCGGTGTCGTCGACCCGGACGGCAGCCAGGTCGTCTACGCGGTCACCGGCGAGCTGTTCTTCGCGTCCTCCAACGACCTCGTCGCCCGGTTCAACTACAAGGACGACCCGGACGACGTGGTCGTCGACCTGTCCGACGCCCACATCTGGGACGCCTCCTCCGTGGCCGCACTGGACGCCATACAGACCAAGTACAAGCAGCGCGGCAAGAAGGTCACCGTCATCGGCCTGAACCAGCCCAGCGCCGCGATGCACGACAAGCTCGCCGGGCAGCTCACCGCGGGTCACTGAGGTCCTCGCGGCTACGCCGAGGACCGTGCCGCCGAGACCACGGCGCTCGACGAGCGCGAGGCCATCAAGCATCCGCGCCCGCTCATCCACGCGCCACGCGCCACCGGCCCGGCGCCGGGCGGCCCTCTGGAACCACAGCAGCCCCAGCCACGTCTCTGCCGTCATGTCCGCGATCGTGGCCCCCGTACAGCAGCTCCTGCTCTTCACCCGCCTCCAGGCACGCAGCTGCGCCTTCGCCATCGCGCTGCTGTCGGGAGTCGCGCTGTCGACGTTGGCGCCGGAGTTGCCGGTGGCCAGGTACGACCTGCTGCTCGTCTACGGACTGCTGCTCACGCTGGCGTTCCGACTGCGCGGGTGGGAGTCCGGGCGGGACGTCGCGGTCATCGCCGTGTGCCACGCGACCGGGCTGGCCTTCGAGCTGGTGAAGGTCTCGCTCGGCTCCTGGACCTATCCGGAGCCCGCGGTGCTCAAATTCGCCGGCGTGCCGCTGTACGGGGGATTCCTCTACGCCGCGGTGGGCAGCTATGTCTGCCGCGCCTGGAAGCTGCTGGACCTGGAGCTCATCCGCTACCGTCCCCGGTCCACCGCGGCAGTGGCCGCCGCCATCTACGTGAACTTCTTCAGCCACCACTGGCTGCCCGACGTGCGCTGGCCCCTCGCAGCGCTGCTCATCGTGGTCACCGCCGGTACGTCGGTGAGGTTCAGCGTGGGGAAGGCGCGCTACCGCATGCCGCTGGCGCTCTCCTTCGCGCTGATCGGATTCTTCCTGTGGCTGGCCGAGAACATCGCCACCTACCTGGGCGCCTGGCGCTACCCGTACCAACTCGACGGGTGGCAACCGGTCGCCCCGGACAAGTTCGGCGCCTGGGCGCTCCTGATCAGCGTCACCTTCGTGATCGTGGCGGCGACCCGACGGCGGCCCGACGGCGACGCACGGGGGAGTGTGTCGCCGTCCGGCAGTTCAGCGCCCGGCCGTGACCGCTGATTCGCGGCCGTCGCGCGTCGGGTCAGCCGCGCAGTGGACGATCGCGGCGGCACCGTGGGGGCGGGAAGGAGAGCTGGTGTCCGGCCGGCACGACGAGGCGCAGCCGCTGCCGGTGGACCCGACGGGTGGTCACATCGGGCTCGTCCGGCGGCGGTGAGGCGAGGGGCCGGAACCGCCCCGTCTGATGCCTGATCAGCCCGCCCATCCCAGGACCGGGCTGCCCCCCTGAAGATGCTGAGCCTGTCACCGGACCGTCGGGCCTCCACGGGAGCCGCTGCTCTCCCGGTGCCGAGCGGAAGGACCGACGGCCGCTCAACACCCCGGTGAGATCCAGGAAATGCCCCGTTCACGTGGCGAGAGCGGCCGCGAAATACGCCATGCCTAGCGTTTCAGCTCTCTCAAGCCGCCCGCTCCCGGACCCTCCCGAGCGGGCAGCCGTTCCCTCCCCTCCTGTCGACGGCGCCAAGCGGGGGTACGTACGACACGTGGCAGCCCGGCCCGGTCGTACGGCACAGCACCAAGCCCGATCGGAACCCAGGAGGCGTGCCGTGAGCGTTCAACCACCGTCGGCAGTGGAATCGGCAGTGGACGATGTCCGGGACGCGCCGGTGCTCGAAGAGCAGTCCGGTGCCGACCAGGCGGCCAAGGAGACCCTGGAGGACTACACCCTCCGTTTCGCGCCCCGCAGTTACCGGCGCTGGACGCCCATGGTGGTGGCGACCACCGCTCTCGGCGGCATCGCGTACATGGCCGACTTCTCGATCGGGGCCGGGATCGGACTCACCCACGGCACCGGCAACGCGCTCGCGGCGATCGCGGTTGCGGCAGCCGTCATCTTCATCACCGGCTTCCCGCTCGCCTACTACGGCGCCCGCTACAACATCGACCTGGACCTGATCACCCGCGGCTCCGGGTTCGGCTACTACGGTTCGGTCCTGACCAGCGTCATCTTCGCCAGCTTCACCTTCATCTTCTTCGCCCTGGAAGGCTCGATCATGGCGCAGGGCCTGAAGCTGGGGCTCGGGCTGCCGCTGTGGCTGGGGTATCTGGTCTCCACCCTGATGGTGATCCCGCTGGTGATCTACGGGATGAAAGCACTCAGCAAGCTCCAGGTGTGGACCACCCCGATCTGGCTGCTTCTGATGGTGGGCCCCCTGCTGTATCTGGTCATCACCGACCCGGGCACGGTGCACCGCTTCCTGTCGTACGCCGGGAGTGACGGCGACGGCGGGATCAACACCGCCTCGGTGCTGCTGGGCGCGGGCGTGTGCCTGTCGCTGATCGCCCAGATCGGCGAGCAGATCGACTATCTGCGGTTCATGCCGCCCAAGACCCGTGAGAACCGGCGCAGTTGGTGGACGGCCGTGGTCATGGCCGGCCCCGGCTGGGTCGTGCTCGGCGCGCTGAAGCAGGCCATCGGGGTGTTCCTGGCGGTATACATCCTCGCCGAGGTGGGGCCTGCGGCGGCCACCGAACCCATCCAGCAGTTCCGGGGGGCCTTCGACGCGATGCTTCCCTCCTGGCTGGTGATCCCGCTGGCCGTGGTCCTGGTCGTGATCAGCCAGATCAAGATCAACGTGACCAACGCCTACTCGGGCTCGCTCGCGTGGACCAACTCCGTCACCCGGATCACCAAGCACTATCCGGGCCGCATGGTCTTCGTCCTGGTCAACCTGGTGATCGCGCTGACGCTGATGGAGGCCGACATGTTCAGCGTCCTCAACAGCATCCTCGGGTTCTACTCCAACTGCGCCATCGCCTGGGTCGTCACCGTCGCCACCGACATCATCGTCAACAAGTACCTGCTCAAACTCTCCCCGCAGGCACCCGAGTTCCGCCGGGGCATGCTCTATGCCGTCAACCCGGTGGGCGTGGTGGCTTTCACCGCCGCCTCCGGTCTGTCGATCGCCATGTACTTCAACGCCCTCGGCGACTCCCTCCAGCCGTACTCACCGGTCGCCGCGGCCCTGATCGCCTCTGTCCTTACGCCGCTCATGGCGGTGCTGACCAAGGGCCGTTACTACCTGCGCCGCGCCGACGACGGCATCGCGGAACCGCTGCTCGACCCGGACGGCAACCCCAGCCCCACCACGTACGCGTGCCATGTCTGCCGCCAGAGCTTCGAGCGTCCGGACCTGGCCGCCTGCCGAACCCACGACGCGATGGTCTGCTCCCTGTGCCTGAGCACCGACAAGACCGGCGACCATCTCCTCCCGCCGGCGCCCGCCATCCCGTAGGGCTCCGGTTGCCCTGCTGCACTGCAGCAGGGCAACCGGCCTTCCGGCAGTCGTCGTTCAGTCGTCGTTCGTCAGTCGATCGTGAGCTCGCCCATCGCGCTCCAGCCGTTTGCACCCTCGATCGTGGTGCTGACGATGTCGGGCGTACGGCGCAGCAGCGGGCGCATCTGCTTCATGGCCGCGCGGAAGTGGTCGGAGTTCACATGCGCCTCGGCCGCGTCATCCTGGAACGCCTCGACCAGCACATAGGTGTCCGGGTCCTCAAGGCTGCGTGACCACTCGTACCACAGGTTGCCCGGCTCGGCCCGGGTGGCGCTGGTGAACTCGCTGACCAGTGCCGGCCACTCGTCGACGTATTCAGGCTTCACCGGAAACTTCACAACAATAAAGATCATTCGCCGACTCTAAGGCAATTGCCTTATCTCCCGCATCTTGCAGCCGAGACGGCGCCCGGCTTGGGAAGGCGACTCGGGCAAGCCCGGCTACTGTCGCCTCGTGCGACTGCTGCTCATCTCCGACACCCACCTGCCCAAGCGCGCCAAGACGCTACCGACGCAGCTGCTGGACGAAGTGGCGCGCGCCGACATCGTCGTGCACGCAGGGGACTGGGTCGACGCTGCCACCCTGGACCTGTTGCAGGCGCGTGCCCGGCGCCTGATCGGGGTGTACGGCAACAACGACGGCCTCGAGCTGCGGGCGCGGCTGCCGGAGGTGGCGTACGCGGAACTGGAGGGGCTGCGGCTCGGCGTGGTGCACGAGACCGGCGCTGCGCAGGGACGCGAGCGCCGATGCGCCGACCGGTTCCCGGAGCTGGATGTGCTGGTGTTCGGGCACAGTCACATCCCCTGGGACTCGACGGCGGACGACCGGCTGCGCCTCCTGAACCCTGGCTCACCGACCGACCGCCGACGACAGCCGTACTGCACGTACATGACGGCGGAGGTGTCGGCGGGCCGACTGACCGAGGTGGAACTTCATCGGCTGCTGCGCCGGGGGTGAAGGTGGTGGGGGTTCTACAGCCTCCGAGAGTCGCTGTCGGCCTGCCAGAATCTTGGCACTCGGATGTGTGTGTCGACGGTTCGCCAATCGAGTCTTCCGCCGCCTTTCGGATCGCTGTGTGCCAAACCGAGTGCTCGTGGAGGCTGTTCCGGACGAGCTGAGTACTCTGGCCGCACAAAAATCGGCACTCGGTCTGACCCAAGCACTGATCGAAGACTGCGGCGCGGCTGGCGGCCCCGGCCGACTAGCGGGAGCGTCAGATTTATTCCTGTCGAACGAATACTCGGCCAACTTCGACGTGATGCACGCTGCTGTCTGCACGCCAACTGGAGGGCCCGCGAGGAGATGGACCGTTTGGGGTTCGGTAAGGCTTGGGGGGCGTTACCGCATACGCTCACCAGGGATTCGACCTCGATCGAATCGTTTACTTCGGCCTCGACCTGGCGTTTCCCGGCAGGCGGACGAGCGGCTGCGCGCGGTCGGACTGTTTCCCGAGGTCGTCGTGGGCGACGGCTGCGAGGGCTATCCGGACAACGCTGCACCGAGCGGTACGGCGCTGTTGCCGTCGCTCTCGAACTCCGCGTAGGGGCCTGTGTCCAGGCAGTCGCCGACAAGCGCGACGGTGCGCGGCCGGTGTGGTTCTGCGGCCTGACCGACCGGTCATGGGCCTGCGTGAAATCAGGTCCCCACTGAGCTGTGCGGGACCGCTCCTGCCCCACTGGGCAACGCCATGCACATGAAGCAGGCATGGGCGCGTGTCGCTGACGGGCAATGATTCACGAGGAGCTCTGTACGCCCGTGCCACGTTGCGTAATTCTTGCTCTGATGGACGAAGTGGCTGGAACATGCAGCTTATGTACGCAGGCAAGTCCGCCAGATGCTCTACCGGGTCCCTGAGGAGCACTGCCGTGTCACCAATTGCGACTTTACTGCAGAAACTAGGCATACTATCTCGTGAGCGGCCCCATCTGCCCTCGTCCGTAGGTGACCCTTCGCGTTTCAAACTGGGGGTGGTGGGTCATGATCTCGCACGCGCTCCAGGGGCTGGGATTCGAGATCACCTTTTCCCGGTCGTCCTTGTATCGCCTTACGAGGACGCTGTCAAAGGAGCCCTTGACTTCCTTGGCTTTCGCGATGGCAACAGAGGTATCCCCTCCGCATGGCTTGCTTTGGACCCCTTCTTCGACGACATCATCGTTTGCGGGAAGGCGCGTGGACTGCTACACCAGCGCTTCGACACGGATATCGGATTCGACTTGGGAGACGAAGCTTTCTCGGCGATGATTTCCCTGACGCTCCTTCCGCCCGCCACAGGCACACAAGTCAGCAGTATGGTTGGGTCTCTTGCCCGCCAAGTGGAATCCGCGCGATGGTGGCATAGGTTCCGGTTCTTCCCCGGTGTCCGCGAGTTCGCCGCAGACACTGATTGCACTGCCATCGCGACCGGTGCCTTATATGAACACGGCTTGATCTCGAAGCGCCAGTTGCTCCTCGGCGCCCAAGAAATCCTGCAGTCGGCCGCACCGTCGGGAAAGCACGCTGAGGCCGGCCCCGCTGACAACGACAGAGCGGTTCCGGACGTTTTCACGGTTTACTGGGACGATGGATCCGAACCTGACGCACCGCCACGCGGCCGCAAACACGACGCCGTCGCCTGTGCCAACGCCCTTTACACCGTTCACCTGGCCAAGGGACATGTCGGCAGCAGCGTGGATGCCACCCTGCAGTACATCAGCGATCACTTAACCTCCCGGCTCTACCTGGCCGGCACTCGCTACTACCCCTCGCCAGAGGCATTCCTCCACGCCGCATCAAGGCTCTGCACACGATGCGCGATATGTGCGCGCAAGCTCGTCGATCCCCTACGCCGAGCACTCGCTGACCTTGAGACCATGCCCCACGCCGAGCGAGAAGGTCAGGATTCAGGACCGCTGGGTCTGGCGCTTCGCATCATCACGGCTGACCACCTCGGGGTCCGAGCGGACCAACGGGAAGGGCATGAGCGTCTGGTCTCTTGGCAGCAGCCGGACGGATCATGGCCCGCCCAGGCCTACTACCGTATGGGGCGCTTCCCTCTCTACTTCGGATCTCCCCATCTCACCACCTTCTTCGCTCTCCGGGCCCTGCGAAAATCACGAGGACGGGAACGATAACGACCATGGTCTCCACACATCTTGAGCCGTACAGCGGACACTTCATCGACCAACGGCACCGTGAACTCACTGAGGAACTGCTTGCCTGGTCCCTTCGCCTCTGTTCATGTCGGCGCGGCGCTTCCTGGCACGCCCGGACGGCCTTCCTTGCGGCCACCTTTGAGGTCCACTGCGCGCCGGCCGACGCGGCCTTCTGGGAGAGTCTGCTGTGCGGAAAGTACTGCACTTACTTCTTCATCGTTGATGACGCTCCGAGAGAAGAAGTCACGGACCTCGCTGACCGGCTTCGAACCGGTCGGCCAGCAGCTTCCAGCGAGCTGGGAGCCGTGCACCGTAAGCTGCTGGACGACTTCCGTGCAGGGGGCTTGAGCGCTGCTCGTCTCGAAACCGAGATTGCGGAGTTCTGCTCTGCTGTCTCCACCGAGGGACTCCACGACGTCCACACGATGACCTGGGAGCAATTTCATGCCCTACGGAGGGCCACGGTGGGCACTCACCCCTATATCACCTGCTGGAGAATTCTCCGCGGGCTATTGGACGCCGAGCATATTGCAGAATCAGAGGTACTCGTAGACCTTGCGGTTGAGGCGGCCTACCTCACCAACGACCTTGCTTCCCTCACGAAAGAGCTGCATGCCGACGAAGACGGCGCGTACGCGACATCCAACTGGGTGCGCTTTCATGCACGATCCTCAAACGACCTGAACGAAGCGGTCCATGCTGCCGTCACGCGGTACAACCACATCGTCGAAACATTCAGGCAGGCAGGGCATAAACAACTCGTACGTCTCCTGTCCTCCTTCGCGGATGGAAACCTCAGTAGCTACTTCTGCTTGACTGCCACCCGCTACCCCGATGCGGAAGAGACCCTGCATGGGCTCCTTCGCATCACACAAGAATAACAACTGCCCACGGAATGTAGGACGTTCGACGGTGAAACCCCTCCGCCTATGAGGTTTGGGTGCCCCCGAGGGACGGTGTTTCCGTCAGCCCGGTCGCGGGTCTCACAGTTCAGGCTTCGCACGGAACCGGCGTCATCGGGAGATGGTTGGGATATGGCATGGCTGCTGTGACCTCCCGGACCGTGTGAGGGGAACCGATGCCGTTGGCCGACAAGTTTGCTGCGCAGCTCTTCGGATCAGGGATTAAGGAGACCGTTCACCCACCAACGACGGAAGGTGGCGCAGCTGAGGGGAGGGAGAGGCGATCGGTGAAACCATCAGGCCGTGCTCCACTGGCGATCCCCCGGTTCTATGAGCGTCCATGGCACACTTGGCTTAGCTGCCGAGGGGAACCGGCGATGCCCAGATCTTTAACGCGCACCATTCATCGTCCGGAATTTGTCAAAAGCGTCAAGAGGCGCATGCCGGGGCGCTGATGCGTGCATCAGTGCCCCGGCATGCGCCTCTTACGGTTCCGAGAGGCATTCAATATGCGCCCCCGATAACAGAGCTATTTTCCTGGCAGCCACCTCTTCAACGCGTCCCACCAGGACGAACGCGACCTGGGTGCGCCGACAGGAAGAGCTGACGCGGGAGTCCCCTCTGCGGCGTTCGGGCCGCCGGCGGTGGAACCATGGAGGGCATGCTTGCTGTGCACACCGTTCCCCGGTGTACCGGCTGATGCGGGGAGCCTCCCATGGGGACTCGTGGTGAACTTCACTGGGAGCGCGGTCAGATGGCGGGCGATCCAATGGGACACCCACTTCAGGTCGCTCTCGGGAACGGCCAGGTCGATATCAGGCAACCGCATCAGCAGGACGTCGATTCCTGTGTCGACAATGGCCCGACTGATGTCCTGGCCGGGGCACTCGTGCGGACCGCCGGTGAAGGCAAGGTGGGAGCGGTTGCCGTGCATGGGTACCGAGAGATCGGGGCGGATGACAGGATCGGCGTTCCCGGCGGCCAGACCGAGCAGCAGCATGTCCCCGGCCTTGATGGACTGACCGGCGAGTTCCGTGTCGCCGGTGGCCCACCTGGCGGGCGCCACTGCGGTCGGCGGCTCGTCCCACAGCATTTGTTCCAGTGCGTCGGGCAGGGTCATGCTGCCGCCCGTGAGCGACGCCCGGAAGCGGGGATCGGTGAGCATCATGCGCAAGGTGTTCGCGGTCAAATTGGTGGTGTTCTCGTTCGCAGCGATAGCGACGAGCCGCAGATGCTGCAGGACTTCCTCGTCTGTGAGCTTGGCTGGGTGAGCCATCAGCCACGATGTGAAATCGTGACCAGGGGTTGCTCGTTTGTGGGCAACGAGCTGCTCCAGAGTCTCCACGAGGTATTCGTTGCTCTTGAAAGCTGTCTCCGAGCCCTTGAGTAGGTCTCGGGTGGCCTCGACCAACCCCGGACCGGACTCTTCGGGCATTCCGAAGAGCTGCGTCATGATGCGCAAGGGCAGTTGTTCCGCGAACTGGCTAACGAGGTCGGCCTGTCCATCACCGGCGAAGTCATCGATTAGCTGATTGGCGGATCGGGTGACGCAGCGGCGGATCCCACGGCGGTCGAATCGCGCCATGCTCTCGGTGAGCGCGGTGCGAAGCCTCTCATGCTCTTTGCCATCCATGAAGATGCAGACGGGCTGCCAGGCGAGGGCTGGCATTAGCGGTGAGTCCTCTGCGACCTTGTTTTCCTTGAAGCAATGCCAGATGCGCGAGTCGTGGCAGAACCGGGAGGGCGTACGCAGTACTTCGAGATTCTCTCGATAGCCGAGGACCAGCCAGGCGGGCAGGTCACCGTCCACCAGGACAGGCGCCACGGCTCCGTGCTCGGCGCGCAGTCGTTCGTAAAAGCCTGGCGCATCGTTAACTGCCTCGGGCCCGAAGAGTCGTGCTACTCCGTCACCGTTCACAGAACGGGCGTGAGCCGGACACTCCGGAGGCGGCACAGGTGCAGACTCGGTGCGGGCCTGGTCGGGGGAAGAGGCGGTCACTGGTGCTCCGTGGTCGTGGTGGTGAGGGAATGCAGGTAACGCACGAGCGTGAGTAGGGCATCGCGGCTGGATGCGCGGCTGCGGGCGTCGCAGTCGATGATGCGTACGGAATCGGGGAGGTCCATGGCCTTCCGGAGTTCCTCCACCGGGTAGTGGGGGGCGTCCGGGAAGGCGTTGATGGCGACGATGAAGGGGACGCCGCGTTCCTCAAGCCGGCCCATCACATCGAAGCCCTCTTCCAGCCGCCGGGTGTCGATCAGGACGACCGCGCCCAGCGCGCCTTCGAAGAGGCCGTTCCACAGGAACCAGAAACGCTGCTGGCCCGGGGTGCCGAACAGATACAGCACCAATTCGTCACTGAGGCTGATCCGGCCGAAGTCCATCGCCACGGTGGTCTCGGTCTTGCGCTCGACTCCGGCGATGTCGTCCACCCCGACACCGGCCTGCGTCATGGTCTCCTCGGTGGTCAGCGGCCGGATCTCACTGACCGATCCGACCAGGGTGGTTTTCCCGACCCCGAAACCACCGACGATCACTACCTTGACGGCTGTGGAAACCGACGCCGGCAGGGTGTCCTCGCTCCGGGGACCGACGACGGGCTCAGAGATTTTGCAGTCCATGCATCACCGCCTCCAAAAGTTCGACATCGGGCAACGACGCGGTAGGGATCGGTGCCCGGGCTTCGATATGGCCGCTCTCCAGCAGTTCCGCGAGCAGTACCGTGATCACGCTTACCGGCAGGTGGACGTATGCGGAGATCTCGGCGACGGACAACGGGTAGTCGCATATGCGGAGAATGGCGGCTTGTTCGGGCTGCATGCTCGAACTGGCCTCGTTCCGGGTCACGATCAGAGTGACCATGTCCAGGGGGGCCTTTTGTTCGGCGGGCAGGTTCCGGCCGGACGTAAGGACGTAGAGCCGTTCGGGACCGCCTTCTTCCCAGCCCCGGTGCTGTTCCTGTTTCGGGTCGCTCATGGCACCTGCCGGTCGGCCCGCGGCGGGCTGGTGAGGTGCTGACCGATCCGGGCGACCAGGTCCCGCATGCGCTGTCCCATGAGCCCGGCATCCACGTCGTCGTCGGCCAGCACCGCCAGATACGCTCCGGCGCCGGCCGCCATCAAATAGAAGAAGCCGCCGTTGACTTCGATGACAACGAGCTTCATCCGCCCGTCGCCGTGCGGGAATTCCGCGGCGATGGCCGCCGACAGGCTTTGCAGTCCGGCACAGGCGGCGGCGAGGCGATCCGCGGTGTCCTCGTCCGTACCGAACTGGGCCATACACAAACCGTCTGAGGACAGCACCACGACATCACGGGTCTGCGGAACGCTGGACGCCAGGCCCTCAAGCATCCAGTTGATATTGAGCCGCTGCTGTGTCACCACTTACTTACTCATCCTTACTTAATGACTCAGTTACTGCTCGGACTCTTTGTCGCCCAGGTCATGGGGACGATGCGCCGGAGACTCAACTTGGGGCTCGCCGGAGACACCCTCCTGGAAGGCGGCCAGCCACATCCCGGCCTGCGGGGGCGGCGGAGCGGCCGACACCGAGGATTTGGAGTCAGTGGCGGTGGAGACGGCAGGCCTCGGCCGCATGGGGGGACCCACGGCGCGCGTACGGCGCCTGCGCTGGGGGAGCCCGTTGGCGCTGCGCGGAGCGGCGGCGGCCACCGGCTCCTCGGCGGTCACTTCGGGGTGGCGCATCGGGCCGCGCCTGTGCCTGGGCGGCGGTAGGACGGCGGCCTTGGCCAGCGCTCCGCCGGGCACCGGAGTCGCGGTGATGAGGTCCGGCGGGACGATCAGGACGACGCGTACGCCACCGTACGCGGACGGACGGAGGGAGACTTTGAAGTTGTGCGTGTGGGAAAGCCGGCCGACCACCGCCAGGCCGAGCCGCGGTGACTCACCCAGGTCGTCGAGGTCCAGTCCGCTGGAGGAGTTCTGCGCCAGAGCCCGCTCGGCGCGGCTGAGGGCTTCATCGGTCAGGCCGATCCCGGCGTCCTCCATCTCGATGGCCACGCCAGACTGGATCTCGGTCGCGGTCAGATGGACACGCGTCTGCGGCGGTGAATAGCGAGTGGCGTTGTCCAACAGCTCGGACAGGGCGTGGATCAGCGGTTCGACCCCGCGTCCGAGAATGCCGACCTCGGCCACTGAGTGCAGATCGACGCGCTGGTAGTCGAGGATCCGGGACATGGCACCGCGCAGCACATTGAACAGCGGTACGGTCTTCTGCCACTGGCGGCCCGGCCGGGCCCCACCGAGTACGGCGATGCTGTCCGCGAGCCGGCCGACAAGTGCGGTCCGGTGATCGACACGCAGCAAGTCGCCGAAGACTTCCGGGTCCTGACCGTGCCGATCCTCCATCTCCCGCAGTTCCTGAGCTTGTTGATGGACGATGGCCTGGACGCGTCGGGCGATGTTGACGAAGGCTCGCTGGGCGGAGTCACGCAGATCTTCCTCGGCCTCCACGGCCTGGAGAACGTAGCGCAGCACTGCCATGTGCGCGGCTTCGAACTCGGGGCTGACGCGGGACACATGGACGATGTTCTGCAGCACATCCTCGGTCGGGGTGCCTTGCTGCAGTTGGGCCATGGCCGCGGGCAGCGTCTCCTTGGCCATCCGCACCGTTTCGGCTTCCTGCTCGGCCAGGTGCTGATGCAGGACCGCCTCTCGCTCGGCGCACTGCCTCCGCAGTTCGTCGATCGCACGTCTCCGCTGTGCTGCCTTCCCGGCTGCGACGGCCACTGCCGCCGTCGCGATGACGCCGATCCAGGCGACCTGGGCGCGGCCCATTGAGGGCGTCAACGACACGGCTACGGCCGTACACACGGCCAGAAGTACGGGTGGCAACAGCCACATTGGGGCGGAGGCGGGCCCCGACCCTCCGGGTGACGAACCAGCACGAACCATCGGCATCCTCAGAGCACTAATGGAAGGGAAAGCGCGACATACATGGCGTATATGGGCACCAGGGGAAGGGCCGCGTGAACAAGCTCGACGACCGTCGGGTCGCGCTCACCAATTGCTTGGCCGCAGCGCATTCCGGGGCGGCGTTCCGCACGCATGGAGCCGGGTCCCAGGACGCCCGAGCCCTCGTGCGATCGGCGGCACCACGACAGCCAGTGGCGACGTGCGGTAATCGCCGCAACTCGCTGCGCGACAGCGAGCATAGCGGGGTCAGAGTGATCCTGTGACCTAAGTGCGTATAACACATGAATGCACTCATGTGCGAAATGAGGAGAATCGTTTAGCCCTCGGTATTCAGCAGAATTGCGAATTGGGTGATCCGCTGCACCGATAGCAGAAAGGTGCCGTTGACCTGGAAGGATGCGAGTGCCGACGTCCTATCCGTTGGAGAAGTCAGGGCAGATTTGCGGTGGTTGAGTGTGCAGGTCGGATCGTCGGCTGTCGTCCGTGATCGCTGACGGGAAGAGGCTGATCGGGCATGCTGTCTCGCCGAGGGCGGCCGGCGTGCGGCGTGCGGAAACCGGCCGGGGCGCTGCGCCCCTCCGCCTCAGTTGCTGTCACAACGAACGTCTACCGCGGCTTCGTTGGTGCGCTTCGGCGGGGAGGCAAGGCGGCTGCCGGCCGAGGCCTGGTGGTCGGCGGCGGACGTCGAGTTGGCGACGGCCGGTTTCCGGAGCAGAAGCAGCGCCGCATCGTCGTGGAGCCGACCGCCCACGTGCGCCAGCAGTTCGTCGTGCAGCGCGGCAAGGGTATGGGACGGCTCGTCCGACACATGCCGTGCCACCCGATCGACGAGGGGGTAGAACTCGCGACTGTGGTTGCGGGCCTCGGTGACCCCGTCGGTGTAGAGAAGCAGCTGGTCTCCGTCGGTGAAAGGCAGCACCTGGAGGCTCGGGAGCTCACCGGTGAGGGCGCCCAGCCCGAGAGGCGGAGCCGGACGGGTCGGCTCGACGGCCATGACGTCGGATGCGCGAACCAGCAGCGGAGGAGCGTGTCCGCAGTTGACCACCTCCATACGCCCGTCCTGGGGGTACCCGGCGACCACGGCGGTCACGAAGTCGTCGGGACCGAGGTTGCGTGCCAGGCTCCGCTCGATCCTGGCGACGACCTCCAGGAGGTCCGGCTCGTCATAGGCGGCCTCACGGAAGACACCGAGCACGAGAGCAGCGGTCCCCACCGCCGGCAGCCCCTTGCCGCGCACATCACCAACGATCAACCTGACCCCGTACGGGGTGGGCACCAGCGCGTAGAGGTCCCCGCCGATCCGGGCCTCTGCCGCGGCGGCGCTGTAGCGGACAGCCACCTGGAACTGGCCGACGGTGGCGGGCACGGGCTTGAGCAGGGCGTGCTGGGCGGCCTCGGCGACCGAGCGGACGGCGGCCAGCACCCGTTCGCGGCGTCCGCGCAGCACGCTGGCCAGGCTGCTCGCCAGTGTGACGGCGACGAGTGCGGACAGCACGATGGCCAGTTCACGGCCCGGTGCACCGCCGCGGATGCCGAGCACGGCGCCCAGCGCCACGGCGAGGACGCCGATACGAAGTACTCCCCACGGCCTGCTGGTGGCTGCGGCCAGCGCAGGCCCGACGGCGAGCAGCGGCAGCCAGTGCATCCCGGCTCCGGTGACGAGGGCGAGGAGCGCCACGGCCGCGACGATCAGTGCGGGCACCCCGGCGGCCAGGTGGGCTGCGGTGTGTGGCCGGTCCTGCGGCGCCGTCCTTGAAGCCGGGGCCGGATCCGGACGGTCGGCCGCTCGGGCCTGCGCCCCCGGGCAGGCCGCCCGCATCATGGGCCTCCAGGCCCGTCGATGGTCACGCTGAGTTCCCGGGGTATGACTCATTGTCCTCGTCCGCAACTCCGCGCTCCGTTCCCGTATGCCTCAATGTCCGCTTTGTCTAGGAAACAGGTGTGCGTGAGCGACCCACAAGGTCCGGGATTTCAGATAGTGAGCGAAAGGCCCCTGGTCACGCGACTCGCCGCCGGGAGAAGCCGAGCTCGGATCTGGTCGATGCGCGAGAGCTGGTCCGCCCGCAGCGAGACACCGAGCGAGCCGAGCGCGTTCCCGCTGTACACGGGCACCGCGACGCATACCGTTCCGAGCGCGTACTCCTCCAGATCCAGGACGGCGGGGGCGGCGGGCGACGATTCGAGTCGTCGGAGCAGCTCGGAACGGTGGGTGATGGTGCGGGGGGTGAGATCGGCGAGATGGTGCCGGGAGAGATAGTCGTTCCGCGAGTCGTCGTCCAGCTCGCGTAGGACGCACTTGCCCAGCGCCGTGGCATGCCCGGCATCCTCGAATCCGACCCAGAGATCGACCCGAGGTGCCCGGGGACCGTCAACGATATCGGCGACCCGGATCTCGCCCTCCTCGTAGAAGGTCAGGTAAGCGGCGGCCGACAGATCGTCCCGCAGGGCGGCGAGCGCGGGACGGATACGGGTGAGCAGTGCCTGCCCGCGGCTTCCGACGTGCAGTGTGTGCAGCTTGTCCCCGATGACGAACCCGCCATCGTCCAGTTTCCGTAGGTAGCCGTCGTGGACCAGCGTCCGCAGCAGGTGATAGGTGGTGGCCAGGGGCAGCCCTGCCTCGCGTGCCAGCTGCTTCGCCGGGGCACCGCCCTCGTGTGCCCCCACGGCCTCCATCAAACGGAAGGCTCGCTGCACAGACGTGATCAGCGTAGGGCCGTCCTGAGCACCCACACCACAAGCTTGCGCCTGGTGCACCGAGCTAGCAAGGTCCCTCAGCGGGAAGCCCTTCGCCTGGCCCGCTCCGACCCGGGTCGCCACGCTTCCGGAGCCGTCGTCGTCGTGGCCCTGCGCAGTGCCCGTCAGAGGGTCGCCGTCACCGCCAGGGTGTCAGCGCCAGGGTGTCAGCGCGTCGAAAACCGGCGTGAGCCACGAGACCGGCAGCTGCGGGCGTTGCCGCTCACCGGCAACCGTGCCCGTGCCCGCTGCGTCGTGAGGCCCGCGACTTTCTGCATGATCTGATCACGGACCTCACCGACGTACATGACGCGCTGGACCGATTTCGGTCAGAGGCGGCGCACTCGCGCAGCTATCCCATGGCCGAGCAGAAGGTAAATCACCGCGGGTAGGCCGTAATTGAGGAAAACTCGCAGACTTTCGACGTCCATGGTGAAGATGTCCTGGGACCAGCCGGCGAGCCAGTCGGCCATGCCGTGCACAAAGCCGACGAAGACATTTCCCTGGTTGGCCTCCAGCAGGTACAGCAGGATCCACAGGCCCAGGAAGGCTGCGGCGATGTCCGCGATCGTGTGGATGACCAAGGCTGTCCGGTTTGCTCCGGAGCCGTCCCGGCTGCGCGCGCGGTTGTCCCGATTGGGGTCATAGGGACTGTAGGTGTCGTTTACGGGCATGGGTTCATGGGGGCTGTTCATGCCCCCTTGCTTGCCCCGCCCGAGTGTGTGAAACCTCTTTCAAACATGCGATTTCATATCGGTTTCCGGATCCAATCCCGCACTCGATCTTGCAGCGGATTCCGGTGTCCGAATTCCATGTGGATTCCGTACTTGGGTCGGAACTGAACGCCGAACTCCCACAAGCCGGTTCAGTATCTGGTCCTTCACTCGCGCGTCACAAACCCTGGGGACTGCTCGGCTCAACGGCGAGTGGGCAGGCGGTCGGAGAGTTGACTCAGCAGCTGTTCCGTCCGTGCATCGCCGGCCCATCGACCCTGTGAACGGGCTTCGGCGAGCCGTCTGTTCAGCTCACGCACTTTGTCGGCGGCGACTTTCACCTTGCCTTCGCTGAGTTTGCAGGTGAGTTGGGCGATGCGGTGTTGGACGTCGCGGGCCAGCCTGGGGTCCATGGTGGACACCTGGGTGGTGATCCTCCGGGCCAGGGCGGCCATCAGCGCGGAGGGGCTGACCCGACGGGATACGGGAGGGGCGGGACCGGAAGCCGGAGTTGTGCTTGCGGTCACCGCCGTCGCTGCTGGCGTCGCCGCCACGGACGTCGCCGACGGGGACGGAGCCTGCGACGGAGACGAGGGAGCGGCGGGCTTTCGCGAGGGGGAAGGGGCCGGTGCCGGTGATAGCGCTCGACGCGCTTCGCCGGCGGGCTCGATGGCGGAACCGCCCCAGGCGAGAGCGAAGCTGCCGGCGAAGACAGCGGTGGCCAGGACTCCGAAGGCGGTCTGTAGTTGCCGACGCTGTCGCGCTGGACGCGGAGGACGACTCATCCGGGCTGCCGGAGGCTTCGACCAGGTGCTGGTGATGTCGTCACTGAGTGGTGCGGACAGCAGTGCGGCGGTGCGGGTGGCGTCAGCGGGACGTTCTGCCGGATCTTTGGCCAGCAGGGCGTGGACGACTCTCTCCAGGGAGCGAGGGACGTCCGGGCGTATTCGGTGCAGCGGCTCCGGTTGCTGGTAGACGTGCTGGAACAGCAGCTCCACGGGGTTGTCGGCCCGGAACGGCGGCCGCCCGGCGAGGGCTTCGTACAACGCGCAGCCGAGTGCGTAGAGGTCGCAGGACGCTGTCCCCCTCCGGCCCATCGCTCGCTCCGGCGCGGTGTAGGAGGCGGTGCCGACGAAGTCCCCGGTGGTGGTCAGCGCGGTGGAGTTGCCGCCGGCCAGGACGGCGATGCCGAAGTCGGCGACCTTGACGGTTCCGTCATGGCTGATGAGCAGGTTGGCGGGTTTGATATCGCGGTGGATCACGCCGCAGCCATGGGCGGCGGCCAGCGCGTGAGCCGCTTGGGCACCGATCATGGCGACCCGCTCGGGTGGCAGCCGCCCGGCCTCGCGCAGTATCTGTGCGAGGCTGCGGCCTTCGACCAGCTCCATGACCAAGAACAAGCGTCCGTCGGTGGCCTCGTCGACGTCGAAGACCGCGACGATGCCCGGATGGGAGAGCCGCGCTGCGGCACGGGCTTCGCAGACGAGCCGCTCGCGTGTTGTGGTGTCCGCGGGCCGGTGCACCACTTTGACGGCCACGGCACGCCCAAGGGCCTCATCGCGCGCCTGCCAGACCTGCCCCATGCCTCCGCTGCCCAGCGGCGTTGTGAGCCGGTATCGATCAGCCAGCAGTTCGCCGCGCACCTTTATCCACGCCTTTCGCAGTCCACAGTTGGGCGAACGCCAGTGCCGTAGCGGGGCGTCGTAGAACGCGACAGGACGCCGAGAGATCGAGCGGATCGGCCGCCTGCTCGGAAATCAATCCTGCTGAGTCAAGGGGGAGTTGTCGAAGGAGACTAGCACTCGGAGATCCTCGCCGGCACAAGAGCTTCTGGCAGGCGGACGCTGCATCTCCCGACAGGCACCGAACAAATGGGGATAGGTGCAGTTCCTGGGAACCTTTCGGAGGTCGCCGACACCGTCCGGTGAGTGGCTCTCGCGGGTGGTCGTGGCGGGCCGGGCCGGATCGGTCGTGATTCTGCACGCCTCGTCTCTTTACTTCTGTTTACTTCTGCGTTTACTTCTGCGGCTTCCGGGGTCAGATCCCAGGTGCGTAACCGATCTGACCGGGATTGTGAGAGCGTCGCCTCGGATGAAATCTCTTCGCATGGAAGGGAATTGTGTCCATGGAGTAATTCAAGTGTGAACGCCCGTGAAACCCATGAACACCTATGAACACCCGTGAACTCCTGCGACCTCCCGCGAATGCTGCGGCCCGGCTCGGCCCGGGCGTCGTGGCCTCCTAGCAGAGGCACTGGCGGCATGACATGCGTGCCGGGACCGGTCGCACGCTTCTGCATGTGCGGGATCAGGGAAGGCACGGCAGCGGGAGGCGGGATGGGGACTTCGGGGGAATCGGTGTGATCGACCGGCCGTTGTGCAGAAACGTTCAACTCTTTACAGTTGGCCACTCATCCGCCCGCCGTGTCATACATCCGGCGGGCATCTTCACCTTGTGGGGAGATTCATGCGCAAGCGCGCAATCTTCGCTGTACTCGCCGCTGTCACGGCGGTGGGCGGATTCGCCGTCCCCGCCGCGTACGCGGACGAGACCGTCGGCGACATCCAGATCACCAATGTCACCGTCAACGGCGGCAAAGACATCGCGATCGGCCTCGTCGACAAGACGATCACGGTGTCGGTGACCGCCACCGATCCGTCCGGCATCTGGGACGCCGATTTCCACCTGTGGCGCGGCACCGACCCCGACAACCCCGTCGGCTACATCAAGCCGAACGAGGACACCACCCCCGCGGACTGCGTCGCCGCCGGCGCGACCACGTCCACCTGCTCGAAGACCTTCACCTTCGAACCGGACTGGTGGCTCACCAACGCCGACGCCGGGACCTGGAAGGTCGGAGTCCAGGCGTGGGCCAACGACGACAGCCGGGCCCAGCGGGACGCCTACACGACCACGCGGCTTCAGCGGTTCTCCAAGCTGACCGTCAACGCGGGTCCGGAGCCGATAGCCAAGGGCAAGACCCTCACGGTCACCGGCAAGCTCACCCGGGCGAACTGGGACACCGACACCTACGCGGGCTACACCGCCCAGCCGGTCAAGCTCCAGTTCCGCAAGGCGGGCACCAGCACCTACACCACCATCAAGACGGTGAACACCTCCAGCACCGGTGACCTGAAGACCACGGCCACCGCGTCCGTGGACGGCTACTGGCGCTGGAACTTCGCCGGCACCTCGACCACCCCGGCCGTCACGGCGACCGGCGACTACGTCGACGTGCAGTAGTACCCCCTGGTTGTGGGGCCGGGTGTCCCGCGTGACGCCCGGCCCCACGCCGCCCGCCCGGTCCCGGATGCGCCACGGCTGCCGTCGTCAGGCCGTGCTCAAGCGGCCGTTCCACGGCCCCCGCGGACAGCTTCGACGTCGACCATCACATCGACCCAGGGCTCGTGGAGTCGATGCCCGGGGGGTAACCCCACCCCTGACGTCATGCCTGCCGGATGGGCAAGAGAGCTCCGCTCAACAACCCTTGCCTCATGACGACTTACTCCCGCAGGGCTCTTCTCCTCGCTCTCTCCGCCACCACCGTCGCGACGACCCTGGCCGCTGTAGGTACCCCGGAGGCGCAAGCCAAAGCCGCTGCCACCGCACCCGCCCTGACGTGGCGGCCCTGCGCCCAACCCGCCGGGCCCGCCGAGCAGGAGTGCGCCGAGCTGCCGGTACCGCTCGACTACCGCGATCCGGACGGCCCGCAGCTCACTCTCGCCGTGTCCCGTCTGCGCAGCGAGCGGCCCGAGGCGCGGCGCGGGACGCTGTTGATGATCCCTGGAGGGCCGGGTGGCTCCGGGGTGCAGCAGCTGCGGGAGAAAGGGGATGCGCTGCGGAAGGAGATGGCGGGCGCGTACGACATCGTCAGCTTTGATCCGCGTGGGGTGGGAGGCAGCACGACGGCGAGCTGTGAGCTCAGGGCGGATGACCGGCATCTGGTGCACCTGCGGTCCTGGCCGGGGCCGGACGGCGAGATCGCCGAGAACGTCGCGCGGTCCCGGCGTATCGCCGACGCCTGCGGTCGTCACGGGGGTGCCGTGCTGCGAAGCCTCTCCACCGCGAACGAGGTGCGCGACATCGAACGCTTCCGCCAGGTACTGGGTGAGGAGAAACTGTCGGCCTGGGCGAGCTCGTACGGGACATACGTAGGGGCCGTGTACGCGCAGAAGTACCCGCAGCACACCGACCGTTGGGTACTGGACAGCAGCGGTGACCCCGACCCGGCCCGCGTCGGACGGGGCTGGCTGGCGAACATGTCGGCGGGCGCAGACGACCGGTTCCCCGACTTCGCGGCCTGGGCATCGGCCCCGGCCCGGGAGGGCGAAGGGCTGCGGCTTGCCGAACGGGCCGACGACATACGGCCGTTGTTCCTCGCGCTGGCGGCGAAACTGGACCGCGAGCCGAAGGAGTCGACGAGCGAGGGCGTCCCGCTGACCGGTAACCGGCTGCGGCAGGCACTCCAGAGCGCCCTGGACAGCGATGCCTCCTTCGCCCCGCTGGCGCGGCTCATCCAGGCGGCCCGGAACCCGGCCGAAAAGCCGGCTCTGCCCGCCGAACTCGCCCAACCCCTGCGCGACCAGGACGCGGCGGTCACCGTCGGGGTCGTCTGCAACGATGTGCGCTGGCGGGGCCCGGTCTCCTCGTACCGGCGCGCGGTGGCCGCCGACCGCGTCCGGCACCCGCTCACGGCCGGGATGCCGGCGAACCTCACGCCCTGCACCTTCTGGAAGGACGCACCGGTGGAGAAGCCCACCCGGATCACCCCCGAGGGCCCGTCCAACATCCTGATGATCCAGAACCTCCGAGACCCCTACACCCCGTACTTCGGAGCCCTGAAGATGCGCAAGGCCCTCGGCGACCGGGCCCGCCTCGTCACGGTCGGCCGCGGCGGCCACGGCGTCTACCTGGGCAACGGCAATGCCTGTGGCGACCGCAAGGTCACCGAATTCCTCTCGGCGGGCAAGCGTCCGGAGCGGGACGCGTACTGCGCGGAATGACCTGACCCGGCGACGCTGGAGAGGCCGGGCAACAAACCAGGCTGATCAGCCAGGCTGATCAGCGTGAGCAGACGCAGGAGCGCGATGGCAGCGGAGCCATCAGCCGATGCACACAACTCCCAGCAGGCACACGTGCGTCGGCGTCGTCGGCTCGGCCGCCGGCGTCGGCTCATTGCTCGCGGGCGAGGCGTCTGTGTCGGAGCGTTCGGTGGAGGCGGGTGCGGTCGACTCTGGAGCTGCGGCGTCGGCGCTGTCGACGTGCGCCTTCTTGGCCGGCGTGTGGGTGGCGTGCGGGGACCCGGGGGGCTGAGTCGTGGGGCCGGACTTCGGCTGTGGGCTCGTCGTGGCAGTGGTAGGTGTGGCGGCCGTGGTGCGTTGGTGCCCGCTGGTTGTCACGGGTGGGCGAGTGCCGGTATGCCGCGAAGCCCGGCTTTCCGGCTGCTCCGATGGGGCGTCGGTGACCGGGGTCCGGGGGGCGGCCGCGTTCTCGGGGTCCGGCGCCGCGGCCGCGTACGTGTGGCCGCCGGAAGGCTTGTTCGGCAGCAGGGCAACGGTCAGGGCGCCACCGGCAATGGCAAAGGCCGTTGCGGCCACGGCCCGCCGCCGGTGCTTCTTCCAACGTGCCAGCTGCCGACGCCGAGCCGCCCGGCCCTGCCCGGTGGGGGCGGTGCCTGCCGGCCCGCTGGACGAACCAGCGCCGGACGCATCGTTCACCGCTTCATCGGATGCGCCGCTGCCGATCGGCGCGGCACCCGAGTGATGAGTGCGGTGCAGGGGCTCTGGCACGGGGGCTTCCTCCGTGTGCCATGCCTCCCACGTCGTCGCGGTAGCGGCCACCGGGCTGTGGTGGTGGGCGGGCGGGGCTATGTCAGGAGCGTAATCGCCGCATCCTGGACACACGAGTGCCCCGTTGAGGTTCCGGCGGCACGACGAGCAGTAGTCCATCTGCGATCTTTCTGCTGACTGCGCCGCAGGGGACGCCGGCGACTTGATTCACGTTCGCACGCGGGATCGAGCGGGCAGTAACGCTAACGGCACCCGCAGAGGCCAACATGTATGCCTTGTGGCGCTTCCGTGAAGATTCCTTGACGGCGGCTCTCGCACTCCGGACATGTCGCGATGAATGACGTGACCGGCTACTGGACTTGGAGCCGCCCTCCGTCGCGTTGCCGGTCAGGACGCGTTCGAAGTGGGTGATGCCCATGGGGCAGGCCCAGGATCGGGCCGATGCGGGCGGGGCCACGTGGGTTCCACGGTTCCATGCCGCAGCGCCATGCCGTGGTTCCATGCCGTGGTTCCTTATGTCACCGCCGAGTCCGGCTTTTCGTTGTGGGCGATGTATGTGTGGGGTGCGGGGATCGTCGGCGACCTGTCATACCCGATCGGACCGGGCACAGAATGTCGGGTCTGGCAGGGTGCGACCTTCCTAACGTGATGGACGTAAAGGAAGGAGACCGAGGTGCTGGAGCGGTTGAACGAGGCCCTGGACCACATCGAGTCGCATCTCGATCAGCGGATCGAGGTGACCGAGCTGGCGCGGATCGCGGTGACCTCGGAGTACCACTTCCGCCGGCTGTTCTCCGCGCTGGCGGGGGTCTCGCTGTCGGACTACATCCGGCGCAGGCGGCTCACCATCGCGGGTGCCGAGGTGCTCGCCGGAGAGCGGACGCTGCTGGAGATCGCGGTGCGCTACGGCTACGGCTCGGGGGAGGCGTTCGCGCGTGCGTTCCGGGGTGTGCACGGTGTGGGTCCGGGCGAGGCCCGGCGGACCGGTGCCGCTCTGCGCTCCCAGCCGCGGATGTCGTTCCGTCTCATTGTCGAAGGTGGCAGCAGTATGCGATACCGGGTTGTGGAGAAGGAGCAGCTCCGTGTGGTCGGGAAGAAGGTCCGAGTGCCTCTCGTCCATGAGGGGGTGAACCCGGCGATTGCCGATTTCATCCGAGGCATCGACCACGACACGATGCGGCGTATCACCGCTCTGTCCGACCAGGAGCCGGAGGGGATCGTAGGGGTGAGCGACAACATCGACCCGAGTCGGGCGGAGGGAACCGAACTCGACTACTACCACGGTGTGGTGACCCGGTCTGCCGTGCCCGAGGACCTGGACGTGCTCACCGTCCCGGCGGGGACATGGGCCGTCTTCGAGAACTCCGGGGCGTTCCCGCAGGCGCTCCAGTACCTGTGGCGGGACGTGTTCACGCAGTGGTTCCCGTCCAATCCGTACCAGAGCAGGCCGGGACCCGAGATCCTGCGCACCCGGCTGTCGCAGGACGCGGCACATGCGGACGCGGAGCTCTGGATCCCCATGGAGCGCACCGCGGTCTGAGCGGGTGGCGCGACGGTGTCCCGCCCCGGACACCGCCGCGCCGCCGCGCCACCGCGCCGGAGATGATGCAGGGAACATCCAGAACCCGGACGTGAAAGGACTGCAGGTGGCATTCGAGTACTGATACCGAGGCACCTGTTGGTCTCAGTTCTGGTCTCAGTTGCCTCTGACGGGCCACAGTCGGCTACCGGCCGTTGAGAACTGCGCGGCACACGTTGCAGAACATGGCCGTGTCACGGCCGTACTGGCGCATCAGCTGTCGGCACTCGGCGCACGGACCCAGCTCCCACGGCGGGCAGCCCAGCGCGGCGGAGGCAGCGGCCCGCCCCGGCATCGGGTGGCTTTGTTTGTGGCTTCAGCGGAGGAGGTCCTGTACGGAGACGATGTCGGTGGTGTCCGCTACCGTCGAGTGGACGGCGAGTCAGGCGCCTTCGGGGGTAGGGCGTCGGCAGGCTCGTCGAAGAAGGAGGCATGATGCTGCAGGAACTGGTTCTGGCGGGCGGCACGACGGTCGTAGGGGCTATGGCAACCGATTCCTGGGCGGCGGTCCGTGCCGGAGTGGCCAGGCTCTTCCGGCACCGTGGTGAGGAACGTCAGTCGGCCATTGAGGCGCAGTTGGACGGCAACGCGGAGTTGGTCGGGCAAGCCGAGGACAGAGAACGTGTACGCCAGAGTCTGATTGCGCTGTGGTCGCTGGAGCTGGAATCGCTGTTGGACCGCCACCCGGAGGCCGTCGACGAGCTTCGGGCCCTGATCAGCGAGATCGAGGCAGGGCGGCCGACGGGGCAGGAGACGTGGGTGCAGACCAACGTCGCCCGGGACAACGGCCGGGTGTTCGCCTCCCAGGGCGGCAACGTCATCATTCACGAAACACCACTCGGCGGACGGTCGGTGACCGCGCACGGGGCAGGCGACGAGGAGGGCACCGGAGACGCCCGTTGAGTCCCTCGGTTGCCGAAGCCTGGTCGGAGGACGGCAACGGCGCCCGCCAACGGATCCGGGTGGACAACGGATTCGGCTACGGGGTCATAGGCGCCGACCTGCACGTCTTCGCTGACCGAGGTCCGGTCTACCTGCTCGCCGAGCACCGTCCACCGCCGGCGGACCTGGACCGTGCATGGTTGACCACGCAGCCCAGTCGATTGCTCAACGCCCGTTACCAGACTGTGGACTTCACCGGCCGGGATCGGGAGCGGGCCGAGCTGGCCGCCTGGCGTGACGGCGGCGGCCCGCGCGTCTCGGCGATGTGGCTGCACGGTACCGGCGGGCAGGGCAAGTCACGGTTGGCGGCCGAGTTCGCCGCCGACAGCACCGCAGCGGGCTGGAAGGTGGTCACGGCCACCCACGGCCCCGGTGCCGTCCTGCCGCAGCCGGGAAGTCAGGATCTTCGGCTGAACGGTGCCACCGGGCTGCTCCTGATCGTCGACTACGCGGACCGCTGGCCTGTCTCCCATCTGACCTGGCTGTTCAGCAACAAGCTGTTCGACGGAACGGTGCCCGCACGGCTGCTGTTGCTGGCACGGTCGACCACTCAGTGGCCGGCCGTCCGGGCTGCGCTGGAAGACCTCACCGCGGAGACCGGCGACCTGGAGCTGGCGCCGCTCGACGCCGAGCCTGATCGTGGTGCGCGGACGGCCATGTTCACCAGGGCCCGTGACTGCTTCGCGGCCTGCTACGGACTCGCCGACCCGACCGTCGTAGGTCCGCCCGATGACCTGCACCGGCCGGACTTCGGACTCGTCCTTGCGGTGCACATGGCCGCGTTGGTCGCCATCGACGCCCACACCCGCGGGCAACGGCCTCCGAAGGGCATGGCCGGGCTCTCCGCCTACCTGCTGAACCGTGAACGCAAGCACTGGGCACAGCTCTGGGAGAACAGACTCGAAGGCCTTGAGTTCGGGACTCCGCCCAGCGAGATGAACCGTGTGGTGTTCACCGCGGCACTGACCGGAGCCACCGCCCACGCGAACGGCAAGGCCACCCTGACCCGTCTCGGCATGGAGCGCCCGGAGCGACTGCTGACCGACCATGCCGCTTGCTACCCGTCGTCGGAGCCAGGCGCCGTATTGGAGCCGCTCTATCCCGACCGGCTGGCCGAGGACTTCCTCGCGCTGAGCCTCCCCGGGCACCACATCACCGCCTACCCCGCGGCTCCTTGGGCGGAGGCGACGGCAGACGAACTGAGCGCACGCCCCGAGGACGACACGTCGCGCGGCCATGTCGCCCGGGCCGTGACCTTCCTGGCCTCGGCCGCGGCTCCCCATCGCTGGCCGCACGTGGCGCACCACCTCGAGCGGATCCTGCGCGCGGATCCGGCACTGGCCGTTGCCGCGGGCAGCACTGCCCTGAGTACAGTGGCCGAACTCGACATCGAGCCAGCTGTCATGGAGGCGGTCGAAGCCCACTTCCCCAGATTCGGTCAGGCAGACCTGGACGTGGGAATTGCCGCTTTCACGGAACGGCTCACGGCGTATCGGCTCTCCACCACCGATGTTCCCTCCGAGCGCGCTCGCCTGTATCAGGACCTCGGATTCCGGCTGTCGAGGGCCGGGCGCCGGGAAGACGCCGTGGCCGTTACACAGGAGGCGGTGCGTACCTTCCGACGAGCGGCCGCCGACGCCGCGGCGTACGAGCCGGGCCTCGCCATGGCCCTGGTCAACCTCAGCGAGTGCGCCTTTCGTGCCGGCCGTTCGAAGGAGAGTCAGCGGGCGGCCGAGGAGGCGGCCACGCTCTTCCGGAGACTGGCCGCATCGGATCCGGCTGCGTACGAGCCCGGTCTGGCGATGTCGCTCAGCCACCTGGGACAGGGGCTGTCGGACTCACGGCGTACAGAAGAAGCCCTCGCCTCCACCGAGCGCGCAGTCGGCATGTTCTGGCGGTTGGCCGCGTCCCATCCGGCTGCGTACGAGCCCGGTCTGGCGATGGCGCTGGCCAACCTCGGCGTCCTGTCCTGGCGACTGCGCCGCTGGAGCGACGGGCTGGTCGCCACCGAGCGGGCGGTCGAGATCATCCGACGGCAGGTGACGACGGCCCCCTCTACGGACGAGTCGGACCTCGCACGGTCCCTCGCACTGGATGAGTCCGTCCTGGCGCTCTCACTGGGCAACCTGGCGGTGCTGCTCTGGGGAGCACGCCGTCGGACCGACGCGATCAGCGCCCTTCAGGAAGCGGTGGGGATCAGCCGACGACTGGCCGCGGTGAACCCCGAGGCGCACGAACCGTCGCTCGCGCAGCTGACGACGAATCTCGGCGTCTACCTGTCGCGGGTGCGGCGGTGGAAGGCAGCCCTGGCTGCAGCTGGGGAGGCAGCGGAGATCTGCGGCCGTCTCGCGGCCGTCGACCCGGCGCGGTACGAGGCCGCGCTCGCGAGGTCACTGCAGGTTTCGGCGTTGGCGCGGCTCGGTGACTCACAGGATCTGGGGCCGGCGCAGCGGGCGGTGGACCAGGCCGTTGGGATCTACCGGAGGCTCGCGGCAGAGCGGCCATCGGAGTTCCACAACGCGTGGGAAGAGGCCGTGGAGACCCGGGAGGCCGTGCATGATGCGCTCGCCGGCCTCCCCGTCAAGATCAGTATCCGCTGGACGGTGGAGGAGCACTGGTCGACTCTGCTGAACCAGGACGAGGTCTGGCAGGACGCCCGGGACCGGCGCATTCGCCTGGACGAGATGGACCCCGCCTACTGCACCAATGTCCTGAACTTCATACTCCCGCAGGCTGACGGCATCGTGCAGATGCTGCTCAACGGGCTCATCGTCGTTCCCGAAGCATTGGGCTGGAAGGAGGGAGACGACGCGGTCTCGTGGCTGGAGCGGCAGCCTCTCGTGACCGCCCTACGACGCCGGGCGGCGGGAGAGCGGGCCCGAGCTGAACTGTGTCACTGCGGGTACCGGATTCAACCTGATTGGAGCCATGAGTACTGCTACCCCGGAATCATCGTGGACTGATCCCTGCACTTTGGGTGCCGGCCTCTCGGGATGTGATCGACCTGGAGAACGGGCGTAGCTCTCGTGGGAGAGCGCGACGTCTCAGGAGCTCTGCTGTCCGGGTGCCGGTTCACCGACCGTGAGAGGGATGTCCAAGGCGGCTCCTTCTGGGGTGGTGAGGCGGAGTGTGTAGGTCCCGGGGCGCTGGCCGGTGAAGAGCTGCGGGAGGGTGAGGTGGCCGTCGGAGTCGGTGCCGGGGAGGACGAGGGTGCGGACGGGGTCGCCGTGCTCGTCCTCGAAGTACGGACCGAACGCACTCTCCTGGGGCTCCCCTTGGCTGTCGAGTACGGCCGCGGTGATGCGTACGGCGGAGGCGGGTCGGTGGTCTTCCGTCGCCCGGACTTGCAGGAGTTCAGGGAGATGGCTGTTGATGGCGGCCCGGAGGGGCTGCTGGTTGAGGAGTTCGAGCAGGTCGGCCGTCGGCGTGGGCGCTCGCTGGACGGTGGCGGTGAATGTGGTGGACGGGCTGCGCCTCTCGGGGGTGGTGGCGGTAACGATGACGCGTCCTGGGCGATCGCCGGCCAGGACGACCGGCGCGGTGGCGATGCCGTGACGGTCGGTGGCGACGGTTGCGGTCGTGGCCGGGCTGGGGAAGTGTGCCCCGGCGGTACCGGTGATGCGGTACGTCACCTTGGCGTTGGCCACCGTGTGTCCGTGGGCGTCAGTGGCGCGTGCCTGGGGCCGCCGCTCGAACACCTCGCCCGGCGTCCGGTCTCCCAGACTCTCGGCTCCGATGCGAGCCAAGCGGGTGACCGTGCGGTGGTCGGTGACCGCGTGTTCTTCCGGTACGGGGACGGGCCTCTTGGCGGGCTTGTCGGCAGGGCGGGGCGGCGTAACAGGCGTGCTGGGGTGGTGGGTTGCTGATCCTTGCGGTATGCGGTCCTGCTTGGTCCGGGGCTGTGCGGGGGGCTCTGTGTCAGCGGGGCTGGCCAGTGCGCCGGCGACAGGGTTGCGGGCGTCTGCGTCTGCGTCTGCGGGGTCGGGGTTGTGCGGGATGGTGGGAGTGTCGTCCGCCGTCGCGGTGACCTTGCCGCCTTGGTAGGTGCGCATCCAGTCCCGTACGGCGTTCACGTACGCGCGGGAGTTGTTGTAGCTGAGGATGGCCTTGTCGAGGTCGGCCGGTTGGTTCAGGTCGCGGCCGCCGGCGCAGAGGTAGTGGGCGGTGCCGAGGGCGGCGTCGTAGATGTTGTCGGGGTCGTTGACGCCGTCGCTGTTTCCGTCGGCTCCCCATGTCGCCCAGGTGGAAGGGATGAACTGCAGGGGGCCGACGGCGCGGTCGTACTCGGAGTCCCCGTCCCAGCGGCCTCCGTCTGTGTCACGGATCAGAGCGAACTGTGTGCCGTCCAGGCGCGGGCCGCGGATCGGCTTGGCAGTGGACCCGTCGGTGCGCAGGCCGTAGCCGGAAGCGTGCACGGACTCGACACGGCCGATGCCCGCGACCAGTTGCCAGGGCAGATGGCAGGACGGCCGGCCGCTGCTCAGCGTCCGCTCGGCCTTCTTGTAGGCGTCCAGGGCGGTGGCGGGTATGCCCGCTGCGCCCGCGCTTCCCTCGGACTTCGCTTCTTCGTCCGCGGCCAGGTCCTGGCCGCCACCCCCTGGCACGTCGGACAGATCGGACGGGTCGAGGTCCGGTACGCCGCGGGGCTGGGCCTGTGGGCCGTCGGCATCAGGGACGGTGCTGCTGGCGTCGGCGCTCGGGGGGCCGGCGACCGGCAGTGGGCTGATCGTGGACGCGGCGGTCAGGCCGGCGGCCAGCGCGCAGACGCACAGGCCCTGACGTACACGGCGGGCGACGAGCGAGGAGAGGGCGGACGACAGAGCGGATGACAGAGCAGGAAGGGTGTTCATGGGTGAGGGGGTCCTCGACGTCAAGGCATACGAGATGGAGTTCGAGGAGAACGGGGCGGAGGGCCGGCGTCACAGGACACCGGCGCCGGGAGATCCGGCCGACCGTCGGCAGTGGCGAACGGCCGGCCGGGTCCCGCACTACCGAATCAGCCGACGATCTTGGTTTCGCCGTGGGTGCCGGCGGCGTTCACGCCCGGGTAGAGGCCCAGCGTGCCGTTCTCCCAGCGCACCAGCACATCATTGGGGCGGTCGTTGGCGACGAAGGCGCCGGTGGTGACGACGGTGGCCTTGGTCCATGGGGACTTGGCCGGCCGGATCTTGATCTCGCCGTGGAATCCGGCGGCGTCGACACCCGGGTAGATGGTGGCCTCGCCGTCGGACCAGCGCACCAGCAGGTCCGCGGTCTTCTTCCCGGTGAACTCACCCGCGCTGATCTGCTCGGCGTGCGGCCACGTCGTGTTCTTGGCCTTGGCGAGGTTCTTCTCGCCGCTCAGACCCTTGGTGTTTAGGTCTGTGTACAGGGACACCTCACCGTCCGTCCAGGTGACGATCAGGTCGTCGCGCTGGGCGTTGGCGGTGTACTTGCCCGCGGTGATCTGCTTGGCGTGCGGCCATGTCGTGTTCTTGGCGGGGGCGAGCTTCTTCTCCCCGTGGAAGCCCTTCTGGTCCACGTGGGTGTACTGCGTCAGCTCCCCGTCGACCCAGCGCACCACCAGGCCGTCCGAGCCGCCGCCGAAGCCGGCGGCCGTGATCTGCTTGGCGTACTGCCAGGTGCTCTTCGCCTTCGCCAGCTGGAACTCGGCGGTGAAGGGGTGCCGGGCGTCCTTGTCGTCCGCGCCCTGGTAGAGGGTGACCTCACCGTCGATCCAGCGCACGATCATGTCCATGTGCCGCGTGCCGCCGGCCGAGCCGCCCGTGAAGTAACCCGAGGTGATGTGGGTCGCCTTGTTCCAGGGCGCGTTGGGGAAGGCCGTACGGTAGCGGACCTTCTGCACCCAGGTGTTGAGGTCGTCCACCCGGGTATCGACGGCGCCCGTACGGGTCTCCGACGGATCGGTGGCCAGGCATCCGCCCTGCCAGGAGGTGCTGTTGACCGCGACGAGCTCCACGCGTCCGGCGGCCTCCCGCACCGCAGGACCGCCGGTGTCACCCTTGCAGACGGCGCCATCGGCGGGCGTCTTGCCGCTGATGCCGATCGAACCGTCCTGCACCGAGTCCACGGTGAACGCGGCACTGTGCAGCCGGTCGGGAACCCACGAGGTCTTGCCGCGGCCGTAGCCCGCGACCTTCAGTTCCTCGCCCTGCGTGGGCGCGGTGGTGCCGATGGCCACCGGGGTGACCCCGGTGACCGGCTTGGCGAGCTTCGCCATCACCAGGTCGCGCCCCTGATAGGGGACGAGCTCGACGACGTCGGTCACGCTGCCGGTCGTCTGCGTGAGGTTGGTGCGGCCGACGGTGGCGGTCGTCTTCCACTTCGGCGCGCCCTCGGAGACCTTGAAGCCCTTGTTGGGGTTTTCAGCGAAGCAGCTGCTGGCGGTAATCACCCACTGCTTGTCGACCAGGGCACCCGAGCAACTGCGCTTGCCGTCACCGATATCGAGTTTCGCGGTGAACGCGTACGTACCGTCCTTGACGGGTTCACCGACCACGGCATTCGCCGGGGTGGCGGTCAACGCACCGGCGGCTATCGCAGTGGTAAGGAGTCCGGTCATCCACGCTGCGCGCGGACGTGTGCTGAGCATGTTTCTATTTCCTAAATCACAGAAGGAGAGAGCAAGTTGAGGTGACCCGTACGTACGGATTCACCGGCGTCGCGAAGCAGGTTCAGCCGGAACTGATTGATGCGTTGGTTTCCCTTGCCTCTCCCGGGTTCTCGTACAGGATCCCGAGCGGTTCGGGCAGATGAGCTTGCGGCCGGGTCAGTTCTTCACGCGGAGTTCGACCAGGGTCGCTTCCTTGGCGCCGGTGCCAAGGTTGCCCTCGCCGAGTTCTGTCAAGTCGTTCTTCTTCAGGCCGACGGTCTTCGACTTGCCTTCGGAGGTGACCGTGGCGCTGGCGGTGCGGCCGTCGTTCTCCCAGATACCGACGAGTTCGGGGATCTCCAGGGTCAGATATCCGGTCTTCCCGGTGACCTTGAAGCAGTGGCTGACGGGCTTCTGGTTCTTGACCGCCATGACCTCAAGGTCCGGGGCGCCCTTGCAGTCGGCCAGGAGGATGTGGCCGTCCCCCTTGATGAGCTTGACGCCCTGTTCCTTGAGAATTTTGTCCGCGCTCGGGTAATCGAAGTCCTCCACCGCGGAGGGCGGAAGGTCGGCAGCGGCCTTTTGGACAGTGCCGTTCGCGGGCTGCGGAGTGGCCTGAGCTGCGGTGAGGGTGGAGACCCCGGCAATGGCCATGGTGGCACTAACCACGCCGGCAATAAGCGCCTTGCGCGCGCGAATTATCACGAGAGGTTCCTTCCGGAAGGGATGCCGCGACAAGGCGCGGCCGCAGCGGAGATTCAGACAAAAGGGCAGACGCGAACGTATCACCCATGGAACTTCCAGAGTTAACGAGTGCACTTGATAACGACTCAGAAACGATAGGTCTTACGCGTACAACCCCTGGCTTCCCGGATTGTCTGTAGCGCGGCACGAGTGTGAATTCGACATTCCCACGTGGTTATGTTCACCTCTTCGAAGATCGGCAACGCCTGTCAGGATAAGAAGGGTTGATGAGGTGAGATCGAGAGGGAAGTGGCCGAGCTGCATAAGTGCCATGTGCACAACAGTGCTGCCACTGGCGCTCGTCGCAGGAATACTGGGAACGAGTCCGGCATACGCAACGGAGAAGCAGGGCGAGGGAATTGCCCCCGTCCCGGCGACCGACCGCGGTCAGGTCGTGAAACTCTGGGAATCCGGCGGGCCCGGCCTGAAGGCTTCAGCGGAAGTCGCGCTGACGGGATCCGATGACGAGGTTCGGCGCTTCTTGGAAAGCGGGAAGGACCTCGGTCAGTACCGGGACGAGTACATCTCGGCGGTACAGATCCACTCCGTGGGCGGCCGCAATCTGCGCGCGGCCGCCAAGAAGGCCCTGAAGGGATCCCGGGAGGATCTGCGGAACTTCCTGAAGGACGGCTGGAAGAACCCCCTGGAGGCGGACCAGAAGACCCGGGCCGTCCAGATCGTCAGCATCGGCGACAGGAATGTCCAAGAGGCCGGCAAGCAGGCCCTGAGAGGGTCGGCCGAAGATATTCGGGCGTTCCTCGAAACGGGCCAGTACACGGCCCGCGAGGCGGACGAGCGAACCCGCGTCATCCAGATCATCAGCGCCGGAGGCCAGGCGACGAAGCAGGCCGGCAAGGTCGCGCTGCGCGGGGGCGCGGAAGACATCCACGAGTTCCTGGAAGTGGGCCGGCATGTGGCCCACGCCCGGGACCAGGAGCGCGCCACCATCGAGGAGTTGGCGCAGAACGCCAAGGAGGCCGGCGAGCAGGCCAAGCGTGAGACCGACGCCGCCAAGGAGGCATCCGACCGCGCGGTCGAGACCTCGGCTCTGGCCAAGGAAGCCGCTGCGAACGCCGCCCGGGAGAGCGAGAAGGCCCGCAAGGGCTCCCAGGAGGCGGCGAGCGCGGCCGCTGTGGCCGCGGAGGCGGCTCGGGGCGCGGCACGGGCCGCACAGCAGGCGATCGGCGCGGCGCGGGCCGCCAACACCTCCGCCCGGGTCGCGGCCCGAGCCGCCTCCCAGGCCGCGGCGGCCGCGGCCGGTGCGGCCAACGCCGCCTCCCGTGCCCGCAACGCGGCTGCGGGCGCGGCCACGGACGCGGGCAAGGCGGCCGACGCCCGTAAGGCGGCCGTGGTGGCGCGGGACGCAGCCAAGGGCGCCGAGAAGGCGGCCCAGGCAGCCGACCAGGCCGGCAAGGCATCGGATGCCGCAGGCAAGGCCGCACAGTCGGCTGCCAGCGCCAGCGCCAATGCGGATGTGGCTGCCAACGAGGCAGGCAGGGCGAGCAGTTACGCCGATGCGGCCGGGGTGCACTCGGCCGAGGCGAAGGCCGCGGCAGACCAGGCCAAGCGGCACGCCCGCGAGGCGTCCAGCGCGGCCCGGTCCGCCACCAGCCTGGCCCAGCGGTCCGCGGCGGCGGCGTACAAGTCGCGGGACTCGGCCAACGAGGCCGCCAGGCATGCGAGGAACGCCGCGGACGAGGCCGAGAAGGCCGCCGCACACGCCGGAGAGTCGGAAAAGGCCGCAAGCGAGTCGGGGCGGCACGCCACCGAAGCCCAGAAGGCCGCCGATGAGGCGTCCAACGCGGCGAAGAAGGCCGGTGAGATCCACGCCCTGGCACGCCAGATCGAGGAGGAGGAGCTCAAGAACCGTACGTCGGCGGCGATGGAGCAGGCCCGCGACCTGAAGGCCGAGGACGACGAGCGCAAGGCTCAGCAGAAACGCGCCGTCAAGGAGGTCAAGGACCTGGACGCCGAGGCCGCCCGTCTGACGGCCGAGGCGGCCGAATCGGGAACCGACGCCAACGAGGTGACGGCCAAGGGCCGCAAGGTAGCGCTCCTGGCCCTGAAGGTCCGCGGGCCGTGGAGCAAGGCTGCCGCCGAGGTCGCCCTGGCAGGCTCCGACGACGCCGTGCGGGAATACGTGCTCACGGGCTGGAAGAAAGCCGCGGAACAGGACGACCGGGCCCGCGTCGAGTTCCTCGCCGAGGAGGGCTTTTCGACGGCGCTCAGGGAGGCCGCCGAAAAGGCGCTCAAGGGCGACGCGAAGCAGATCGACGCGTTCCTGCGCACCGGCCAGCACGAGGCGTCCGCAGCCGACTACCGCACCCGAGCGGTGCAGCTGTCCAGTGCGGGCAGCACGCACGTACGGGAGGCCGCCAAGACCGCGATCAAGGCCGGCTCGACCGACAAGCTGCTGGAGTTCCTCACCTCCGGCCAGTTCGACACCCGGCTGGCCGACGACCGGACCCGTGCCACGCAGCTGGCCGGCACCGGCGGCCCTGAGCTCCGGGCCGCGGCCAAGATCGCCCTGGTGGGGCCGGCCCAGCAACTGCACAACTTCATCCAGGTCGGCCAGTACAAGGCGACCCGTAAAGACCGGCTCGCGGCCACCCACGACGCTGACATGAAGCGGCTCATCGCCGAGGCGACGGGTATCGCGGCGACCGCGCAGGAGAACGCCCACCGGGCCAAGGAACACGCGCTCCGCGCCAAGAACGCCGCCGCCGAGGCGCGCAACGCGGCCAACGCCGCCCAGAAGTCGGCCTCCGAAGCCGACGGCTACGCCAAGCAGGCCAAGAAGTCCGCTGAGAACGCGGCGGCGTCCGCGGCCCAGGCCGCCGAGTCGGCAAAGCAGGCCCGAGCAGCCGAGAGCGACGCCAACAACGCGGCATCCCGCGCCGTCAAGTCCGCTACCAGTGCGCAGAGTTCGGCCAACTGGGCGCGCGGCTCCGCCGATGAGGCATGGACCGCCGCCAACCAGGCGCGCGCCTCGGCGACTGCCGCCGGGAAGGATTCGGTGGTCGCGGGCCGTGCGGCGACCGAGGCATTCGCAGCCGTCGTCAAGAAGCAGCGTGCGGAGGAAGCAGCCTGGCGTCAGGCTGAGGAGGCCCGGAGAAAGGCCGCCGCTGACGAGCCGGACGACGAGGAACCGGACGACGGCTGGCCGGGCTGGACTCCCGGTTGGCTGAAGGACGGTGTGCAAAGTGTCGGAGACGGCCTGGAGACCGTGGCCACCTACGGCACGGCGGTCCTGACCAACGGCGAGGTCTGGGCGGGACTCGGCGAGACTTTCGTCAGTGTTCTGGCGATAGGGGTCGGCTCGTCAGGCGATATCGCCGGCGGTGCCCTGTGCATCACCGGAGTCGGCTGTTTGGCAGGCGCTCCGGCGATTGCCGCGAGCACAACACTGGTTGTGGGCGGTGCGTTTGGCGTCGCCGACGGTATCGGCAGATTCAGCGACGGACTCGGCACGGCGCTGCGCGACGCCCAGAGCAAGGCGGGCGTTACCCGGAAGATCGACCCTGGCCCCAAGCCGGCTCCGAAGACTCTCCCCGCATTCCCAAAGGCGATGAAGGCCAAGAAGAAGACGCCGGTCCAGGGCGGTGGCGGCCTTCGCGCGCGATGGAAGGACCCGAAGGGGACCATCTACGAATGGGACTCTCAGCACGGGACGGTCGAGAAGTACAATAAAAACGGAAAACACCAGGGTGAGTTCGACCCGGACACCGGGAAGCAGACGAAACCGAAAGACCCTACGCGTGAGGTGGAGAAGTGAGAATCCTCGTAACCACGTACAGGAAGGACTCCGACTTTCCGGAGGATGAGACAGACGTCTCGGGGATCGGTGTGGAGGTTGCCGCCAGCATAGTGGGTATCCCGGCCGATAGGTTCCTCGATGGGTATCTCTTGGACGAAAGTCAGGCGGCCACTCTCGGCAAGCTCACGGGGATCACTTTCGACCTGGACTCCTACGAATATTTCCTGGAAGCCGAAGCCGATTAGGGCTGCGTCACCCGGGGGTTTGTGACACGACATCAAAGGGCCGGTGCGGGCCCGGACACACCCGGCCGGCCCCCACCCCCCCAGGTGTATCAACAGGCCGGCCATGAAGGGCGAAGGTGAGTAAGAGAAAGAGTAGAACCACCCCAGCT
>NZ_JBFAIP010000021.1:0-105057 GCF_040654775.1 Streptomyces sp. NPDC050636
AGTGATCCGCTGGTGCCGTCGGAGTTGGCTCCGCCGATCGGTCGGCCGATTTGGAATACCCGTACCTATGTCTTGGACCAGCGGCTTCGGCCGGTTCCTGTTGGTGTTCCGGGTGAGTTGTATATCGCGGGTGGGGGTCTGGCGCGTGGCTATCTGCGTCGT
Organism: Streptomyces sp. NPDC050636; assembly: GCF_040654775.1. Lineage (NCBI taxonomy): Bacteria > Bacillati > Actinomycetota > Actinomycetes > Kitasatosporales > Streptomycetaceae > Streptomyces > Streptomyces sp. NPDC050636. Next base: position 163 of record NZ_JBFAIP010000021.1, read on the forward strand.
CCGGCGCTGACCGCGGAACGTTTTGTGGCTGATCCTCATGGTCCGGCGGGCTCGCGGATGTATCGCACCGGGGATTTGGCGCGGTGGCGGGCGGATGGGAATCTGGAGTTTTTGGGCCGCGTCGACCACCAGGTGAAGATCCGCGGCTTCCGTATCGAACTCGGCGAGATCGAGGCCGTGTTGGCCAAGCATCCGCACATCGGTCAGTCGGTGGTGGTCGTGCGTGCGGACGCGGGCGGGATCAAGCAGCTCATCGGCTATGTCGTCCCCGTACCCGGTAGCGAGCCGGAGCCGGCCGAGGTGCGGGCGTTCCTGGGTGACGGACTGCCGGACTATATGGTTCCGGCCGCGGTGGTGGTCCTGGACGCGCTGCCGCTGACTCCGTCGGGAAAGCTGGACCGCAAGGCGCTGCCCGAGCCGGACTTGAGCCGGACCGTGACCGGACGGGCGCCGCGCACTCCCCAAGAGGAGGTGCTCTGCGGCCTGTTCGCGGAGGTCCTCGGCCTGCCCCGGGTCGGCATCGACGACAGCTTCTTCGAGCTCGGCGGCCACTCGCTGCTCGCGACACGTCTGGTCTCCCGCATCCGCAGCGCGCTCGGTGCCGAACTCGGTATCCGTGCCCTCTTCGAAGCACCCACCGTCGCCACCCTCACCGAACAACTCACCCACGCACAGGGGGAGATACGTCCCGCGCTGCGCCCCGTCGAGCGGCCGGAACAGATCCCCGTCTCCTACGGACAGCAGCGGCTCTGGCTGGTCGGCAAGCTGGAAGGGAACAGCGCGTTCTACAACATGCCGATCGCGCTGCGGCTCTCGGGCGACCTCGATGTGTCGGCGCTGTATCACGCGCTCGGCGATGTGGTGGAGCGGCACGAGGTGCTGCGCACCGTCTTCCGGGAAGCCGGCGGGCAGCCGTACCAGCTGGTTCTCGATCCCGAAGCCGTCACTGTGCCGCTGGAGGTCGTCGAGGTCAGCGAGGACGGTCTGGACCGCGCCCTGGTGGTGGCCGCCGGACGCGGCTTTGACCTGAGTGGTGAGGTTCCGTTGCGGGTGCATGTGTTCCGGTTGGGGTCGCGGGAGCACGTGCTGTTGTTGGTGTTGCATCACATTGCGGGTGATGGGTGGTCGTTGGGCCCGTTGGTGCGTGATGTGTCGCTCGCGTATGCGGCGCGGTGTGCTGGTGGCGCGCCGGGGTGGTCGGGGTTGCCGGTGCAGTATGCGGACTTCGCGTTGTGGCAGCGCGAGGTTCTGGGCGATGAGGGTGATGTCGGGAGTTTGAGCGCTCGGCAGTTGGTGTTTTGGCGTGGGGTGTTGTCGGGGTTGCCGGATCAGTTGGATTTGCCGGTGGATCGGCCGCGTCCGGTGCGGGCGAGTTTTCGTGGTGGGTCGGTGCCGTTGGGTGTTTCGGCGGAGTTGCATGAGCGGTTGAGGGTGGTGGCTCGGGAGCATGGGGTCACGGTGTTCATGGTGTTTCAGTCGGTGTTGGCTGTGGCGTTGACGCGGTGGGGTGCGGGTTCGGATATCCCGATCGGTACGCCGGTTGCCGGGCGTTCGGATGAGGCGCTGGATGATCTGGTGGGTCTGTTCCTCAATACGCTTGTTCTGCGGACGGATACGTCAGGGGATCCGACGTTTGTCGAGCTGTTGGGGCGGGTTCGGGAGACGGATCTGGCGGCGTTCGCGCATCAGGATGTGCCTTTCGAGCGTCTGGTGGAGGACCTGAACCCGACGCGTTCGCTCGCTCGCCACCCCCTCTTCCAGATCCTCCTCGTTCTGCAGAACACCCCGGGAGAGGACTCGCAGTTCCCCGGCCTCACCGCCACTGAGCACTCCTTCGACCGCGAGACCGCCAACTTCGACATGGTGGTCGATGTGGTGGAGCGGTTCGGTGAGGGTGGGCGTGCTGCTGGTGTTGAGGGTGTGCTGGAGTTTTCTGCGGACCTTTTCGACCGGGTGACGGTGGAGCGGTTCGCGGGGGTGCTGGTCCGGGTTGCTGAGGCGTTGGTGGCGGATCCGGGGCGGCGTATCGGTGCGGTGGAGGTGCTGTCGCCGGGCGAGCGTGCGCTGGTGTTGGGCGAGTGGGTCGACACGGTGCGTGAGCTGCCTGCTCGGACGTTGCCGGAGCTGGTCGAGGCGCAGGCGGTACGGACACCGGAGGCGGATGCGGTGGTGTTCGGTGACTCCGTGTTGTCGTATCGCGAGGTGAATGAGCGGGCCAATCGCCTGGCCCGGTTCCTCGTGAGTCGGGATGCGGGGCCCGAGCGGTTTGTGGCGCTGGCTGTTCCGCGGTCGGTGGAGATGATCGTGGCGTGGTTGGCGGTCCTGAAGACCGGGGCGGCCTATTTGCCGATCGACCCTGGCTATCCGGCGGACCGTATTGCCTTCATGCTTGCTGACGGGCAGCCCGCTGTCGTTGTCACCACGACCGCGGTCGCCGGCCAGGTGACCGGGGCCGGGAGCGAAATACCGGTCGTGGTTCTCGATGCTCCGGACACGGCGGCTGCGGTGGCGGGGTGCGCTGCGGGTGATGTGTCGGATGCGGAGCGGGTGGCACCGCTGCTGTTGTCGCATCCGGCGTATGTGATTTATACGTCGGGTTCGACGGGGCGGCCCAAGGGTGTGGTGGTCTCGCATGCGGGTGTGGCGAGTGTGGCCGGGGTGCATGCGGAGCGGCTTGGGTTGGGGGTGGGTTGCCGGTTTTTGCTGGTTGTTTCGATCAGTTTTGATGTGTCGATGGCGGATATCGCTATGACGTTGAGTTCCGGTGCGGCTTTGGTGGTTCCGGGTCCGGAGCAGCGGGCGGTGGGGGAGGAGCTGGCTCAGCTGATCGCGGATTTTCGGGTTACTCACACTGATCTTGTCGCTCCGATGTTGATTTCGTTGCCGGATGGGGATCTGCCGTCGTTGCGCGGGTTTGTGGTGGGTGGTGAGGCGTTGCCGGCGGATATGGTGGAGCGTTGGTCGCCGGGTCGTACCGTGATGCAGGTGTATGGGCCGACGGAGTCGACGGTGGTGGCCACGATGAGTGATCCGCTGGTGCCGTCGGAGTTGGCTCCGCCGATCGGTCGGCCGATTTGGAATACCCGTACCTATGTCTTGGACCAGCGGCTTCGGCCGGTCCCTGTTGGTGTTCCGGGTGAGTTGTATATCGCGGGTGCGGGTCTGGCGCGTGGCTATCTGCGTCGTCCGGCGCTGACCGCGGAACGTTTTGTGGCTGATCCTCATGGTCCGGCGGGTTCGCGGATGTATCGCACCGGGGATTTGGCGCGGTGGCGGGCGGATGGGAATCTGGAGTTTTTGGGCCGCGTCGACCACCAGGTGAAGATTCGTGGCTTCCGTATCGAACTCGGCGAGATCGAAGCCGTATTGAAGAAGCATCCGCAGGTGGACCGGGCAGTCGTGGCCGTGCGTGAGGATGCCGGCGGCATCAAGCAGCTGATCGGTTACGTCGTGCCGGTGGCCGGAGGAGCTCCGGACCCGGCTGCGGTGCGTTCGTTCCTTGCCGGGGAGCTGCCGGACCATATGGTTCCGGCTGCGGTCATGGTGCTGGATACGCTGCCGCTGACTCCGTCGGGAAAGCTGGACCGCAAGGCGCTGCCGGAGCCCGACCTGAGTCCGGCCGTCTCCGGTCGGGCGCCGCGCACTCCCCAGGAGGAGGTGCTCTGCGGCCTGTTCGCGGAGGTCCTCGGCCTGCCCCGGGTCGGCATCGACGACAGCTTCTTCGAGCTGGGTGGCCACTCCCTGCTCGCCACCCGCCTCGTCAGCCGTGTCCGCACCACCCTCGGTGCCGAACTCAGCATCCGTACGCTGTTCGAAGCACCCACCGTCGCCACCCTCACCGGACAACTCGACCACACGGATGCGCAAGGCGACTTCGACGTACTGCTGCCGCTCCGTTCTCAGGGCACGCTTGCGCCCCTGTTCTGCGTGCATCCCGCGGCAGGCATCAGCTGGGTCTACTCCGGACTGCTGAGGCATCTCGATACCGACATGCCGTTGTACGGTCTGCAGTCGCGGAGGCTCACCGAGCCGGACAACAGGCCGGCCACGCTGGGCGAGATGGCCGAGGACTATCTCCAGCAGATCCGCAGGGTTCAGCCGAACGGCCCCTACCACCTGCTCGGCTGGTCCTTCGGCGGCGGCGTCGCCCATGAGATCGCCGTCCAGCTGCAGGCCCAGGGCGAGCAGGTGGCCGTACTGGCCCTCATGGACAGCTACCCGGCCGGGGACCGGCCGCAGGAAGCCGCATCGCTGCGCTCAGGTTCCGGTGACGGGCACGACCTCGCAGGTCTCCTTGACTCGCTGGGCTTCCGTACGCGTGACGAGGACGGGCGGACGCTGTCCAGGCACGGCTTGCTGGAGCTGCTCGAAGCCGAGGGCAGTCCGCTGGCAGCGCTGGAGGAGAGCAGGCTGTTCGCACTCGCCGGGGCGTTCGCCGGCCATGTGCAGCTGGCGCGGGAAGCCGAGCACGGGGTGTTCGACGGCGACCTGTTGTTCTTCACCGCGACGCTCGACAAGACCGCCACCGACCCGACGGCCGAGTCCTGGCGGACCCATGTCTCGGGACGGATCGACGATCACCAAGTGGCCTGCGAACACGGCGCCATGACGCAACCGCAGCCGCTGTCCGAGATCGCCGGGGCACTCACAGAGGCCCTGCGGCGATCCGTCGGCCACTGAATCAGGAGCCGCAGGGTTCAGGAGCGGCCGGGTTCAAGAGCGGCCGGGTTCAGGAACCACCGGGTTCAGGCACCGGCCGGAGCAGGCACCACCTGCATCACCAACCACCCGCATCACCAACCACCCGCACCACAAACCACTCGCATCGTGAACCACCAGCTCACCAGCTCACCACCTCACCAGCCCGAACCGAGGGAAGAAGACAGTGCAGACGAACCCGTTCGAGAACGACGAAGGAAGCTACCTGGTGCTCGTCAACGAGGAGGGCCAGCGGTCCCTGTGGCCGGCGGAGACTGACGTACCCGACGGCTGGTCGGCCGAATTCGGCCCCGCCCTGCGGCAGCAGGCCCTGGACCACATCGAGGCCGCCTGGACGGACATGCGTCCACGAAGCCTGGTGCGCGCGATGGAGGGTGAGGCCGCGTGACCGCCCCCCGAGCCGAGCAGCGGGCCGGGACGCCTCAGCCGATACGCGAGCGACTGCTGGCCAGGATGCGTACACCCTGGTGGGCGATGTTCGCCATCTGCTTCGCCAGCGCCGTGGTGCTGCTGGACACCACAGCGGTGAACGTGGCGCTGGCCGAGATCGGTACGGGCCTCGACGCGGGCCTCGATCAGGTGCTGTGGGTGATCAACGCCTATCTGCTGTCGTACGCGGCGCTCCTGGTGATCGGCGGTCGCCTGGCCGACATGTTCGGCCCGCGCCGGGTCTTCCTGATCGGTCTGGCCGTCTTCATCGTCGCCTCCGTGGGCTGCGGCCTGGCCCAGGACCCGGGCCAGGCCATCGCGGCCCGCCTGGTGCAGGGCGTCGGCGCGGCCCTGCTCACCCCGCAGACCATCGTGATCATCACCCGGGTCTTCCCCGCGGACCGGCGAGGCAGCGCGATGGGCGTGTGGGGCGGATTCGCCGGCATCGTCGCGGCGGCCGGTCCCACCTTCGGCGGTCTGCTGGCGGCTACGCTCGGCTGGCGGTGGATCTTCTACATCAATGTCCCGGTCGGCATCATCGGTGCGGGCTTGGTGCTGCTCGCCGTGCCCAAGCTGGAGAGCGGTCGCAAACAGCGGCTCGATGTGCTCGGTGCGGCTGTACTGACCGCCGCGATGCTCGCCGTGGTCTATGCGCTGCTCGAAGGCGAGGCACACAACTGGGGTGCCCTGTGGGGACCGGTCACGGTGCCGACTCTGTTCGCGGCGGGTGTCGTGGCGCTCGCCGTGTTCTTCCTGGTGGAACGCGGCCGACAGGACCGTGATCCGCTGGTCCCGTTCGAGGTGCTGCGCGACCGCAACTTCTCCCTGATGGCGCTGGTGGTCGGAGTGCTGCCGTGCGGGCTGGGCGGAATGATGCTGCTCACTCCGCTGTATCTGCAGGAGGTGCAGAAGTTCTCCGCCTTCCAGGCCGGTCTGCTGGTGGCGGTTGCACCCCTGGTTTCGGTGTTCATCGCCCCGTACTCGGGCAAGCTCACCGACCGGTTCGGCGGCAAGTACGTGCTGATCGTCGGCCTGGGGTTCTTCGCGGGCGGGATCGGGCTCATGGCGGCGCTCATACGGGACGGTTCCGGCTGGCCCGTCCTGCTGCCCGGTCTGTTCTCCGTCGGTGTGGGCATGGGCGTGGCCTTCGCGCCGGCGAGCGTGATGGCCTTCAAGAACATCGACCCGACCATGGCCGGTTCGGCCTCCGGGGTGTTCAACACCACCCGGTTGTGCGGCAGTCTGCTCGGTTCCGCGGCTATCGGCGCGGTACTGCAGACGCAGTTGGCCGGCGGCGACACCACCAAAGCCATCCGGCTCACCTATCTGCTGCCCGTGGCGATCATGACGGCGGGTGCACTCATCACCCTCGCGGTACGGAAGAGCACGCCGGACGCGCGGGAAGAGGCCGCGGCCGCGGAGAGCGCGCCGGGGAACGCGCAGGCAAGCACGCGCTGACGCGATGCCCACAGAAGAGGTGACGACCCGGCGCAACGGGGCGCTGCGTGCCGGACACGGTGACGGTTTGCGGGCCGGCCAGGGCGACGACCTGTGGACCGGCGCGGCCACGCACATCTGGCAGGGGCAGGTCGCAGACCAGTTGGGCCCGGAGGACCTGGCGTTGCTCTCCCGGGAGGAGCGGGCCCGGTACGAGCAGTTGCGCCCCGCGGCCGGTGCCCACTACGCGGGGATCCACGCCGGCCTTCGGCGGCTGCTTGCCGAGTACCTGGATGTCGCCCCGGCGGACATCCGGATCGGCCCCGCACGCTGCCCCGGATGCGGAGCCCACGACCACGGCCCCCCGCACATCCTGTGGCCGCACACCGAGTTGGTCTTCAGCCTCTCCAGATCGGGCCCCCACTGGTTGGTCGGGGTCACGCTCGGGCCGCGCCGGATCGGGGTGGACATCGAGACGGTGCGGAACATCGTGGTCGAGGAAGTGGCGCCTGCCGCCTTTTCCCCTGCCGAACTGGCCGTGCTGTACGGAGAATCCGACGTCTCCGCCCGCACCGCGATGTTCTACCGGGCCTGGACCCGGAAGGAGGCGGTGGTCAAGGCCTCGGGCGTGGGAATTGTCGCTGGTCTGCGCAACGTCGAGGTACTGGGCACCGCGTCCGGACCGACGCGCGTGCATCATCAGGCCCACCCCGAGAGTCCGGCGGAATGGTGCGTCCAGGATCTGTTTCCGGAGAGCGAAAGCTCCAGGAACCGCTGGTTCGCGGCAGTCGCCCAAGACATCGAGAACATGAGCAGAATCTGTTTCCGCGCACGGTGACAATTTCCGGCCGGCCCGCATTCACCGCTCTTCACACACAGCGCATCCGCCCTTCCCCAGCAGTGCGAATGCAGGGCACCGGGAAGGGCGGATCTGCGGGTCGGCCGTGACCTTCCCAGTCGGTTCAGACGATGTGCCGGCCGCCATCGACGGTCAGGACATCGCCGGTGGTGTAGGCGGCGTTCACCAGGTAGAGGGCCGCCTCCGCCACGTCCTGAGGGGTGCCGACCCTGCGCAGTGGGGCGTTGGCGGTGATCCACTCGCGGGAGCTCTCCCAGACCTCTTCCGCGTCGTCGTACCAAGGCGTCTCGATCAGTCCCGGGGCGATGGCGTTCACCCGGATCGAGGGGCCCAGCTGGGCGGCGAGCAGCCGGGTCAGGTGGTTGAGGGACGCCTTGCTCACGGCGTAGGGGATCGAACTGCCCAGTGCCCGGGTCCCTGCGACGGAGGATATGTTCACGATCGACCCCGACCCACTGGCGCGCAGATTGGGCACGGCGGCGGTGATCATCTGCCAGGCGCCGAAGACGTTGACCTCGAAAACGGACCGCCAGACGTCGGCGTCGGCGGCATTCAGATCATCGAGCGGGATGAACCGGGTGGCACCGGCGTTGTTCACGAGAATGTCCAGCCGTCCGTACGCATTCACGGCGGTCTCCACCATGCGCCGCGCATCGTCCGGGTTCGCCACATCTCCCTGCACATAGACAGCGTCCGGGAGTTCCGCGGCCAGCTCCTTGCCGGCGGTCTCGCTCCGTGTGGAGTTGACGACGACGTTGATGCCTTCTGCGGCCATACGACGGGCGATGGCGGCGCCGATTCCAGAAGACGAACCGGTGATCAGGGCGACGCGGGTCTCGCTCATTTCCTGCCTCCTGGCGGGAGTCGATGCGGGAGCAGTGGCATGCGGGCGTTGACGCAAGGGAGAAACGACCCAAGCTTACCGTCTGGCGGAATCAAATTTCCGTTATAAGGAAAAGTTGCCCGTAAGGTGCGTGTGCTCTTCCGCGCGAGGCCGGGCGGTGATCGGCGACGCGTCAGGGTCAGCGGGCGTCGGCCGATGCGTGCGTCTGCTGCGCCCCGGACGCACTCGGCGCACTGGGCGCGTTGGCCGTGCTCGCCTCGCCCGCCTCGCTCGCTTCGACGACCCGAGGGCCGTGCTGTCCGCGCAGGCCGAGCCAGCCGATCACCGCGACCAGTGCGAAGGCGACGGACCCGATGACGAAGGTGAGGGTGAACCCGGATTCGGCGGGCAGCGGCGGAACGCCCGCCGGCAGGTGCTCGATGGTCTTGGACGCCAGGATCGTGGTGACGATGGCGCTGCCGATCGCGCTGCCGGTGGAGCGGGAGATCGAGTTGATGCCGTTGGCGATGCCGCTCTGGTGGTGCGGAACGCTCGCCATGATGACGGCGGGCATGGCGGCGTAGCCGAAGCTGACGGCCGCGCCGGTCATGAGGCCGGCGCCGATCACCGAGGCGGTGTGGGCGTGGTCGAGGGCCAGCCAGCCGAAGCCGACGGCCCCGAATGCGGCGGCCATGCCGAGCACGAACCGGGGGCCGCGGTGGCGGACGAGATGGCCTCCGACGGGCGAGGCGAGCAGCGAGACGATCGCGCCGGGCAGCAGGAACTGGACGGAAGCGCGCAGGATGGACGCGTCGAAACCGAAGCCGGTGAGCGCCTCGGGCATCTGCACGAGGTAGGAGACGCCGAGGAAGTTCGCGAACATGCCGAAGCCGACGAGGATGCCGGCCAGGTTGGCCATGAGGACCGGGCGGTGGACGAACATCCGCATGTCGACGAGGGGCTCGCGGACCTTGCGCTCGACCAGAGCCCAGACCACGGCCATGACGGCCGCACCGGCGAAGCTGCCCAGCGTACGGGCGGAGGTCCAGCCCCACTCGTGACCCTGGGAGATCGGCAGCAGGAGCAGCAGGAGGGCGATGCCGAGGGTGAGGGCGCCGAAGAAGTCGGTGCGGCCGCCGGTCTTGTGGCGGGTCGCGGGGACCAGGAAGGCGACGGCGAGCAGGGCGAGGACCGCGAAGCCGGTCGCCATCCAGAAGGCGTTGCGGTAGTCGGCGTCGGCGCCGGAGGTGAGCAGGCCGGTGGCGACGAGTGCGAGCCCGCTGCCGAACGCGAGGGTGCCGCTGACCAGTGCCATGGCGCCGGGCAGCCTCTGCGGCCGGACCTCTTCACGCAGCACGGAAAGGGCCAGCGGGAAGATCGCGGTGGCGGCGCCCTGGAGTACCCGGCCCAGGATCAGCAGCGGCAGCGAGCTCGCGACCGCGGCGATGACGGAGCCCGCGACCATGACCACGAGCACGGCCACCAGGGTGGGCTTCTTGCCGTGCTGATCGCCGAAGCGGCCGAGCAGCGGGGTGAAGACGGCGGCGGACAACAGGGTGGCGGTGGTCACCCAGCTGACGTTGGCGGTCGAGGTGCCGAGGTCGCCCTGGATCAGGCCCAGGATCGGGACGGGCAGGGTCTGCATCATCGACACGACCATGGCGGCGAGGCTCAGGGCGAAGACGATGACCGTCTCGTTCCTGGGCCGGGCGTCGGCGGCGTGCTTGGGTGCGGCGGTGCTCATGGGAGTCGGGACCTTCTCAATGCTTCAGATCATAGATGTTTGATGTCATCAACTACTTCCGTAGACGGTAGACGTCAATGGTTAAGGTAGTCAAGTAAATAATTGATGATGTGAAGCGTCTTGAGTACGCTCCAGCCATGAGCGCCACCACCCCGCACGTCCCGACCAAGCTCCAGCTCCTGGAACTGCTCGCCGCCATCGGCACCGCCCAATGGCGCGACTTCGCGGCCGCCGCCGCCCACCACGGCCTCACCTCCACCCAGGCCAAGGTCCTCGCCCAGCTCGACGACCCGCTGCCCATGCGCGGCCTCGCCGCCCTGCTGGTGTGCGACGCATCGAACGTCACCGGGATCGTGGACCGCCTGGAGGCCCGAGAGCTGGTCCGCCGTGAAGCCGACGCCAGGGACCGCCGTGTGAAGAACGTCGTCGCGACCGACGCGGGCCGCGACATCATCCGCCGCGTACGCGAGGAGATGCAGGCCACGCACGGCGCCCTCGACGCCCTGGACGAAGCCGAGAGCACAACGCTCTACGCCCTGCTGGAACGCCTGCGACCGACGATGGAGAAGAACGCCTGACGGCTCCGCGGCCTGGGCGCTGAACGTCTGTGACTGAGCACGCCAGTTGGTTCTGACCGCGCGTCCGTGACGGCTGCAACCGGTGCAGGAACGGCTGTACCTCGCGGAGCCCCAGCAGCGATGCGCAGTTCGGCTGCGGCAGGTTCGGGGGGCAGCCCGGCCGCGCGCGACTTCGACGGCGACGGCTTCACCGACCTGGCGGTGACGGTGAGTACCGACGCCGACGGCCATGTCGGGACGGTCATGCTGTGGGGGTCGTCCGCGGGCCTGTCCGGCGGTATGACGCTGCCGGGCGGCCGGGGTTTGCACGGCGGCGACTTCGACGGGGTCGGCCGGACCGACCTACTGCTCGACAACTACTACGGGAGCGGCCGGCAGGACGGCGACGGTCCGAGCGTCCTGTACGGCGAGCACGGCCAGGTGCAGGAGTCTGGCGCCGTCTGGATCCTGCACGGCACGGCGAAGGGCCTCTCGACCACGAACGTCACCTCGTTCGGCCCGGCCGCGCTGGGTGCCCTGAGGAGGGCCACGACGGGACCGACCTCCCCGCCGGATAGTCCGGTGGCGGCCGGCAGGTGGCGGTGGGCGGCAACCGGATGCCCTGTCGGGATCGGTTGCCGCCCACTGTTGCCCCGCCTGCCGGGGCACCGGATCGGACAGTCCGCCGGGATCAGACCGCCGGGGCCGGGTAGGTCGGGTATTCCACCCCGGAGACGTGCTGCACGACACGGATGACCTGGCAGGAGTAGCCGAACTCGTTGTCGTACCAGAGGTAGAGGATCGCGTCGTCGCCCTCGACCTTGGTGGCGCCGGCGTCGACGATCGAGGCGTGGCGCGAGCCGATGAAGTCGCTGGACACGGCGTCGGGGGCGCTGATGAAGTCGATCTGGCGCTTGAGCGGCGAGGTCAGCGACACATTCCGGAGGTAGTCGAGGACCTCCTCGCGGGTGGCCTCGCGCGCGAGCCGCAGGTTGAGGATCGCGATCGAGACGTCCGGCACCGGGACGCGGATCGAGCTGCCGGTGATCCTCGCCTCAAGGTCGGGCAGCGCCTTGGCGACGGCGGAGGCGGCACCGGTCTCGGTGATGACCATGTTGAGCGGCGCCGAGCGGCCGCGGCGGTCGGAGCTGTGGTAGTTGTCCAGCAGGTTCTGGTCGTTGGTGAACGAGTGGACGGTCTCCACGTGGCCACGCAGGACGCCGTACTCGTCCGCCATCGCCTTCAGCGGCGGGACGATCGCGTTGGTGGTGCAGGAGGCGCAGGACAGGATCTGCTCGTCCGGCTTGATCGTGTCGTGGTTGACGCCGTGCACGATGTTCGGGACGTCGCCCTTGCCCGGCGCGGTCAGGACGACCTTGTCGATACCGGGGCGCAGGTGCTTCGACAGGCCCTCGCGGTCGCGCCACTTGCCGGTGTTGTCGATGAGGATGGCGTCCTTGATGCCGTACGCCGTGTAGTCGACCTCAGACGGGTCGCTGGCGTAGATCACCTTGATCTCGTTGCCGTTGGCGATGATCGTGCTGTTCGCCTCGTCGACGGTGATCGTGCCCTGGAACTGGCCGTGGATGGAGTCGCGGCGCAGCAGCGAGGCGCGCTTGACGATGTCCTGCTCCCCGCCCTGGCGGACGACGACGGCGCGCAGCCGCAGGCCGTTGCCGGAGCCGGCCTTCTCGATGAGCAGGCGGGCGACGAGGCGGCCGATGCGGCCGAAGCCGTAGAGGACGACGTCGCGCCCCTCGCGGCGCTCGATCTTGTTCTCACCCGTGGCACCGGCGACGGCCTCGGCGGTGAACTCCTCCACCGAGAGACCGCGGTCGTCGGTCCGGTACGTCGTGGCGAGCATCCCGAGGTCGATCTGGGAAGGGCCGAGATCGAGCGTGGTGAGAGCCTGCAGGAACGGCAGCGTCTCGGTGACCGAGAGTTCCGCACCGGCGATCTGCCGGGCGAATCGGTGGCTCTTGAGGATGCTGACCACCGACTTGTTCACCAAGGAGCGGCTGTGAAGCAGGACGGTGACGTCCCGCTCCCGGTGCAGCTTCCCGATGATCGGGATCATCGACTCCGCGATCTCCTCGCGGTTCTTCCAGTTGGTGAACGAGTCGTCATTGACAGTCACAGGTTTATCTTTCGAGCTAGGCAGTGCTCATATGCTAACCCCCCGCCATTTTGAGCATTCAAGCGGTCCGCCTGAGAGGGATGCCGTGGTCGGGCCCCATGGCCACGCCGGCGCAGTGAATGGGTTGCTGCGCAGTGCAAAGGTGTTGATTTTGTGGTGATTTGGCGCGGTTGGCGCACTCGATGTGATCCTCGTCGCCCTGGGCGCCGACGTGATCTGCATCGACCGGCACGGCGGATCTTTGCTGAGCGGGAGTGGTCACGCTGTGCTCAGCGAACGACGGCGACCTTAACGGCCTTTCCGCCCTATCCGTCCGGTCCTATCCATCCCGGCCTATCCGTCCCGGAATCTCCGTCCCGGAATCTCCGCTCACGATCCACCACATAACGGGCGGTGATCGTCGAGGCGCCTTTCGCGCCGATCTTTTCTGACAGGAAATCGTCGAGGAGGGAGAAGAGAGTTTCGATAACGTGCTCTGCCCTACCCCTTCGCGTCCCGGCAGCCGTGCTCCGACCTGAGGCATCCGGGGCGGTCGGCCCCGGATGCCTCAGCTTCCGCGAGTGTCAGAACAATCCCTGCGTCAACGCGACCGAGTCAGGCACCGCGACCTCATCGGGTGCCGTGAGGGGCATGATGCCCAGGATCTGCTGGCACACGTAGTGGGCCGACATCATGGCGCCCTCCTGCCAGCCGGGCAGTGGGGAGATCTGGTCGCCGGTGACGAAGAACGCGTCGATTCCCTCGGGCTGGAGCAGTTGCTTGTAGGCCTGTTTGTGGTTTTCCTTGTGGGGTTTCCAGGCCGCCCAGCCGCCCAACTGGTAGGGCACCTTGTGCCAGGCGATGGAAACGCCCTTGTCGTTCGGGACGAGGCTTTCGTCCGCGAATTCCGGGTGCAGTTCGATGGCGCCCTTGCGGGCCAGTTCCAGGCGTTCTTCAGGAGGGAGATTCCCGAGCGTGTGAGCCTCCTCCTGGAAGTTGTAGGCGCCGGTCAGGGTTCCCTTGTCGGAGAAGTAGTCGTTGGACGGGTACCACAGCTGGGTGATGTTGTGGCTGGTCCAGCTGATGCCGCCGTAGATGCCCTCGGTGTCGTCCCAGCTGCCGAGATCGCCTTCCCAGAAGCGGCGGTTCGCCTGCCAGCCGACCTTGCAGGTCTGCTCGAAGTTGATGGTGTTGATCGCTTGCTCGAAGGGGTCCGAGAAGTTGGTGAGGTGGATGTCGCGGAGCACCGGGATCGGGATGTTGCTGACGCAGTAGCGCGCGTCGGCGTCGAACTCGTCGTCGCCCTTGCGATATCTGACGTGGACCCCTTGGCCGCCCTCGCCGATCTCGATGTCGAGGACCTCGGCGCCGAGCACGAGTGTCGCGCCGGCCCGCTTGGCCTCGCGTGCCAGTGCCTTGACGATGTGGTCCATGCCGCCGACCGGCTGGAACATCGTGGCCTGCCAGAGGTAGTCGACGGGCTGGTAGAAGCGGGCCTTCCAGAATCCCGAGTTCACCAGGTCCTCGAAGGACAGCGGCGGGGCCGGGGTGGGCCACGCCTCGATATCGGGCGGCGCCAGATATCCGGAGCGGGTGGTGCCGCGGTATTTGCCGTTCTCGTCGAGCGCGCCGAAGACCCGCAGCAGATGCCGCATTTCGCCGGTGAAGGTGTCGAGTTCGACCAGCGTTTCGGCGAGCTTGGCCGCGATGTAGCCGCGTGTGTCGTTCGCCACCCGGCGGTTGGGCCAGGTCACCTCGGCACCGGGCGGACGCACGCGGTTCGCCGTGGTCTCCATGATGTACGGCTCCAGCTCCACGCCGAAGTCACGGCAGTACTTGAGCACTCGGCGGTGGTGGTACGGGATACGGCCCGGGCCCAGATTGAGGTACATGTCGTCGTCGAACGCGCAGGTGTGCGTGTGTGTGACCGCGCCGGAATCGTCGAGCTCATAGAGCTCGTCGCCGTTGCGCGCGGTGCGGTTGCGCCCGCCGACGCGATTCTGCGCTTCCAGGACGGTGCACCGGTAGCCGAGCATGCTCAGCTCGTAGGCGGCTGTCAGGCCCGCGACGCCGGCACCGAGGATCAGCACCTCCTGGCCGTCGCCCGGGGTTCCGGCGGGCCGTACGGTGCCGGTCCATCCCATGGCCTCCGGCCCGGACAGACCGCTCATGGCGTGCCGGAGCGCCTTCGCCGAGTTGCGGACGGGGGCGTTCACCGACGCCGCCCGCCGATCGTTCGCGGTCGTCATCCCACTTTCCCTTCCAAGGGTGCGCCGACGGGCGGCGGACAGTTCTCGGCGATCTTGTACTTGAGCGCCCCGGGGTAGTCGTGCCGCTTCAGCTGGACCCGTACGACGACCGGGCCCTGGTTGATCGCGTCATGGGGCTCGGCGATCTGCTTCAGCAGCTTGGCGAGGTCGTCGTGCCTGCGGATGGCGAAGCCGTGCATCGGGTGCTTCGTGGAGCCGAAGACCTTCGCGAGCTCCTCGTACTGCCACGGGTGCAGTTCGTTGTAGAAGTCGGCGCCGTTGGAGACCGGTGCCTCGTCCTTGTAGTAGCAGGGGTGGACGAGCATCTGCTCGATGCCGTAGAAGCCCTCGTTGTCCAGGACGAACACCACCGGGCGCAGCCCGAGCCGGACGTGGGTGGACATCTCCTGGCACGTCTCCTGGAATGAGCCGTCGCCGACGAAGACCATCGGGCGCTTCCCGGAGTACTGCCGGCCCAGCGCCACCCCGGTGGCCGCGCCGACCGAGTAGCCGATGGACAGCCAGCTGTTCTGCGCCACGTACGAGGCGCGTTCCGCCATCCGCAGGTTCATCGAGCCGATCAGCGCGAACGCGGCGTCGCTGATCACGGTGAACGGATTGGTGCGCTCGCCGGGCGGCTCGCTGTTCTGCGACTCGAGGAAGGCGTTGATATGCCGGAAGAAGCTGTCGTACGTCACGCTCTCCGGGTAGGGACCGCCGGTCAGCGACGACAGGTGGGCGGCGGTGCTCTCGGGGACGTCGAGGCCGTCCCCGTGCGCGCGGGCGAAGTAGTCCGCGTCGAAGGCACCTGTACCGAATTCGCGGACGAGGCGCTCCCGCAGTGCGGGGATGAACTGGGCGAGCCGCACGTCCGGGAAGTACGAGGCGCCGACGTGCACCCCCTCGTGGGCGGCCACCGTCCAGTCGTCGCCGATCGACCTCTTGCCACCGAGGTTCTTCGAGGTCGCCCACGAACCCAGCCCGATGCGGCAGCCGGCGTTGTGGAAGACCTTGGCCACGTCCGGATTGCTGGCCTTGCCGTTGTAGACGCCGGAGAAGCCCGGGGTGTACTCGGAGACGACGGACTTGGCGCCGACGGTGGTGCAGAACGGGATACCGGTCTCCCGTACCAGCTTCTCGAACTCCTGGGACAGGTTGAAGCGGTCGATCTCTTCGCCGGCCCACAGCACCGGATTGCGGTAGCGCCGGATCAGGTCCACGCACGCGGTGACCGCCTCGCCGAGCATGCGCGTGTTCTGGTCGGTCAGCGGCCGTTCCCGTCGCGTCAGACGGCCGCGCGGTGCGGGGCATCGTGCCGTCCAGACGTCTTCGAGGAACTCCAGGTAGACCGGCCGGCGGTGGGACAGGCAGGCGGTGATGGCGCCGTCGATCTGGGTGGGGGCCAGGCCGGGGTTGGAGACGGCCTGGGCGTCCACCGTCACCTGGCGGTAGACGTCCAGGTTGCTCTCCGGGCGCTGCGACATGTGCGAGGTGAGCAGGCCGATCGCCTGCTGGTTCAGCCACTGCTCGTACGTGGGGGCCGCGTTGATGGCGATGAGCGGTACGTACTCGGTGTAGGCGCCGCCGATCGCGTTGAGCAGGTTGAACGCGCCCACGCCGTAGGTGACCGCGGCCGCGCCGATGCCCTGCTCGCCGAGCGCGATCTCGGCATCGGCGACCTTCACCCGGGTGTAGCCGTCCGCGGCCTGGCCGGCGCCGCCCTCGGTCGGGGTGCCCACCCAGCGCACCTTGGTCTTCTCGTGCAGCGTCGACAGGAACGGGCCGAGATGGTTGCCCGGAACGCCGAACAGGTGGGTGATGCCGAGCTGTTCCAGCCTGATGGCCAGGTACTCGGCCACCGTGCATGTCTGTGTGCCGGTCATGACGTCAGTACTTCCTCTCGCGGCTGGTCCGATGGTGCGGCTGTCTCCCTGCGCTCGCGGGGCGTCTCGGCGGGCGTGGCGGCGGAGATCCCGCCTGGTGAGGGAGACTCGTGCACCGCGATGGCGGCGCGTACGGCCGTCTCCACCGCACCTTCGATCCAGGCGTGTTTGAGGGACACATGCTCACCGGCGAAGTGGACCGGCCCCTCGGCACGGACCACGTCGAGGTGGAAACTGGTCATCTGATGCGGGGTGTAGACCGCTGCCTCACCGCACGCGTACGGGTCGCGCAGCCAGCTCTGGGTCTGGCCCGCACCGGTGTGGAAGACCTCGATGCGGCGGCCGTGCACCGACTGGAGGTTGCGCAGTGCGTAGCCGTAGCGCTCGGCGTCCTCCATGGAGTCCCAGCGTGCGGCGTCGTCCGACCAGGAGTACCCGGCGAGTACGACCCCGCCCTGGCTGCCGGGAACGGGATGGGAGGGGTAGTACATGAACCGGTTGGGGTTGTCGGTGGTGGAACCGCCGCCGAAGGCGTTGGTGGCCGGCCGCACGGTGGCGCCGTGCAGCGGTTCATTGCGGAGGTAGGCCACCTGTTCCGGGCTGATGCGCTTCTCGTCCACGCTCGGGTGGGCGCCGAGTAGTCCGGTGGGCAGTGCCCGCACCCGCTGCGGGGCGGCCGCGGCGGCTTCGGCGCTGTCCTCGCCCCACCGCTGGTAGTAGTCGTACAGACCGGGCTCGATGGCGTCGAGTTCCCGCTTCCAGTCCGCCTCGGTGAACTCCCACCAGCGGCGTGAGAACTCCAGCAGCACCTTGGTGGCCTGGTCGTAGTGCGTCTCGATGACGGCGCGGCGTTTCTTGTACGAGAACGGCGGGGTCACCGCGGTGAAGCGCAGGCTGGAGAAGGGGACGGTGATGATCGCCAGGTCACCGGTCCAGGTCTGCTCCTCGCTGTACGGGGCGTCCTCGGGCACGGTCTGGATCGCGACCGACGGGCCGCCCGGTCCGACGAGCCCGCTGTGTGTACCGTCGCGGCTCGGGTCCCAGTACTCCAGCCGGACCATCCGCTGGCCCATCACGAGCTGGTCCCGCAGATCCTTGGCGAGTGCCTCCGGGAGCTGGCGGCTCCCGCCCTCGATCTCCCAGTACGTGGCGTCCGGGTTGATGTCGCTGCGGCCCAGGAAGGAGTGGAAGAACGCGAGGTGCAGCCGCGACGTCATGTTCTCGATCGTGCCGATCGCCTCGATGGCCTCGTCGCTGAACCCGGCGTACTCGCGCAGGAAGCGGCCCATCGAGTAGCCGTCGAAGTCGCGGATGACTCCGGCCCAGCCGTCCAGCCAGTCCTTGAACGGCTTGTTGACCCGCTTGTCGCCGCGCAGTTCGGAGTAGTAGTCGCGCACCGGTTCCAGGGCCTGGTTGACCATCTCGCCGACGGTCAGCCGCGATTCGCAGCCGGTGAGGTGGAAGCCGCCGTTGACATCGGAGGGGTCCTTGGCGTACTGGGCACGCCGGACCTGCTGGCGGTTGGTGCGGATCCAGGTGTGGTTGCGCTTGTCCGGCTCGCGGAAATCAGGGCTGGGATCGGCGTTCGTCCATACCTTGCCGTCCTTGAACGACTGGTAGACCACCGGGGGTACCCGGGCTTCCTGATTGCCGGTACCGGGATCGATGTCGACGTTGAAGAACAGCCGCCGCTTCAGGCCGAGCTTGTCGACCAGTGCCAGCGTCAGCGGGTGGAAGCTGGGCAGCCGCATGGCGCCGGCTTCCGCGTACTGCGCGGGGTCGGTGAAGGGCGGCCGCTCTCCCCTCTTGGCGTGGAAGGTCTTGATGCGTCCCCCGACGCGGTTGGCGTTGGCTTCCAGGATCGTGACATGGTGCCCGGCGCGGGTGAGCAGCGAGCCGGCGACGAGACCGGCGATGCCCGCTCCGACGATCAGTACGCGCTTGGGATCGCGGGTCGGTGTAAGGCCGTTGTCGATCAGAGTGTCGAGGTAGCGCAGCTTGAGGTCCTCGTTGGCCGGCTCGGGGCCGACTAACAGGAGTTCGCGGGCGAGCTGCTGAAAAGTCCTCCAGTCGGCGCGCTCGACGCCGGTGCTTTCCCTGCGGGTGTTGTCGTCCATGGTGACCTAGGCCTTCTCGTGCAGGGACTTGTTCGCGGCGAGCCGCCGCAGGGTGCTGATCGAGGGCGTGAACGCGTACACCGCACCGGTGGTCCGGACGAATCTGTCCATCGACACGGTGCCTTCCTGGCCGTCGGCCAGCACGATCTGCGCGTCCGGGGTCTCGTCGTCGGTGCCGGTCAACTTGTCGATGCCGTTGGGGGCGCTGTTCTTTCCGGGTACGAACCTGGGATTGTTCGACCAGGCCTTCTGCACGAACTCGAACTGATGCTCAAGAGAGGTGCCGTAGCACACGAACATCAGGCCGCGGTCGGCGTCGGCGTTCTTCGGCGTGTACTGGGGGCCGTACGGGATGCCGCGGCGCATGATGCGGTGCTGCTGCGTCGGCTCGAAGTGACGGGGATGGGTTCTGCGGATGTGCGCGCAACACGGAGTTTCCCTTCCCTCCGGGTCGTTCTCGTAGGTGAAGTCGTTGCCGTCCGAACCGACACCCGTCACCGGGTTCTCGCCTCGGGCGAGAGGTGTGCCGTCCTTCTTGCGGCCGACCAGACACGCGCCCAGCACATCGGGGGAAATGCCCCGCGGCCGGAAGGTGTCCGCCTCGCGTACCACCGCTTCGTTCCAGCCCGGGACGTCCTGCCGCAGCCGGCGTACGACCTGCAGAGAACCGTTGTCCAGCCATTCGGGCCGTCCTACGGGCGGCGGCCCGCTTTCACTCTGGTGCCCGAAGACGAACTCCCCGGGCTCGACCATATTGGCCCCCGGGCGGTTCTCCCGGAAGCCGGGGTTCTCCCGGTCCTCACGGTGGAAGCCCTTCACTCCCGGCTGGGCGATGCCGTCCTTGTACCCGAAGTGCTCGTGCCCGCGCAGGTTTCCGGTGAGCGTACGCCCGTCGTCCTGATGGACGAGTGTCACTCCGTGCGCGGAATCCGCGGCGGCGATGTTTTCGAGCTTGTCATTCAGCGCCGCCTCGGAGTCCGCGGCGACGACCAGTACCGCGTGGACGCCGTTCCTGACCGAGCCGAACATCCAGAACTCGGGGTCGCTCTCACCCACGTCGCCGAGCTCCCCCGCCATCTCGGCGGCGCCCTTGACGAATGACGTGAGCGGCTTCAGATCCTCCTTGATCTTGCCGGGTTCCCGGGCGACTTCGAGCAGGCCGTCGTACGTCAGGGAGACCCCGACCCAGGTGGCGGTGATGGACGGATCCTGGCCGTATGCCCTGCGGGAGAGGGAGAACTCCTCGTTGAAGTCCTCGACCGCGGCGGTCACCGCGACGGTGTTCAGCATGACGGACAGCCAGCCGCGGCCGCCCGCGCCCCCGTCATCGGGGAAGCGCACATAGCGGAAAGCCATGTAGTCCTTGTTGAACGCGGCAAGAATGTTGCCCTGGATTTCTTTGGATCTGCGCAGTTGCGGTACCGGCATCTGTTCGATGTCCGGTACGGATGTGGGCCGCGCGGAGATGGTGGTCACTCGTTTGCTCTCCTTGTCCGGGGTTGCTCAGGGCAGCTGGAACCTGCCTGGGGCATATGACGAAACAGCCGCAAGGGCACACCAAAGGCAGCCGTAGTACGGCCTGCGGTGCCAGCCCAACACCGAATCGGCCGGCCCGCAGAAGGTCGGCGCCAACTGGAGCACAGGGCTACTCGAATCAGTGAGTTCGCATCGGCAGCGGTCCCTGATGCCATGCAGGGAGCAGCCCGGACGACTGCATTTATGGCCCGCTACGAAGGTGACAGCGTCACCCGGTTGCTGTGCCCGCCCACCGAGTATTTGCGGCGTGGCGGCAGGTCGAATTCCTGCTCGGCAAGAGGCGCGGCAAGGGCAAGGCACCAATGCCCGAGATCGCTTCCAGAATCTTTGTCACCCCATCCTCGTCACCGCATCCTTGTCACCCCGCTTCCCGACGGAAGCGGACGCACCTCCGGCCCGGAGTTCCACCACCGTGAGAAGTGACCGTTCCGCGGCGAAGCATCCTGCTGTCGTGCCACGCTGTTGACCCCACAGCGGTGGAAACGAAGGGGGCGGCGGAGTGGTGGATCCGATGCTTGCCAGTGCGGGTACGGCCCTGGTCGGGCTGATGGTGACGGAAGCCTGGGGGCAGGCCCGGGAGGGCGTTGTCGCGTTGTGGCGGCGGGTACGGCCCGCGGACGCCGATGCCGTCGGCCGGGACCTCGACGAGGCTCGCGCCGAACTCGTCGAGGCCAGGACCGGCGCCGCTGACGGGGACGCGACCGAGCTGGAACTCGTCGGTGAGTGGCAGCGGCGTCTGCTGCGCGTTCTGCGGGACGATCCGGCGGCCGCCGACGAGCTGCAGCGGGTGCTGGAGGCGGCTCGCGGGGCACTGCCTTCGGAAACTCCCTCCGCCGGCGTGCAGCTACAGGCGCGCGCGGAGGGCAGCGCCCGGATCTACCAGGCGGGC
This sequence comes from Streptomyces sp. NPDC050636, assembly GCF_040654775.1. NCBI lineage: Bacteria > Bacillati > Actinomycetota > Actinomycetes > Kitasatosporales > Streptomycetaceae > Streptomyces > Streptomyces sp. NPDC050636. The sequence goes on from NZ_JBFAIP010000021.1 coordinate 21,521, forward strand.
CGCGACATGCGGGTGCAGGAGCCATGAGCGACGGGGCGTCCTTCCGGTCGGACGCGCGCGAACAAGCGCGGAGCTACCAGGCCGCCCGTGACCTGCACATCACCTATCAGCAGGGCGAATCCCCCGAGCCGGGCACGTCGCCGCAGCTTTCGCTGGGGCACCTTCTGTCCTGCTTCGCCGACGCCCCGCTTCCCGTGTCCGTCCTGTCCCCCGAGGCCGTCGCCACGGTCCGGATGCCGGAACTGCCGCCGGATCGGGTGGCGTCCGAGCTCCGCGCGCTGCGGGACGCCGCTGTCGATCCGGGCGGGGCGGACGGCGATCCCGATCCGCCGGTCGTCGCCTGTGTGCGGCCGGACGCGGCGGCGCTCGCGGAGTCGGCCCGTGAGCTGACGGACGAGGCGCGCGCCCAACTGTGCGCCTACGCCGCGGCTTTGCTGGACCACGCCATGCCGCGGTCACTCGGCGGTGCCGTGCTGGACCTGTTCGCTCCGCATGCGATGGAGCTGTTGTGGTGCTAGGGCCGCGATCCCGAGCGGCCGGTCGCCGCCGCGCGCCGGGTACGGGACGCGTACGAGCGGTGCGGACGGTACGGGGAGGCGCTTCCGTTCGCCACCCGGATCGTCGAGTCCACGGCCGGGACCGGTGCCGGGGCTGAGGCCGGGCCCGGGGTGGCATTCGACGACACCCTGGCACTCGGTCAACTGCACACCAACTGTGGTGACTTCAGCAAAGCCGAGGCCGCGCTGCGCCCGCTGCTGGCGCAGACGGAGAAGAAGGCGAGCGGGCGCGGGCTGTCGCTGGCCGGCCGCACCGGGCCCAGCCTGACCGAGATCTTCCGGGAGAACGCCGAAGGCCCGTTCACCAGTCGCCTCTCCCCGGTCGACTGCGATGTGCTGGCGCAGGTCGCCGACGTACAGCATGCGTTGGGCGACGCCCTGTACGGGCTGCGTCGCTACGTGGAGTGCGAGCGGCTGCTCTACACAGCCGTCGGGCTGCGCTGGCGGGTCCTGGGAGCGGCGCACCCGGCGCGCATGCTGTCCCAGTTGCATCGCGCCCGAGCGCTCGGACGCCGGCGTCTGTGGGTGGAGGCACTGTCATTGGTCCATGACGCCCTTGCCTTCCGCGACCGAGTCGAACTCGAACGGGACAGCCCGCGTGATGACGCGCTGATCCGCCTCGCGCATGCGGAGGTGACGGTGGCAGCGGTCCGCTCCTTGCAGGAGGAGGGCGCGAGCCGGTCCAGGGGCGTCGGAATGTTCCCGGCGCCGGTAGTGCGCTTCCTGGACCGTACGGTGGGCAATAACGCCAGGCCCGAGAGACTGACTTGGGACGACGCCCGCCGGCTGGCCGGGGAAGCCGTACGCGCCTGCGACGGCGCTTTCGGCAGCGATCATCCTCATACGCATGCCGCGCGGGCGCTGCTCGAACGGGCGGGTTGCCAGCTCTGATTCGGGCGGGGCCAATGCGGGCTTGCCCGTTTGCTGGTCGAGTTCCATCGTGCCGCTCGTATAGCGCATCCCATACCGCTCTTAGATGACGTTGACCTTGTCCAGGTCCATGCCTCCTTCGGTGATGCGGAGGGCCGGCCCGGCCACGCTGGGGCTGGAGTACACCGAGGCGACCGAGGGGGAGGCCGGGTAAGCCGGGGTGGTCGCGGTCGGAGCGTCTGCATTCCGGAGGGATGAATAAATGTGCCGGGAATCAGCTGAGTTACGCTGCACGGCTCGAATGCATGAACGGGCGGCGGGGGTGGTAGCGCTGATGATCTGACGGAGCTGGCCTACGGCGATGCGCCCCGGGGTAGTGCTGTGCGCGTCAGGGGGGCGTACCGCAACGCGCCTTCCTTCCGTGCGTATCGGGAGAGGTCAGCAGCGATGACACAGCCTTTCGAATTGCCGAACTTCTACACCCCTTATCCGGCGCGGTTGAACCCGCATCTGGAGGAGGCGCGGAAACACTCGAAGAAGTGGGCCCGCAGCATGGGAATGCTCGAAGGTTCGAACATCTGGGAGGAGCGGGACCTCGACGCCCATGACTACGCCCTGCTGTGCTCCTATACCCACCCGGACGCCCCGGAGCACGCGCTGTCCCTGGTGACGGACTGGTACGTGTGGGTCTTCTTCTTCGACGACCACTTCCTGGAGAAGTACAAGCGGACGCTGGACCGCGAGGGCGGCAAGGCGTATCTGGACCGGTTGCCGGCCTTTATGCCGATGGACCTGGCCACACCCATGCCCGAGCCGACCAATCCCGTGGAAGCGGGCCTGGCGGACCTGTGGACGCGCACAGTGCCGCACATGTCCATGGAATGGCGGGCGCGGTTCGCCGAGGCCACCGAGCATCTGCTCAATGAATCGCTGTGGGAACTGTCCAATATCAATATTCACCGCGTGCCCAATCCCGTTGAGTACATCGCGATGCGGCGCAAGGTCGGTGGAGCGCCGTGGTCCGCGGGTCTGGTGGAGTTCGCGGCCGGCGCCGAAGTTCCCGTGGCCGTCGCCGATTCCCGTCCCCTGAGGGTCCTCAAGGACACCTTTTCCGACGGCGTTCACCTGCGCAACGACCTCTTCTCCTACCAGCGGGAGACGGAGGACGAAGGCGAGCTGAGCAACGGCGTCCTGGTGCTGGAGACATTCCTGGACTGCACCACCCAGGAGGCCGCGAACGCCGTCAACGAACTGATCACCTCGCGTCTGCAGCAGTTCGAGAACACCGTGCTGGGCGAACTCCCCGTGCTCTTCGTGGAGAAGGGGCTCGACCCGCAGTCCTGCGCGGATGTCCTGACGTACGCGAAGGGGCTCCAGGACTGGCAGTCCGGCGGCCATGAATGGCATATGCGTTCCAGCCGGTACATGAACGGCGGCGGAGTGGCGGCCGGTGCGGTGGCCGGGGCCCCGTTGTCGTCCTCCGGGGCATCCGCGTCCTGGTCGCCCTTCGCCGTCAGCGGCCTCGGCACCTCGGCGGCGGACCTGAAGGCGGCGCTCGCCACGGACTTCGGACAGCGCGTCCGCAGTCACAGTCACACCCCGTACACAAAGGTCGGGCCGTCCCAAATCCCCGACATCTACATGCCGTTCACCACCACACACAGCCCGCATCTGGAAGCGTCCCGCCGAAACGTCATCGCGTGGGCACACCGCATGGGCATGCTCCAGCCACAGCCCGGGGTGCCCTTCTCCGGTGTCTGGGACGAGCCCGCGATGGCCCGGCACGATCTTGCTCTCTGCGCGGCGGGCCTCCACCCGGACGCCACCCTGGAGCAACTCGATCTGGGTGCCCAGTGGCTGGCCTGGGGCACATACGCGGACGACTACTACCCCGCGGTCTTCGGCCGGACCCGCGACCTGGCCTCGGCCAAGGCGTGCACCATGCGCCTGTCGGAGCTGATGACGGTCGACTCCTCGGCCCCCGCGATCCAGCCGGCCAACGCCCTCGAACGCGGCCTGGCGGACCTGTGGGCCCGTACGGCGGGTCCGATGACCCCTGAAGCGCGCCGTACGTTCCGTACCGCCGTCGACAAGATGACGGCCAGCTGGCTCTGGGAACTGGACAACCAGGCGCTGAACCGTATTCCCGACCCGGTCGACTACATCGAGATGCGGCGGTCCACCTTCGGGTCCGACCTCACGATGAGCCTGAGCCGTATCGGACACGGGCGGCAGATCCCGCCCGAGATCTACCGCACCGGCCCGATGCGCTCACTGGAGAACGCGGCCGCCGACTACGCGTGCCTGCTCAACGACGTCTTCTCCTACCAGAAGGAGATCGAATACGAGGGGGAGGTACACAACGGCATCCTGGTGGTCCAGAACTTCTTCGACTGCGACTATCCGACGGCGCTGGCCATCATCCACGACCTGATGACGTCCCGTATGCGCGAGTTCCAGCATGTCGCCGCCAATGAACTCCCCATCGTCTACGACGACTTCAAGCTCTCGGACGAGGCACGTACGGCCCTCGACGGCTATGTGAAGGAACTGGAGAACTGGCTGGCCGGGATCCTCACCTGGCACCGGGACTGCCGCCGCTACCGCGAGGAATACCTGAGCCACGGACCGGGCTCACCGGTGTGGCTCGGGGGGCCGACGGGGCTGGGCACCTCGGCCGTGCGCATCCTTACGTCGGCGCTGAGCCTGAGCACGGGGTAGGGCGTCCTTCCGGGGCCGGCCGGCCAGGACTTTCCCGGTGCCTTTGCGCCGGCCCATGGCAGCTATCGCATCATCCGTGCAACGACCTATGGTCCTTACTCCGTGTACGAGGGGGCGAGACATGACGGCAGGTGGTTCGGCGTCACGTCGGGCTCAGGAAGCCCGGTTGCAGGAACGGCTGTTACGTGAGCAGTGGCAGGCGGCCAGGCAGCGGGCCCGGCGCTGGGAGGCGGCGAGCGAGGGTGAGCGGCGGGTCGCCGCGCAGCTGCTGGTGCTGGCCGAGCGGGGATGGCGGCTGCTCGTGGACCGGCGGTGGCCGGGCACGCGCGCGGCCAATGTCGATATGTTGCTGATCGGCCCTGGCGGTGTCTTCGTCATCGACGTCAAGAACTGGCGGGCCGCCCCGGAGACTTCGGGCGGCGAGCTGTGTGCCGGAGGAGAGTCGAGGGACGAGCACCGGCGCAAGCTGCTGGCGGTGACGAAGACCGCGGAGGGCGCCGTGGCCTCGCTGGGCCTGTCCCCGGTGGCGGTGCAACCGGTCATGGCCTTCGCGGGGCGGCAGGTCGACATCGAGCTGGGGCGGGTCCGGCTGCTGGGCGAGTACGAGATCGGGCCGGTGCTGCTTCGGGAGCGCACCCGGCTGTCCGCGCCGTTGGTCCGCGCCATCGCCGAACACCTGGAGCGGGTCTTCCCCGAGTACGAGGACCCGGCCGCGAAGCAGAGCGCGCCGGGCCGGGGTGCGCAGACCACCCGGGCCCCGGAGCCCGGTCCGGCAGGCCGGGCCGGGCAGGCGGCCGCACGGAACGCACCGTCGCGTGCCCGTCCTCAGGAAGCGGAGCCCGACGGCCTGTTCGACATCGACGGCCTGCGCGAGGCGGCGCTCGACGAGGCGCGGCAGGCACCGATCGAGCAGTGGATGACCTTCCTCCATCCTGACCAGGTGGCGCTGGTGCGCCGCAACTGGGCCGGTCCCGCCCGGATCAGCGGACCGGCCGGCACCGGCAAAACGGTCGTCGGTCTGCACCGTGCGGCCCATCTCGCCCGGCACACCAACGGCCGGGTCCTGTATGTCACCTTCGCGAACAACCTGCCGCGCGTGCAGGGCACTTTCCTGAAGACCATGGCCCCGGCCGTGGCGGACCGGATCGACTTCCGCAGCCTGCACTCCTGGGCCCAGGATTTCCTGAAGGGACGCGGCGTGCCCGTCCACCTGAACAAGGCGCGGGCGGAGACGGCTTTCAGCTTCGCCTGGAAGGACGTCGGGCGGGACAGCTGCCTGGCCGAGATCGAACCGTCCCCGCACTACTGGCAGGAAGAGATCAACTACGTCATCAAGGGGCGCGGTATCGCCTCGTTCGAGGAGTACGCCGCCGTCGCCCGCCGCCGGCGACGGACCACGCTGCGACGCCCGCACCGGCAGGCGGTCTGGGCGCTGTACGAGGCGTACGAATCCCACCGGACCGAGCGCGCCGTGCACGATTTCAACGACATTCTCTCCCTCGCGCTGGAAGAGGCGACCGACGCCGGCGACTCCCCGTACCGGGCCGTCGTCGTGGACGAGGTCCAGGATCTGACGCTCGTCGGAGTGCGGTTGCTGCATGCCCTGGTCGGAGACATACCCAACGGCCTGCTCCTGGTGGGCGACGGCCAGCAAGCCGTCTATCCCGGAGGGTTCCGGCTGTCGGACGCGGGTGTCGACATCCGTGGAGACCGCGGACAGGTCCTTCGTACCAACTACCGCAACAGCAAGGAGATCGTGGACGCGGCGCTCGCCGTCGTCGCCGAGGACTCCTTCGAGGACATCGACGGCCTCCGTACGCCGGGCCGGCGCGATGTCGACCTGACGTACCACGACGGTCGGGTGCACCGCGTGGTGAAGCCGACGGCGGCCGAACACGACCAGGCGCTCCTTGAGGCCCTGCGCGCCCTGACTCCCCAGGAGCGGTCGGACGCCGCCGTGCTGTGCTCGTCGAAGCGGGCCATAGCCGGCTACCAGCGCCTTCTCACCCAGGCCGGCATTCGCGTATGCCTGCTGGAGCACTACGACGGACACGCCGTCGAAGCCGTGAAGCTCGGCAGCTATCGCCGCGCCAAGGGCTTGGAGTTCAAGCGCGTATACCTGCCGCGACACGACGCCGATGTGCCGATGGGCCCGGAACCGCAACCGGCCGAAACGGCATGTGAACGCGGGGAACTGGCTCGCAGCCAGCTCTTCGTCGCGATGACCCGTGCTCGCGACGTCCTGTGGCTGGGCAGCGTACGGCCGCAGCATCTCCCGCCGCGCCCGCGCCCACGCGGCTGACCCGTCGCAACCAGCGGCCGCACGGTACCGCCACTCCGACCCGCCGCACTGACCCGCCGCACACCCGCCACACCCTGCGCCCGGGCTTTTGCCGGGGGGCGCCGGCCCCGGCCACGCGCCGGGGCTACTGGAGACCGGTCCGGTCCTCGTCGGTCTGATGGGCATCGCGGGCCGCGTCCACGAAGTCCTCCAACGCCTTCCAGAAGGGGTCGTAAGCGGCGTTGAATTCCTGATGGTTGTCGCTATCGCTGTTACGGGTGCCGTTTTCACCGTCCAACTCGGCCTTGAACGCCGAGAAGAAGGGGCCGGTCGCCTGCTGGAGGGCGAGTGCCGCCGCGGCGGCCGCGGATGGGCCCTCCAGTTCTACGACGCGCGCACAGCGGCGCATCCTCGCGTATTCGGCGAGCTCCCGGTCGTATAGCTCGCTGAGCGCGGCCGAACGGTCAGCGGAGTCGGGGAGCCGCAGCGCGGCGGATATCTCCCAGAACAACTCACCTATCCGGTGGGTCTGTTCGATCAGATCGAGATAGGCCACACGCCGGCTCTCGCGCAGCCGCTCGGCGCGCTGCGACCGCGCGACTATCTCCGCCTGGATCCTGGCGGCCTGGGTGCTGCCGCGGCTGGTGACCCAACTGGCGAGTACCGCGGTGCCACCGGTCAGCGCCGCGATCGCCAGTGTCCATAGAGTGCTGTCGCCCACGTGACGCCACGATACCCAGCGGAGTGATCGTCTTGGCAGGCCGGGCCGTGTGACCCGGGATGCGTCAGCCGCCGGTAGGGGAGCCGCTCTGGCCGAGGGACCGGGGGAAGGCTTTGAGCGCCTGATCCACCGCCTGGGTCAGGTACGACCGGTCAGCGGCCTTCTCCATCACCCGCAGCCCCTGGGTGAACGTGACCATGAACCGGGCCGCACTCCGCACGTCCGTACCGGGCGTGAGCTCTCCGCTTGTACGGGCACGCAGCAACAGCTCGAAGAAGGTCTCTTCCAGTGAACCCAGCGCGGTACGCAGGCGCTGGGCGGCCTCGACGTCACCCGGGACGCGTTCCATCACGCCATGGGTGACCATGCACCCGGTGCGTTCCGGATCCGCGAGCGCGGCATCCACATAGGAGAGCAGGAAGTCACGAAGGGCGGGCAGGGCCGGACCGGTGTCCGCCAGGCCCTGTTGTGCTTTGGTGGCCTCGTGCGCGCCGTAGCGTTCCAGGGCTTTGAGGTAGAGGTCGTGCTTGGAGCCGTAGGCGGCGTACATGCTGGAGCGGTTGATGTCAGCCAGGCCGAACACGAGGCCGGCGTTGCCCAGGGCGCGGCGGCACAGGCGGAGAAGGACGCCTCGGCCGCCAACAGCCTGGCCACCTCCGCAGAAAAGCACGCCAAATCAGCGGAAGAAGCAGCCAAGAACGCCAACAAATACGCCAACAAATACGCCCACGAAGCCGACCAGGCAGCCAAGAAAGCCGAGGAGTGGGAGCGCGAGCAGGAGCGCAAGCGCCGCGAGGAAGCCGTCAACCAGGCGGGTAAGGGGGCGGTCCCGAGCTGAGTCGGCGGGAAGCGAATGCGCTCAAACAGGCCGGGATGTCCCCCGAGGAGTACGAGGAGGCCCGCAAGGCTGCGGACAAGACGCAGACCAAGGAACTGGGGCGCGGACGGAAGGCCTATCTCGGCAAGGATGGATCGACCATTGTGATTCACGATCCAAACCATCCGGACGCCGGAACGGTATTCCGCCGGGATCCGGCCACGTTGGATGAGTACTGGCGAGGACTGGAATGATGTCAGGGCGAGAAGTGGCAGCGAGTGAGCTACTCACCGAGGGTGAGACCGAACTCCTACGGCGTGCACTATTGGAGTGGGGCGGGCCGGCACGATGCAGTGACCATCTGGCAGTCGGTATGGGGTTCACGGACGCCCAGGAAATGGTCAGGCAGTGCAACAGACTGCGGGGTGCGCTTGGCGCAGACGCACCGCTCGCCCCGGTGGAGTGGGCGCGCCTGCTTTTGGCGGTCGAGATCGTCTTCGTGAGCGACCTGGCGGGCACCGGCTTCGAATGGTCGACGACCACGGGACGGGATGACGAGACCACCATCAGGACACTGCGGTCGATCCAGCGGAAGCTGGCCAAGACCGTCCGTCCCTACTACGGGAAATCCCCCCTCGGAGAAGTGACGGGTTCGCTGTCCTTACGACCCCGTCGCGTTGAGCCATAAAAAGCACAGATGCCCTCGCCAGGAAGGTTCTGGCGAGGGCGCTGCCTCTTTGGGGCGCTCATTGCGGAGCAGGAATCCCCGGAGGTCCAAGACTCTCCGGGGATTCCGCTTGTGGCCCATTCCGGTCAGGACGACGGAGATCGTCCGGGCAGGAGGGCCGCCCAGGGGCTCAGGGCGTTTACTCACCCACGCTCAAAGGGGGAACGGACGGGGAAGTACGCGCCGAGGAAGGCACGCAGCACGCGGTCCTGCTCGTCGGCGGGGACCTCGGCGTCCGCGGACTCGCCTATGCAGAACACGCTGTGGCTGCGGGTGGCCAGCATGCGGCTGAGCCTGGTGTGGTGGGTGTAGTCGCCCGCGTTGACGAACGAGCACGAGATCGATGCCGGGGTGGAGCGCCCCGTCAGGTAGCCGTAGTGGTGGTGCAGGGAGGATGCCACGGACAGATCCGTGGTCGCGCGGAAACGACTGCCCGCGGTAGCCGCGATCTCCTCGGGGAACTTCTCGGCGATCTCCGCCAGGACGCTGCGCCGCAGCGGGTGCGGGGCGTGCAGGAAGCCATGGGTGGCGGTGCGGCCGAACTCCCTTTGGAGGAGGCGTCGGTTGTTCTTCCCGGCTGCGAAATACCCTTCGTCGTTCTCGGAGAGCTCGCTGGGTGGCACGGCGGTCGGCGAGCGGAAGAAGTGCGCTGTGCCGTTGCTGTCGAAGAACGAGCTCGCGGTGAGAGGGCGCCCGAGGAAGACGTCGTCGTTGAAGTAGAGGAAGTGTTCTGACAGGCCCTCGATGCGGTGCAGTTGGCTTTCGATGGCGTGGGAGTTGAAGGTGGGAAGCAGCTCCGGGTCGGCGAAGATCTCGCGGTGGCTGACGACCTTGATGCCGGGCTGGGTGGTGTCCAGCCAGGTCGGGGTCTGGTCGTCGGTGACGAGGTAGATGTTGCGCACCCATGGGGCGTACATCGCCAACGACCGCAGGGAGTAGCGCAGTTCGTCACGGTTGCGGAAACGTACATCGCCGCTGTCCGCACCGCCCTCGGCGAGGCCCGCAGCGCGCTTGGCGGCGTCGCGGCGTTCGCGCCACTTCGGGTCGGTGTCATCGACCCAGGTGTAGACGACGTCGATGGGGACATCGATGTCCCACATGAGGCGGTCGGTGAAGGCTGCCACCGTGGGGTGGTCCTGCTCGCCGACGCGGAAGGTCCCTTCCGCTTCCAGCGACGGGAGCCTCGGGCCAAGGAGGGTGGAGCCGCGGGGTGCGCTGCGCCAGCCGGGCATCTCGGCGGTCTCGGCGTTCTCGGCCCAGAACTCCACGGTGCAGCCGAACGCGGGCCCGTAGCGCAGGGTGCGGCTCTCGGTGGTCAGTGGCTTGAAGACGCGCAGGCCCGCGACATCGCCGGCCTCGCGCAGCCGCTCGGCGAGCACGGCTCCGGGAGCGGCACCGCGCGGGGTGATCAACTCCGCGTACACGGGCTTGCCGTGCAGCTCGGAGGCGAGGGCCCCGAGGGCCTGCTCGCGGCGCTCGACCTCGACGGCGACACGGTAGGAGGTGCCTCCGTCGCGCAGCAGGATGTAGGGGATGCCGTGTGCGGCCAGTGCCGAGGTGGCGATCTCCAGGTTCCACTCGGCCATGCGCGGCGCGAGGACGTCGTCGCGCACCTCGGCCAGTCGGCCGGCCGAGCGCACGAGGGTGCCGGTGCGGTCCTGGGCCTGGAGCAGTACCTCGCGGGCCTTTTGCTCGTCGGCGGACCCGGACAGCACACTGATGGGCGCGGCCACGTTGAAGCTGCGGCTGCCGCCGGCCGCGATGCGGCGGGCGGTGCGGTCGGCCCGGTCGGCCAGGCGCCGGGGATCGTCGCGACGGGCCACCAGTCGCGAGAACAGTTCCTCCCAGCGTGCGGTGATCTTCTCGGCGCCGAAGCGCTCGTGGACGCCTTCGCGGGCGGCCTTGCCGTACACGCGCCGGGTGTCGTCATCGTCCATCAGTTTGGCCATGGCAACGGCCAGGGAGTCCTTGTCGCCGGCGGGAACGAGCAGGCCGTCGACTCCGTGCCGGACGATCTCGGCGGGGCCGGTGACGATGTCGTACGCGATGACGGGCACACCGGCGGCGAAGACCTCCAGCAGCACCAGCGGGAAGGCTTCGTTGCGGGAGGGCAGCAGGGCCAGGCCGGCCTTGGCCCACTCCTGTTCCATCTCGGAGGAGCGGCCCAGGAGTTGGACGCGGTCGTGCAGGCCCAGGCCGTCGATGATGCGCCGCAGCCGTACTTCCTGCGGTCCGTCGCCGAAGATGCGCATCGTCCAGTCGGGGTGCTGGTCGGCGAGGGTGGCGAACGCCTCGATGGCGTGGTCGAGCTGCTTTTCCGGCGTCATGCGGGCGGCCAGCACGATGGTCTTGCTGTCCAGGTCGGAGCGCGGCCGGAAGCCGCCCGGAACGGCGTTGGGGATGGCCGCCAGTTCGGGGGCGGTGGCGCCGAGCGAGTCGGCGAACCAGTCGTTGGTGCGCTCGGTCAGCGAGACCAGGGCGTCGATCCGGGGCGCGTACACCAGCAGCGGTTCGCCGGTGACGCCCCGCAGCTGGGAGGCACGGTGCTCCTGGTGGACGGTGATGACGCGCGGGGGCACCAGCTCGGCCGCGGCGGCCATCAGCGCGGGCGTGGTGGTGACCAGTACATCGGTGTCCAGCGCGCCCAGCGCGGTGGACATCTCGATGTCGGTGAGTCGGTCGAAGGTGGACTCCCAGGCAGGCTTGATCAGTTCGCTGGGCAGGGACGTGAGAGTGCGGCATGCCTGCTCGTCCAGGCCGCTGTCGCGCACCGGGCGGCCGTACAAGCCGGTGCGGTCCACCAGGTACCGGCGCGGGATCGCGTGACCGGCGGTGAAGAAAGGTTCCCTCCGGGTTTTGAGGACGCTCAGGACCTCGACGTCGTGGCGCGGGGCCAGATGCGCCGCCTGGGTGTAGGTGGCCATCTCCGTGCCACCCATCTCGTCGCCCCAGGTGAGCAGGAACGTGATCTTCATCAGGCGGTTTCCTCGGTGGTGGTGAAGGGAGCGCAGCTGACCGCGAAGGTTCCGGCCGCGGAGAGGTGGGCGTGCACGCGCAGTAGCGCGCCGTCCTCCGTGGCGACGGTCCGGAAGGGAGTGCGGAAGACCTTCTTCGGGTGGCGTACGTCGGTCAGCCGACGTGCGATCTTGATCCGGGTCCGTCCGCGGCGTAGCTGGAGGTCCCACATCCGCTGGGTCCGGGCGCCGCGGGCCATGGTGGCGAGCGGTACGTCGAAGGTGAAGCGGTCGCCGTCCCAGACGGGGGTGGCCGCGACCACCGCGCCCGAGCCGCGGCGCACCGCCTCCGCTGTGTAGTCGGCGTACGGAGAGCCGGCGGCGAGCAGGCGGCCGTGCACGGTGATCCGGTCCCAGCGCAGGTCGAATCTGATCAGCTCGGCCTGCTCGCGTGGCCCGGCCACCTTGATCATGGCGTGGCCGTCGACGGACCGCACGGGCCGGAACGTGGCGCCGCTGGTAGCGCTGGGCGGGCAGGGGAGCGTGGGCCCGTCCGCCGCGCGCGCGTCCGGGGCCGCGATCCCGTAGCGGGTTTCCTGCCCCGCCCGGTTGACCGCCACGATGGTCAACCGCCATACGCCGTCGTCGAGTTGGGGGCCCGCAGCGGCACGATCGTCGTGCCGCGCATGGCGCAGCGGCGCGGTGGCGGTGAGCAGGAGGGTGCCGTCCGGCTGCGGCTCCTGTTCCAGGAGAACGCTCTGCTGCCGACCTCGGTGCTCCAGTACGAGGCGGGCCTCCGCCGGGCTCGCAGAGCCCTGGGGGCAGGGCACCGCAAGGTTGAGGGTCCGGCCGGAGAGGACCGAGAGGTGGACCGGGCGGACGGTCGGGCGAGGGCGGGCGCGGGTGCCGAGCGCCGGAACGGTGTTGATCTGCTCCACGCGGCGGCGGACACGGCCCACGGTGCGGCGGGCGCGCGTGACCGCGGCCACTGCGTGGGACAGCAGGGCTTCACTCATGGCGCTTCGTCATCTCTTCTCTTGGCCGGGCGGCCAGCGATCAGTGTCAAGCATGTGCATGGCGGCAGCAAATCACCGCATTGCATAGCTCTGGTGATTTAAATCACGGATGCCTCATGTGACCCTCTCGCCCGATTTGCCCTCTCCCTTTGCGGTGACGGCAGGCTCGCCTGAGCATTCATGCAACTTGCATGTTAAATGTAGTGTCTTAGCAATATTTGGACGATAAAGGATGAACCCTGTCTTTGCAGACCAGGGGGACCGAGAGGGTATGAAGCAGATCGAGAGCGCGCGGCCCGCGGAGCAGAGCGCAGCCGGAGTCGGACAAGAGCCCAAGTCGCGCACGAACGGCGCGGTCCCCGGGAGCGACGGAGGAGTCAACACCGAGGCCTCCCCCTTGGTTGCCGTCTACCGCAAGGTCACGCCCAAGCGGTTGCGCCGCGCGATAGCCGGCCGGTTCTCCCCCGAAATGCGGCGCAGCATCAAGCGGTTCGTCAGCGCGGCGGCCCTCGGCCGCAGCGTCCAGCGGGTGCGAGGCGCCCGCCTCGCCGCACGGCGCCGCTCCCTGATCGCGGCGTCGGGGGGTGTCGTGCTGGCCGTGGACGGTCGTCCACGGATCGCTTTCGTCGAGGGCCGGCTCTCGCCGGAAACGGCCCGCCGTGCCGACCTGGGTGCGGTGATCGCCGCCTTGGAGGGGGCCGGCATCGGTTACTTCTGTGTGCGCAACCAGGAACCCGGCGGGACCACGGTGGCCGTCTCCGCCGATGATCGAGGACGCGCGCTGGGTGCCCTTGAGAAGCTGTGCCGGACGCTCCCCGCCTACTTCGGCAGCCCCCCTGGCAAGGACGGAGGGCGCGTTACCCCCGCCTACCGGCCCGCCGGGTGGCGGCGCTACGCCAAGACCAAGTCGCTGCGCTTGTTCTGGTACCGCACCGAGCCGAGCCGCCGCCTCGTCCTGGGCGCGGAACACGGCTGCACCATCGAGTTCTGGAAGCGTGAAGGCGACCGGCTGACCGCTCCGCGGCGCAACGCCATCACCGAGTCCGTGGCCGCCGAGGCGGCGTGCGTCGAGGTCCCGGTCGCCGCCTTCACCGCGCCCTTCGGTACCCGCGACGTCTCACCGGTGACGGTGCGTACTCGTGAGGAGTTCACCACGGTCCTGCCCCGCGACATCACCTTCCCCATCGACGTCGTCTACACCTGGGTGGACGGTTCCGACCCCAAGTGGCTGCACCGCCGGATCAGTTTCACTGACAGCGCGTACCACGAGGAGGCGGCCAACGCGGCGCGCTACGCCAACCACGACGAACTGCGCTACTCCCTGCGGTCGTTGGCGATGTACGCCCCATGGGTGCGCAACATCTACCTCGTCACCGACGACCAGACGCCGACCTGGCTGGACACCACCCAGCCCGGCATCAAGGTCGTCAGCCACCGCGAGATCTTCGCCGACCCGGAGCTGCTTCCCACCTTCAACTCCCACGCCATCGAAAGCCAACTGCACCGCATCGAGGGCCTGTCGGAACACTTCCTCTACTTCAACGACGACGTCTTCCTCGGCGCCGAGGTATCGCCGAAGGACTTCTTCCTCGCCAACGGGCTGACCAAATTCTTCCCCTCGCCCGCGCTCGTTCCGCTCGGGCCGCCAACGCCGGAGGACGTACCGGTCTCCATCGCGGGCAAGAACAACCGCGCCCTCATAGAGGAACGCTTCGGCACGACACCCGTCCGCAAGATGCGCCATGTCCCGCACGCGCTGACCCGGGGCGTCCTCAAGGAGATCGAGCAGGAGTTCAGCGAGCAGCACCGGGCGACGGCCGCGCAACGGTTCCGCGGCAGCACGGACATCTCCATCCCCTCCTCCCTCTACCACTACTACGCCTTCCACACCCGGCGCGCGCTGCCCGGCGACGTTGAGTACGGCTACATCGACGTCTCTCACCCCAACACCGCCAACCGGCTCGACCGGCTCCTCCTCAACCGCGACAAGGGAGTGTTCTGCCTCAACGACACTCTCTCCACGGAGGACGACTTCGAGCGGAGCACCTCGCTGCTGCGCCCCTTCCTGGAGTCGTACTTCCCGGTGCCCAGCCGCTACGAACTGCCCCGCTGACCCACAAGAAGAGCTCCCGTGCGATCACAGCCCACCCGCCGCACCGTCGTTGCCGGCCTCGTCACCCTCGCCGCGGCGGGGTGCAGCAGTGCTACGCGGACGGTCTCCTTGCCGTCCGCCCAACGCAGTGCGGTGGCGGCCGCCGAGGACGGGAAAAGCGGCGGCCGGGTCATGCAGATCCTCGCCCACCCGGACGACGACCTGTACTTCATGAACCCGGATCTCCAGCAGACCATCGGCGCCAATGACCAGCTCGTCAGCGTCTATCTGAACTGCGGTGAGACCGGCGGCCGCAACAAGGTTCCGGGCCGGCCACAGCCCAAGCCCCATCTCGCCGCCTATGCGGGCGCCCGCCGTCAGGGCCTGCGCCAGGCCTACGCGCTCATGGCGACCGGCAACGCGCACATGCGCTGGGGGATGCAGGCGACCGCCCTGCCCGACGGCACGCTCATCGAAGTGAACACCCTGGCCGGCCACCCCGGCATCCAACTGATCTTCTTGGGCGTGCGCCAGCACTCCGCCTCCGGGCGCGGCCACAAGCGCGGCCTGCGGGACCTGTGGGCGGACCCCACCATGGTCACCAGCACCCTGGTCAGCACGGGCTCTCCCGTCCGTGCCTCCCACAAGGTCACCCGGTCCGGACTGATCGACGCTCTGGTCCACCTCCTTGACCGCTACCAGCCCACGCTCGTGCGGACCATGGACCCCGACCCGGACATGCAGGTCCACGACCGACGGCACCGAGTCCACCACGACCAGCCCGGCTACTCCGACCATCCGGACCACACGGCTGCCGCACTGTTCACCTATGCCGCTCTCGAACGCTACAAGGGCCCCGGCAACAGCCGCCTCTATGCCGTCACGGCCTACCGCGGCTACTACAACGAACGCTGGCCGGACAACCTTCCGGCGCAGATCATCCGTACCAAGGCCGATGTGCTCAACGCCTACGGAGGCTCCCCGGACTCCTGCGACTTCCCCGGAGGCTGCGGCGACTACGACGTCGGCCAGGACCGCTCCTACCGGACCGGGTGGCTTCAGCGCACCAGCCTGCGCTATCCCACCGCGGCCCCGCAGATGCGGCAGGCTCCCGACGGGCGGCTGACCGCGTTCGCCGTCCTCGCCGGGCAGGCTGCGATGTGGCAGGAAACCGGGCGAGGCAGCGGCACGTGGACAGCACCGAAGCTCCTGGGCGGCGACGGGCTGCTGCCGGGCCTGTCCGTCTCCCTCACCGAAGACGGGTGCTGGCAGCTGTTCGCCGAGCGCATCACTGCCCTGGGCCCCGGACCGAAGGACAACCGCCGCGAGATCGTCATGACCGAACAGCGCCACAAGGGCGGCCCGTTCGGCGCCTGGACCTCGCTCGGCAACCCCGACCGCGACCCGGATCACGGCCGCCGGGTCGGCGGGCCCGTCGTGGCCCGCGGCGCCGACGGCACGACGTGGCTCTTCGTACGCAACTGGGCCAAGACCGTCTCCGCCCGCCAACGGCGCACCGACGGCAGCTGGACCGGCTGGAGGGACCTGGGCGGCGCCGCAGTCCAGGAGGGCCTGAGCACCGTCACCGACGCCAGGGGACGGGTCCACGTCTTCGGCTCCGGGCACACCACCATCCACCACTGGGCGCAGGAGCACACCGGCGGGGAGTTCGCCTTCCTCCGCACCGGCCTGCCGAGCCCGGCCGACCCGCCCACCGCGCTGGCACGGCCCGACGGTTCGGTCCTCCTCGCCTTCCGCGAGGCCAAGTCCGCCCGCCCGCTCGTCCACCGTCTTCCGGCCGACGGCGGGGCCTGGCGAAGCGAACGCGTCGATCTGGCCGCTCGCGGTTACGGCACGCTCGCCCTGCGCCCCGTAGATGACGGTGTGCTCCTGGCTGCCCGCAACAACGACGGCAGCACCAGCCTGGCCACCCTCGGCGCCGTTCACGCCCCCCGGTGGTCCACCATCACCGGTGCGGTGGTCGGTGCGGCCTCCCTGGCCACCGACGCCGCCAACCGTCCCGTCCTCGCCCGGCTGGCACCCGACGCGACACTCAAGACGTCGCTGGTGTCCCGCAACGCCCGCTCTCCGCTTGCTGGATGACGAGGACGGGACGGCCGGCGGCTTGGACGACGATCATCTTTCGGCGTGGCTGCTCAGAGCCAGTCTCGCCGCTTGAAGACCAGGTACAGAGTGACACATACGACCGCCATCAGAACGATGGCGAAGGGGTATCCGAACGCCCAGCGTAGTTCTGGCATCTCCGTGAAGTTCATGCCGTAGATCGTCCCGACCAGGGTCGGTGCGAAGAGAATCGCCGCCCATGCCGAAATCTTCTTGATTTCCTCGTTCTGCTCGAAGCCGGCCTCGGCCAGCGCCCGCATCTCGGCGTTCTGCTGCTGGTTCACCAGCGTCGCGTTGACCGTGAGGATGTCCTGCAGGGCCTGCCGGAAGCCGTCCACCCGGTCCGTCGTATGGAGTGCGTGGTCGGCCACATCGCGCAGATAGCGGCGGAGTTCCTCGTCGATGGCGTACTTCTCGAAGCCCGCGGTGAGGCTTTCCAGCATGCCGTTCAGCGGGCGGGTGGCACGCTGGAACTCCACGATCTCGCGGGAGAGTTCATAAATCCGGCGGGACACTCGTGGATCGCCGCCGAAGACCTCGGTCTCGATTTCGTCGATATCGTTCTGGACCCCGGAGACGACCGGCGCGTAGCCGTCCACGACAGCGTCGAGGATCGCGTAGAGGACCGCTTCGGGGCCGCGCTTGAGGAGTTCGGGGGTTTCCTCCATGCGGTGGCGTACGGCCGAGAGGTCGGGGGCGCCGCCGTGCCGCACTGCGATGACGAAGTCGCGTCCCACAAAGATGTGCAGCTCACCGAAGTCGACCTCCTCGGGGTCGTCCAGATAGCGCGCGGCACGCAGCACGACGAAGAGGGTGCCGCCGTAGCGCTCCAGCTTCGGCCGCTGGTGGGCCTCCAGGGCGTCCTCGACGGCATGGGGGCACCTCCCATGCCCGTTCAGGGCTATGGGGGAGGATGGAGGTCGAACTCCGAGGCAAGGGTGACCAGTTCGGAGGGGGCGGGGCGGTGCAGCCCGATCCAGGCCAGGGTGTCCGGGGTGGCGCGCAGCTGCCGGAAGGTGTCGGCGAGCGTGTCGTGGGTGCTGACGCGGTGTCCGTCCCGGTACAGGGCGGCGTTGATGACGCTGTTGGTGGTGTCGGGGGGCGGCGCCGGCGCGTCCGGCAGGGCGGCGGTCGCGGCCGGCGGGGGCGCGGCGGGCCGCTTCTTCGCGGGTTTGCGCAGGCCACGCAGGCCGCGCAGCCGCCGACCGGGAGGCTCGGCGCTCACGACAGAACCGACCTCCGTCACAAGGGGGGATGAACAGGCACACAGAAACTCGACGCAGGATATCTGCCGAGGCTGTCAGCACTGGTCAGGGGCCATGGTGCAGGATGGGGCAGGGGTGTGGCGCCGCGTGTCGCATCCGACAAGCTTTGTGTGTTTATCCCTAGAATTGTGCGATGCAGATACCGGTACCACAGACAGCCAGTGCTCCTCTGAGTGAGGTGATTCGGTGAACGACCCCGATGCCACCGACGAGCAGTGGGAAGGGCTCGCCGAGGTCGTCCCGCTCCGTAGCAGCAGCGAATGGCCGTCCTGGCCCGACCACCGCGCCCTCCCTGAGGAGGAACCGGCGGAGGAGATGCGGCGGTTCATCGTCATCCGCGTCCAGACCTTCGCGGACGCGCGCGAGGTCGCCGAGTACCTCATGGCGCAGCTCCCGGTCCTGCTGGACCTCAGCAGCGCCGACACCGACGTCGCCAAGCGCATCCTGGACTTCTCCAGCGGCGTGGTCTTCGGGCTCGGCAGCGGGATGCACCGCGTCGACACCAATGTGTTCCTGCTGGCACCGATCGGCACCGAGGTCGCCGAACCGACGGGCGGCGCCGTCTCCCGTTCCTAGCAGGAGGCGCCGTCCCCCGTTCGTAGGAAGAGCTGTCGGGCGTAACGGTTTTCCCGACGGGCCGCTGCATAGCGTCCCCACATGGATACCGACAGTGTGCGGCCGGCGGTCACCGAATTACGGCTGTCCGCCTTCAAGACCCATCGAGGCGTCACCCTGCCGCTCGGCCCGCTGACGCTGCTCAGCGGCGAGAGCGGCAGCGGCAAGTCGAGCGCGCTGCAGGCGTACGAGGTCCTCGCGCGGCTCGGCAGCGGGGAGCGGCTGGCGCGGGCCGTCGGGGCGGTGGCGGGCGGCGCGACGGCGTGCGTTCCGGCGGGCGCCCGCCCCGACGGACAGGGGCGGCGCGGGTTCCGGATCGGCTGCACGGTCGACGGCCCGGCCGGCCCCGTCCATCTCGATCTCGCCGTACAGGCCGAGCCCGAACTGCGCATCGTCGGTGAGCGGTTGACCGGCGGCGGCGAGACGCTGCTCACCACGGCCCTCACCGATCCGGCCCGGCCCGCCGTCCAGGCGGCCTGGCATACGGCGGGCGCGACTCCGGTGACGCGTGCGCCACTGCCCGACGACCGGCTGGGCACCTCTCTGCTGCCGTTGCGCGTCGCGGGCAAGACGGCGGGACAGCGACTGGTCCTGGCCGCGGCGGAGCAGGTGGTGGTCGCGCTCCGGTCGGCCTTCGTGTGCGACCCGCGGCCGGAAGTCATGCGGGCGGCGGGGAGGGGTGGGGACGTTGCGGATGAGGGGGCCGGCGGGGCCGATGGGGGAGGTGCGGCGCGGAACGGGGCTCGTGAGGGTGGCCGGGCGGGGGGCTCCGGGGGGTCCCGTGGGGCTGGGCGCGGGGGTGTGCGTGCGGGGCGCCGGGACGGTGGTGAGGCCGGCGACTGGGGACGTGACGGTGACGAGGAGGTGGACGAGGGGCGGCTGCGGTCGTCCTGCGACAACCTCCCGGCGGTGCTGGAGCGAACGAGTCGCGAGTGCAGGCTGCGGCATGAGGTGCTGGTCAAGGCCGTACGGGACGCGTGCGCCGGCCCTGTCGACGGGCTGCGGGCGGAGCCGCGGCAAGGGGGTACCAGGGGGACGCGGGGGGATGCCGGTCCGGGGGCGGGGCGGAAGGCCGGGGCAGCGGCGGCTCAGGCGACACAGGTGCCACGGAGAGCTCAGGCGGCTCAAGTGACTCAGGCGGTTCAGGCGTCCCCGGCCGTGAACGTGTCCCGGGCGGTGGATCCAGCACAGGGCGTGCGGGCCGTGATCGACCGTGGTGCGCTGGGAGCGCTGCCCATCGAGCAGCTCGGCGACGGTGAGCTGCGCTTTGTCGCGCTGGCGCTGGTACTGCTCACCGGCCCGGGGGTGCTGGCCATGGACCCGGCCGGGGAGATCCCGTCGGCCCAGCAGCAGCTGACGGTGATGGCGGACGGGATGGACCGCTGCATGGACGAGAGGCAGGTGCGCGAGCTGGTGTCGCTGGCCGTACGGATGGCCGAGCGGGGGCACGTCCGGCTGCTGGGGACGGTGCGCGACCCGTCGGTCGTCGAGGGGCTGCCCGGCGTACGGGTGCTACACCTAGGGGTATGAGTGAGGACCTTCAAGCCCTGCAGCGACGGCTCGCCGCATTCGCGGCGGCCCGGGACTGGCAGCAGTACCACACCCCGAAAAACCTGGCCGCGGCGCTCAGCGTCGAGGCTGCCGAACTGGTCGAGATCTTCCAGTGGTTGACTCCGGAGGAGTCGGCGAAAGTCATGACCGACCCGGAGCGCGCCCACCGGGTCGAGGACGAGGTCGCGGATGTGCTGGCGTATCTGCTCCAGTTCTGTGAGGCCCTGGGGATCGACGCCCTGACGGCGCTCGCGGCGAAAATCGAACGCAACGAGTCACGCTTCCCGCCGGTGCGCTCGGCACGGCCGGACCGGCCGCGGGGGAGCGAGGAGTAAGGATCGGCCGGGCGGTGGACGGGGGCGTGGGAGAGGTGCGCGGGCGGAGGCGCGCCCTCCCTCCCCTTCTCCTGCTGTGCGTCGAACGACGGGCGGGGATCGCGTTGATCGGCGTGACGGGGGTGTCGGCAGAGGTTCAAGTGGCCTGTGATGGCAGGGTGGTTCGCGGGGGCAGGGTGGCGCGAGGGAGAGGAGCGGGCCCGAACTCGCCTATTGTGACTCTTTGGAGTCATGGATCTTTCCACAGCGTCTCGCTTGTCCACAGATTTGCGAATTCCCCTGGCGTTTTTGGGTGTTCGACCTCACTCTGGGTAGTGGAGAGAGTGCAGGGTGAAGGTGACTGATGAGGGAAGGAGGGGGCGCGGATGGACGCGGTGCGGATCATCGCGGCCAACCGGCGCGGTCTGGCGCAGGCGAGCACGGCGCATGACGTGGTCGTCGAAGCATGGCAAGCGCAAGCCTTGGCGGAGGCGATCGGCAGCCATCTCGCGATATTCGGGCCCTATGAAGTGCGGTCCAGGGCGCGAGGGTTGGGCGACGCGGGCGGGCGGTTCAGCGGGGGACTGCTGTGCTCGGCGCCGGCAACCGGTGGGCTGCGGGCGGCTCAGCTGTCCGAAGTGCGTGATGTCAAGGCCGCTTTAACCGGCTTGTGCCAACTGCTGCAAGAGGTGTGCGAGGCACTGGTGAGTGTGGTGTCGACGGCGGACGAGGAGGGGATGTACTGGACCTGCGTCGAGGCCATCGACATGGCCGATGAATCGGGGGACCGCGTGGCCGGAATACTCGAAAGGCTAGAGGTGCGCGACCGGGATCTCGCCTGATGTAGCACCGGCCCCTGCTCATGCCTACGCCCACGTCTGCGCCTGTTGCCGCGCCCGACCATGCAGCCGGCAAGGGCTCAGCCACCGTCACCGCCGCCGAGGGAACCACCGTCCGGCGGACCCGTCCTCGACCGTCCGCGGGTAGCGCCACCGCTGCCGCACCTGTTGGCGGTCCCGCCGGACGAGATGCAGCTTTTCCGGCGCAGCAATTCCGAGGCAGCTGTTCCGGTTCAGCTGTTCCGACGGGACGCCAAGCGGTCAAGCGAGCTGCGGCATAACCTCCGCGGCAATCAGTTCCATGTGGTCCAGATCTGCAAGGTCCAGCATCTGGAGATAGACGCGCTGCGATCCGAGGGCGGCGAATTGCTCCAGTCGTTCCACGACCTCGGCCGGAGATCCCGCGAGACCATTGGCCTTGAGTTCTTCGACCTCTCGGCCGATGGCATCGGCGCGACGCTTGATGTCGGCGTCGCTCTTGCCCACGCACGCGACGAGCGCGTTGGAGTAGACGAGATCATCCGCCTTCCGGCCACGCTCTTCGGCCGCCGCCCGTACCCGCTTGAATTGCCTCTCCGTGTCCTCCAGCGAAGCGAAAGGGATGTTGAATTCATCGGCATACTGCGCGGCGAGAGCCGGCGTGCGCTTGGCGCCATGCCCGCCGATGAGGATGGGCACGTGCGGCTGCGTGGGCTTCGGGAGCGCCGGGGAGTCCTGCAGTTGGTAGAAATTCCCGGCGAAGTTGAAGCGTTCGCCCACAGGGGTGTCCCACAGGCCCCTGATGATCGCCAGTTGTTCTTCGAGCCGGCCGAACTTTTCCTTCGGGAACGGGATTCCGTACGCGGCGTGCTCTTCCGCGTACCAACCGGAGCCAAGGCCCAGATCCACCCTGCCGCCCGACATCTGGTCGACCTGGGCGACCTGGATGGCGAGTACGCCAGGCAGGCGGAAGGTTCCCGCCGTCATCAGCGTGCCGAGCCGGATCCGCTTGGTCTCGCGGGCCAGACCGGCGAGTGTGATCCAGGCATCCGTAGGGCCGGGCAGCCCGTCGACATTGCCCATGTGGAGGTAATGATCAGAGCGGAAGAAGGCGCCGTAGTTGAGCTCTTCAGCGGCCCGCGCGACGCGGAGCAGCCTCTCGTAGGTGGCTCCTTGCTGTGGTTCAGTGAAGATGCGAAGTTCCATACCGTCCATATTGCCTTGATGATCGCTGCCGACACGAGCCACCGGGAGCGCGTCGCAGACAGCGACAATCCAGCCGTGTGCGTACCGAGGGGCGGCATGAATGTGCTCGTGGCTGCGCTTCTCGTGGCATCACGCCGGCGCGGAGTCGGTGGTGTCGATCCCCGCTGCGGACGGCAGAACGGCCCTGATGTCAGTGGTGGGTTGTAGCGTTTTTGGAGGCGAGAGAGTACGCGTCTGGTGCGCTGAAATGCCGCTACTGCGGGGGGTTTGTGGATGTTCGCTGATCTTTACAGCGTTCGTGCCGGCGGTGGCCTGCTCGATCAAACAGCGCTGATACCGGAAAACCGGTGGGGGATCGGGGCCGGTGAAGTAATACTCGGACGTGTGTTCCTGACGATAACCACCACTGGCAGCGCCGAACGTCCCGCGACCGACCTCGGATTCCTGCTGCACAAGCATCCCGACAAGGCGCAGCAGTTCTCCACGTCGTACGGCACCGCGCATGTGCTCTACGCGGAGGCGGACGCCGAGCGGTGCACGGCCGCACTGCTGCTGGAGGTCGATCCCATCGCCCTGGTCCGTCGGGCCAAGGGAAAGGGCCGGGGCGGCGCTCCGGATTCGGCGCTCGGCCAGTATGTGAACGACCGGCCGTACGCGGCCTCCTCGCTGTTGGCGGTGGCGCTGCGGAGCGTCTTCGCGAGCGCGATGAAGGGGCAGTGCGCGGCGCGGCCCGAGCTGGTCGGGCGGGCGCTTCCGCTGCGTATCGAGGTGCCGGTGCTGCCCGCCCGGGGCGGTGCGGAGCTGGTGCGCAAGCTGTTCCAGCCGCTGGGATGGACGGTGCTGGCCGAGCCGCTGCCGCTGGACGAGACGTTCCCGGAGTGGGGCGACTCGCGCTACGTACGGCTCGTCCTGGAAGGGGAGCACAGGCTCTCCGACGCGCTGCGGCACCTGTATGTGCTGCTGCCGGTCCTGGACGACGCCAAGCATTACTGGGTCGCGCCCGATGAGGTCGACAAGCTGCTGCGAGCCGGCGAGGGCTGGCTGGAGGACCATCCGGAGCAGCGGCTGATCGTCGGCCGCTATCTCGCGCGACGCTGGTCACTGACCCGCCGGGCCATGGAGCGGCTGGAGCTGGAGCGGCTGGCCGAGGCCGACGGCGTGCAGGTCGAGGAGATCGACAACGCCGTGGACGAGGAGACCGACACCGAGGAGAAGCCGGTGCCGCTCGCCGTACAGCGGCGCGAGGCGATTCTCTCGGTGCTGCGCGGGGCGAAGGCGGCGCGGGTGCTCGACCTGGGCTGCGGGCAGGGCCAGTTGGTCGGTGCGCTGCTCAAGGAGAAGCAGTTCACCGAGATCGTCGGGCTGGATGTGTCGATGCGGGCGCTGCACGAAGCGCGGCGCCGGCTGCGGCTGGACCGGATGTCCGAGCGGCAGTCGGAGCGGATTCGCCTCGTACAGGGATCGCTGGCCTACACCGACATCCGGCTCAAGGGGTATGACGCGGCGGTGCTGAGCGAGGTCGTCGAGCATGTCGACCCGGCGCGGCTGCCTGCCCTGGAGTACGCGGTGTTCGGATCGGCCAGGCCGAAGTCGGTCGTGGTGACGACGCCGAACGTCGAGTACAACGTGCGCTGGGAGTCGCTGCCGGCCGGTCACGTACGGCATGCGGACCACCGCTTCGAGTGGACGCGGGAGGAGTTCCGGCAGTGGGCGCGGGAGGTCGCCGAGCGGCACGGCTACGCGGTGACCTTCGGTCCCGTGGGGCCGGAGGATCCCGAGGTCGGGCCGCCGACCCAGCTCGCGCACTTCCGGATGGCGGACGGTGCCGACGAGGCGGCGAAGGCGAACGGCGGCGAGAGCGCGAGCAATTCGGTGAGCATGAAGGAAGCCGCGGCATGACGGACGCCGACCGTACAGAGAACGAGAACAAGGCCCAGGACAGAGCCCAGGCCAGAGCCGCGGACAGGGCGCAGGGCAAGGCCGAGACCAACGCCCAGGACAAGGCCGGGAACAAGGTCCGGAACAAAACCGAGACCGAGACCGAGACCGAGACCGAGCGCGCGAACATGAGCGAGACCGTGAGTCAGAACCCCACCGAGAGCAGCGGGAGTCGGCGGCCCCGCTCCCTCCCCGTGCCCGATCTCTCGCTGGTGGTGCTGGTCGGGGCCACCGGCTCCGGCAAGTCCACCTTCGCCGCCCGGCACTTCAAGCCCACCGAGGTCATCTCCTCCGACTTCTGCCGGGGGCTGGTCAGCGATGACGAGAACGACCAGGGGGCCAGCCGCGACGCGTTCGACGTGCTGCACTTCATCGCCGGAAAGCGGCTGGCGGCCGGCCGGCTGACCGTCGTGGACGCCACCAATGTGCAGTCCGAGGCCCGCGCCCAGCTGGTCCGGCTGGCGCGCGAGCACGATGTGCTGCCGGTGGCGATCGTGCTCGACGTGCCGGAGCAGGTCTGCGCCGAGCGCAATGCCGCACGGGTCGACCGGGCCGGGCTGCCGCGCCGCGTCATCCAGCGCCATCAGCGTGAACTGCGCCGGTCCCTGCGGCACTTGGAGCGGGAAGGCTTCCGCAAGGTGCACATCCTGCGAGGCCGGGAAGAGGCTGAGTCGGCCGAGGTCGTCATCGAGCGGCGGTTCAACGATCTGCGCCACCTCACCGGCCCCTTCGACATCATCGGCGACATCCACGGCTGCCGCTCCGAGCTGGAAAGCCTGCTCGGCAGCCTGGGCTACGTCATGGTGCACGACGAGTCCGGCCGCGCCGTGGACGCAGCGCACCCGGAGGGCCGTACGGCCGTCTTCGTCGGTGATCTGGTCGACCGCGGGCCGGACAGCCCGGGTGTGCTGCGCCTGGTGATGGGCATGGTCCGGGCCGGCCACGCGCTGTGCGTGCCGGGGAACCACGAGAACAAGCTCGGCCGTTACCTCAAGGGCCGCAAGGTTCAGCACACTCACGGCCTGGCGGAGACCATCGAGCAGCTGGACAAGGAGGACGACGCCTTCCGCGCCGAGGTCGGGGACTTCATCCAGGGCCTGGTCAGCCATTACGTCCTGGACGGCGGCGGGCTGGTGGTGTGCCACGCCGGGCTGCCGGAGAAGTACCACGGCCGGACGTCGGGCCGGGTGCGGTCCTTCGCGCTGTACGGCGACACGACCGGCGAGACCGATGAGTTCGGCCTGCCGGTGCGGTATCCGTGGGCCGAGGATTACCGGGGCCGCGCCGCCGTCGTCTACGGCCACACGCCCACCCCGCGCGCCAGTTGGCTCAACAACACCATCTGCCTCGACACCGGCTGTGTCTTCGGCGGCACGATGACCGCGCTGCGCTGGCCGGAGCGCGAGCTGGTCGACGTACCGGCGGAGCGGGTCTGGTACGAGCCCGCCAAACCGCTCGCCACCGAGGCTCCGGGCGGTGCGGACGGCCGTCCGCTCGACCTGAACGACGTGGCGGGAAAGCGCATCGTGGAGACCCGCCACATGGGCCGGCTCGCGGTCAAGGAGGAGAACTCCGCGGCCGCGCTGGAGGTGATGAGCCGCTTCGCGATCGACCCGCGGCTGCTGCCGTACCTCCCGCCGACGATGGCGCCCTGCGCGACCTCCAAGGAGGAGGCCCGCGGCGGCGCCGCTGATGAAGCCCGCGGCGAAGCCGCTGAAGAGGGCTACTTGGAGCACCCGGCGGAGGCCTTTGCCGCCTACCGCGCCGATGGTGTGCGTGAGGTGGTGTGCGAGGAGAAGCACATGGGCTCCCGCGCGGTGGTCCTGGTCTGCCGCGACGAGGCCGCGGCCGCCGAGCACTTCGGGGTGCCGAAGGGCGTGACCGGCGCGCTGTACACCCGTACGGGCCGGCCGTTCTTCGACGACGCCGAGACGACCGAGCGCATTCTGCGGAGGGTTCGTGACTGCGCCGAACGGGCCGGGCTGTGGGCGGAGTTGGATACCGACTGGCTGCTGCTGGACGCCGAGCTGATGCCGTGGTCCCTGAAGGCGACCGGTCTGCTGCGCAAGCAGTACGCGGCCGTTGGTGCGGCGTCCGGGGCGGTGTTCCCAGGCGCGCTCGGCGTGCTGGAGGCGGCGGCCGCGCGGGGCGTCGATGTGTCGGCGCTGCTGGAGCGGCAGCGTGACCGGGCCGCGGACGCCGCGGCGTTCACGGACGCGTACCGGCGTTACTGCTGGCGGGTCGGCGCGGATGCGGCGGCTGCGGGGGAGGCGGCGCCGGAAGCTGGGCCGTCGGCCGCGGCGAGCGGGTCCGCGGGCCGGTCGGCCGGGGTCGATGCGTTGGACGGCATTCGGCTCGCCCCGTTCCAGATTCTCGCCGTGCAGGGCCGCAACCTCGCCGGGCTGGCGCACACTGAGCAGCTGGCGCTGATCGACCGGCTGATCGCGGCAGAGGGAGAGGTCGCGACAGCGGGAGAACCGGCGGCAGTGGGAGAGGCGGCAGTTGCTCCGGCGGGCCGGACCGGGCTGCTCGCGCCGACCCGTCGGCTCATCGTCGACACCGAGGACGAGGCATCGCTCGCGGCCGGTGTCGCATGGTGGCTGGATCTCACCGCGGACGGCGGCGAGGGCATGGTCGTCAAGCCGGTGCAGGCGCTGGTGCGGCGGGAGGACGGCAGGCTCGTACAGCCGGGCGTCAAGTGCCGTGGTCGCGAGTACCTGCGGATCATCTACGGGCCGGAGTACACCCGCCCGGAGAACCTGCGGCGGCTCCGAATACGCCATCTCGGCCACAAGCGTTCGCTGGCCCTGCGCGAGTACGCGCTCGGACTGGAGGCGCTCGACCGGCTGGCGGACGGCGAACCGCTGTGGCGGGTGCACGAGGCGGTCTTCGCGGTGCTCGCACTGGAATCCGAGCCGGTGGATCCGCGGTTGTAGGGGTGTACGGAGCGTAGAGGCGTACGGAGCGTACGGGGCGTATGGGCGTACGGGCACGGCTGTGGCCATTGCTGTGGCCATCGCTGCGGCTTTGGTGAGCAGGCCGTGCCCGGCGCGTCTACGAGCTGCTGGCCCGTCTGGCCACCCGGCCGCCTATGGGAGTGCACCGCCGCGCCCAGGCCACGGGACGGTGTCCACCAGCCCGCCGACATCCCGCCGACATCCCCCGACATCGCCCCCGCGACGCTCATCTGGCCCCGGAAGCGGCCAAGATGGGGAGATGGGATTCCATGTCGACTCCGAGGCCGGGCTGCTGCGCCGGGTCATCCTGCACCGCCCCGATCTGGAGCTGAAGCGGCTCACGCCGACGAACAAGGACGCCTTGCTCTTCGACGATCTGTTGTGGGTCCGGCGGGCGCGCGCCGAGCACGACGGGTTCGCGGATGTGCTCCGGGACCGGGGCGTGGACGTGCACCTCTTCGGGGATCTGCTGGCCGACAGCCTGCGGATTCCCGAAGCGCGCACGCTCGTCCTGGACCGCGTCTTCGACGAGAAGGAGTACGGGCCGCTGGCCACCGACCACCTGCGGGCTGCCTTCGACGAACTGCCGGTGCCCGAACTCGTCGAGGCGCTGGTCGGCGGCATGACCAAGCGTGAGTTCCTGGAGCGGCACCCCGAGCCGACCTCGGTCCGCTTCCATGTGATGGACCTGGACGACTTCCTGCTGGACCCGCTGCCCAACCACCTCTTCACCCGCGACACCTCCGCCTGGGTTTACGACGGGGTGTCGATCAACGCGATGCGCTGGCCGGCCCGGCAGCGCGAGACCGTGCACTACGAGGCGATCTACCGGCACCACCCGCTCTTCCAGGACGAGGACTTCCATGTCTGGTCGGAGGGGCAGGCGGACTTCCCCTCGACCATCGAGGGCGGCGATGTCCTGGTGCTGGGCAGCGGCGCGGTGCTGATCGGGATGAGCGAGCGAACCGCTCCGCAGGCCGTGGAGCTGCTGGCGCGCGGGCTGTTCGCGGCCGGTTCCGCGCGCACGATCGTGGCGCTCGACATGCCCAAGCGGCGGGCCTTCATGCACCTGGACACCGTGATGACCATGATCGACGGGGACACCTTCATCCAGTACGAGGGCCTGGGGATGCTCCGCTCGTACACCATCGAGCCCGGCTCGGGCGATCAGGACCTCAAGGTCACCGACCATCCGCCGGAGCATATGCACCGCGCCATAGCGGCCGCGCTGGGCCTGGCCGACATCCGGGTGCTGACCGCGACGCAGGATGTGCATTCGGCGGAGCGCGAGCAGTGGGACGACGGGTGCAATGTGCTGGCGGTGGAGCCGGGCGTGGTCGTGGCGTACGAGCGGAACGTCACGACGAACACCTTTCTGCGCAAGCGCGGCATCGAGGTGATCACGATCCCGGGGAGCGAGCTGGGGCGGGGACGCGGCGGGCCGCGCTGTATGAGCTGCCCGGTGGAGCGGGAGGCGGTGCCGGGCACGACCTGAGAGCCGGTCCCGCCGCAGGTGGCAGGTGGCAGGTCACAGGTGGAGGTGGCAGGTCGAAGGTCGTCGGTGGTCGGCGTCCCGGGCCGGTGTCCGAGGCCGATGTCGGAGATCGGGGTTCACGGCCGGTGTTCGAGGACGGGTGCCCACGGACAGGCTTCTCACCGGGCGTGGCCGCGCCGCCGTGGTCTCGCCCACACTCACCGTATAGAGATACGAGAGCTCGTATACACTTCCAGGGTACGAGTTCCTCCCGTCCGCCACGAACCAGGAGCCCACCATGGCGACAGACCTCACGGGCCGCCACTTCCTCAAGGAGCTGGACTTCAGCGCCGAGGAATTCCGCCGACTGATCGACCTGGCGGCCGAGCTCAAGGCCGCCAAGCGCGCCGGAACCGAGGTCGCCCGCCTGCGGGGCAAGAACATCGCCCTGATCTTCGAGAAGACCTCCACCAGGACCCGCTGCTCCTTCGAGGTCGCGGCCGCGGACCAGGGCGCGTCGACCACCTACCTCGACCCGTCCGGCTCGCAGATCGGGCACAAGGAGTCGGTCAAGGACACCGCCCGGGTCCTCGGCCGGATGTTTGACGGCATCGAGTTCCGCGGCAGCCGGCAGTCGGACGTCGAGGAGCTCGCCGCGCACGCCGGCGTCCCCGTCTTCAACGGGCTGACCGACGACTGGCACCCCACCCAGATGCTCGCCGACGTGCTGACCATGGTCGAGCACGGTTCGGGCCGCGCCCTGGCGGAGACCGCCTTCGCCTACCTCGGTGATGCCCGCAACAACATGGGCAACTCCTACCTCGTCACCGGTGCCCTGCTCGGCATGGACGTACGGATCGTGGCACCGAAGCAGCTGTGGCCTGAGGAGGCGGTCGTCGCGCAGGCCCGCGCGCTCGCCGCCGACAGCGGCGCTCGCATCACGCTCACCGAGGACGTCAGTGAAGGCGTGCGCGGCGCGGACTTCGTCACCACCGACGTCTGGGTCTCCATGGGCGAGCCCAAGGAGGTCTGGGACGAGCGGATCGCGCTGCTCGCCCCGTACGCGGTCACCATGGACGTGCTGCGCGCCACCGGCAAGCCGGACGTGAAGTTCCTGCACTGTCTGCCCGCGTACCACGACCTGGGCACGGCCGTCGGCCGGGAGATCCACGAGCGGCACGGTCTGTCGTCGCTGGAGGTCACCGACGAGGTCTTCGAGTCCGCGCATTCCGTCGTCTTCGACGAGGCGGAGAACCGGATGCACACCATCAAGGCCGTGCTGGTCGCGACGCTGGCGGGCTGAGCCGCCGGGCGCCACGCCGCTCACCCACGCCCCTCCCGGCCCGGCAACCACTCGCCGGCCCATCCGTCTGTACGGCAGCCTGCCCGCTGCCTGTCCCATCCGCCTGCCCACCGCCGACCCATCCGCATACTCATACGGCTGGATGGGCGATCATGCAGCCACGGCGGCTACCATCGAGCCGCTCACGGGGTTCGGACCCACCGGTCCGGACCCCGATGCGTGTGGCCCCACCCCCGGCCGCGCACCGCTCCACCAGAGAAGAGAACCACCCCATGCCCCCGTCGTCAGGTCCGTCCGGACTGCGCATCAAGTCCCCCGACCTCCTCGTCGCCGAATCCGGCGCGGACCTCGAAGGCAATGGCCTCAAGCGCAGCATGGGGCTCTTCCAGCTCGTGTGCTTCGGCATCGGCGCCATCGTCGGCACCGGAATCTTCGTCGGCCTCTCCGACACCGTCGCCGAGGCCGGCCCCGCCGTCCTCGTCTCGTTCGTGCTGGCCGCCCTCACCTGCGTCTTCACCGCCTTCTCCTTCGCGGAGCTGGGTGGTGCGATACCGGTGTCCGGCAGCTCGTACTCCTACGCCTACGCCGCCCTCGGCGAGCGCACCGCCTTTCTCGTCGGCTGGTGCCTGCTCCTCGAATACGGCATCTCGGCCTCGGCGGTCGCCGTCGGCTGGGGCCAGTACCTGAACGAACTGCTGGGCAGCCTGATCGGCTGGGAGCTGCCGGCGGCGCTCTCCAGCCCGCCCGGTGACGGCGGCATCGTCAACATCCCGGCCGTCGTCGTGATGCTGCTCGCCGCGCTCCTCCTCGTCCGCGGCATCCGGGAGAGCGCCCGCGCGACCGCCGCCATGGCCGTCCTCAAGATCGCGATCCTGATCCTGTTCTGCGTGATCGGCTTTACGGCCTTCCGGGACGGCAATCTCTCGCCGTTCGCCTCGGAGGGCATCGCCGGCATCACCTCCGGCGCCTCGGTCGCGTTCTTCTCCTACATCGGCTTCGACGCGATCACCACGGCCGGCGAAGAGGTCCGCAACCCGCGCCGCAACATCCCCATCGCGATCATGATCTGCATCGGTGTGGTCACCGTCCTGTACTGCCTGGTCGCGGTCGCCGCCATCGGCGCGCTCTCCTCCGACCAGGTCGCCGACCAGCCCGCCGCGCTCTCGCTGATCGTCAACCGCGTCACCGACTCGACGCTCGGCGGCGGGGTGATCGCCTTCGGCGCGGTCGTCGCGATCGCCTCCGTCGTCCTCGCCGTGATGTACGGCCAGACCCGCATCCTGATGTCGATG
Source organism: Streptomyces sp. NPDC050636 (assembly GCF_040654775.1). Classification (NCBI taxonomy): domain Bacteria; kingdom Bacillati; phylum Actinomycetota; class Actinomycetes; order Kitasatosporales; family Streptomycetaceae; genus Streptomyces; species Streptomyces sp. NPDC050636. Next base: position 53,134 of record NZ_JBFAIP010000021.1, read on the forward strand.
TCGCGGGACGGCCTGGTCCCGCGGATCTTCGAGCGGATCTCGCCCCGGACCTCCACCCCCGTCGCCAACACCGGGATCGTCGCGGTCGTCTTCGCCATCCCGGCCGCGGTCGTGCCGCTGGACGTCGTGATGAACCTGACGACCATCGGAACGCTGGCGGTCATGGCGGTGGTCAACGTCTGCGTGATGGTCCTCCGCCGCACCCGCCCCGATCTGCCGCGCCGCTTCCGCGTCCCGCTCTTCCCGCTCAGCCCGGTCCTCGGAATCGGCTTCTGCGTCTACCTGATGTACGGCACCGGCCTGGCGACCTGGCTGCAGTTCGCCGGCTTCCTGCTCGTCGGCGCGCTGGTCTATGCGGTGTATGGGCGGCGGCGCTCGGCGCTGCGTTCGGCTTGAGCCGGCTTGGTTGCTCGCCGTTGTCGGCTTTCCCGCCGTGGGGGTGTCTCGCCGTTGCGCCTGCGGCGGGCGTGGTTTTGTCGGGTGCGGTGACAGCCCTCCGGACTCCGTCCTGCGGGCTGTCCCCTCCCGTGGGTGGGTGGTGAAACTGAGTGGGGGCCGACGTTGAGTGTCCAGTTCCCATACGAATCGTCGACTGGGCGCGCGTGATCGATTACGTGCACCCACACCGTCTTTTCCCACACTCAACGGGAGGGGCCGGACCGCAGGACGGAGTCCGGAGGTCCGGAACCGCACCCGACAGCCCCGCGCAGCGGCACCGCCCGCCGCAGGCGCAACGGCGGGAAAGCCGGAAGCGCGGCTCAGGCAACGCGCAGCGGACCGGCCCGCCGCAGGCGCAACGGCGAGCAACCCCCACGGCGGGACAGCCAAAGACGCGGCCCAGGCAAAGCGCAGCGGATCGCGTTCTTGTGACGACAGTCACCAACCAGTGATAACTTCAAAGGGCATCCGGAGAACATCCACCGGCCGACCCGCCAAAGGGGGCAGGCAGCCCGATGAGCCCGTTCGCAGGATCCGCCCGCAGTACCGACGCATGGCAGCACATCCGCGTGACCAGGGACGACGGCATCGCCACCGTCACCCTCGCGCGCCCGGAGAAACTCAATGCGCTCACCTTCGAGGCCTATGCCGACCTCCGTGATCTGCTCGCGGAGCTGTCCAGGGAACGCTCCGTACGCGCCCTCGTCCTCGGCGGGGAGGGCCGCGGTTTCTGCTCCGGCGGCGATGTCGAGGAGATCATCGGTGCCACGCTGGGGATGGACACCGGGCAGCTGTTGGACTTCAACCGGATGACCGGCCAGGTCGTACGGGCCATCCGCGAGTGCCCCTTCCCCGTGATCGCCGCTGTCCACGGGGTCGCGGCCGGTGCCGGCGCCGTTCTCGCCCTCGCCGCCGACTTCCGCGTCGCCGACCCCTCCGCCCGCTTCGCGTTCCTCTTCACCAAGGTCGGTCTGTCCGGCGGCGACATGGGCGCGGCCTACCTCCTGCCCCGCGTCGTCGGCCTCGGCCACGCCACCCGGCTGCTGATGCTCGGCGACGCCGTCCGCGCCCCGGAGGCCGAACGCCTCGGCCTCATCAGCGAGTTGGCGGAAGAGGGTCAGGCAGACGTGGCGGCCGCGGCGCTCGCCCGGCGGCTCGCCGAGGGGCCCGCGCTCGCACACGCCCAGACCAAGGCGCTGCTCACCGCGGAGCTCGACATGCCGCTCGCCGCCGCCGTCGAGATGGACGCCGCCACTCAGGCGCTGCTGATGAACAGCGCCGACTACACCGAATTCCACGCCGCCTTCACCGAGAAGCGGGCCCCCAAATGGCAGGGGAAATAGGCGTGGGCGGCGCCGCGCGGATCGCGGTCATCGGCGGTGGCCCCGGCGGCCTGTACGCCGCGGCCCTGCTCAAACGCCTGGACCCCGGCCGCGAGATCACCGTCTGGGAGCGCAATGCCCCCGACGACACCTTCGGCTTCGGTGTCGTCCTCTCCGACGAGACCCTGGGCGGGATCGAGCACGCCGACCCGGTGGTGTACGAGGCGCTGCGCCGCGACTTCGTGCGCTGGGACGACATCGACATCGTGCACCGGGGCAGGACGCTGACCTCCGGGGGGCACGGTTTCGCCGCCCTCGGCCGCCGCCGTCTGCTGGAGATCCTGCACGAGCGCTGCGCCTCGCTCGGTGTACGGCTCCGCTTCCGCGAACCAGCCCCGCCGGCCGAGGAGTTGGCGGCCTCCCACGATCTCGTCATCGCCGCGGACGGTGTGCACAGCCTCACCCGGGAGTCCCACCGGGAGGCGTTCGGTCCGCAGATCACCACCCACCGCTGCCGCTACATCTGGCTCGCCGCGGACTTCGCCTTCGACTCCTTCCGCTTCGAGATCGCCGAGACCGAGCATGGGATCGTCCAGCTCCACGGCTATCCCTTCGCCCGCCCGTCGCCCGACGAGGACCCCTCAACGCGGCCCTCCGAGCCGCAGTATCCATTCGGCGCGAGCACCGTCATCGTCGAAATGCGCGAGGAGGTCTGGCGGGCGGCCGGGCTGGACCGGTGCGACGAGCGTGCGTCGAGTGAATGGTGCGCCAAGCTCTTCGCCGGTGCCCTGGGCGACCGCCCGCTGCGCTCCAACAACTCCTCCTGGATCGCCTTCCGTACAGTCGTCAACGAGCGCTGGTCGGACGGCCGCATCGTGCTGCTCGGCGACGCCGCGCACACCGCGCACTTCTCCATCGGCTCCGGCACCAAACTCGCCGTCGAGGACGCCCTGGCGCTCGCCGCGTGCCTGGAGGAACAGGGCACCCTGCCCGAGGCGCTCGCCGCGTACGAGGCCGAGCGGCGCCCCGTCGTCGCCTCGACGCAGCGCGCCGCCCGCGCCAGCCTCGCCTGGTTCGAGGACCTGGCGACCTACGCGGGGCAGCCGCCGCACCAGTTCGCCTTCAACCTCCTCACCCGCAGCCGCCGGGTCACCCACGACAACCTGCGGCTGCGCGACGGCGAGTTCGCCGCCTCGGTGGCGAAGGAGGCCGGCATCCCGCCCGGCACACCACCCATGTTCACGCCGTTCCGGCTGGGCGGCCTGACGCTGCGCAACCGGGTCGTGGTCTCCCCGATGGACATGTACTCCGCCGATGGCGACGGCACCCCGGGCGACTTCCACCTCGTCCACCTCGGCGCCCGCGCGCTGGGCGGCGCCGGGCTGGTGATGACGGAGATGGTGTGTGTCAGCCCCGAAGGGCGCATCACCCCTGGCTGTACGGGCCTGTACACGCCGGGCCATGAGGCCGCCTGGCGCCGGATCACCGACTTCGTGCACGCCGCCGCCCCCGGCACCGCCCTCGGCGTACAGCTCGGCCACTCCGGCCGCAAGGGCTCCACCCGGCTGATGTGGGACGGTATCGACCAGCCGCTCCCGGACGGCAACTGGCAGCTGACGGCCCCCTCCGCGCTGCCGTACCGGCCCGGCGTCAACCAGGTCCCGCACGCCCTGACCGAACCCGAACTCGCCACCGTACGCGAGCAGTTCGTCCGTTCCGCCGAGTCCGCCGCCCGCGCCGGATTCGACCTCCTCGAACTCCACTGCGCGCACGGCTATCTGCTCTCCGGATTCCTCTCGCCGCTCACCAACCACCGCACCGACGCCTACGGCGGCGACCTCGCCGCCCGGCTGCGCTTCCCCCTGGAGGTCTTTGACGCGGTCCGCGCCGTCTGGCCGGCCGGACGCCCGATGACGGTGCGTATCTCCGCGACCGACTGGGCGGACGGCGGCACCACCGCCGAGGACGCGGTCGCGATCGCGGGCGCCTTCGCCGCGCACGGCGCCGACGCCATCGATGTGTCCACCGGCCAGGTCGTTCCCGACGAGCGCCCCGACTTCGGCCGCTCGTACCAGACGCCGTTCGCCGACCGCATCCGCAACACCGTCGGCGTCCCGGTCATCGCGGTCGGCGCCATCTCCTCCTGGGACGACGTCAACTCCCTGGTACTGGCCGGGCGCGCCGACCTGTGCGCGCTGGCCAGGCCACATCTCTACGACCCGCACTGGACGCTGCACGCGGCCGCCGACCAGGGCTACACGGGGCCCGGCGCACCCTGGCCGCGGCCCTATCAGGCAGGCAGCCGTACCCCGCCGACCGGCCGTACCGACGCACCGAAGCCCCGCCTCACACTGCGGTGACGGGGCGGTCGGCGGGGCGATGGACCGGCGGCGGTCGGTCGGCGGCAGTCAGTTCGTGCGGAGCGAGGCGTCGGTGCGCGTCGGCAGACTGGTGATCCGCGCCGCGAGCACCGGCCTGCCGTGCTGCTCGATACCGACCTCGACCTGCCTGCTCCCGTCGTCCCCGTGTGCGGTCGTCCGGGCCTGCACCCAGCTCGGCGCGTCCATCTCGGCGTAGCGTTCGAAGGAACACTCCATCGTGACGGGCAGCGCGAAGCCGGGCGTCGCCGTCTGCGCGGCCTGCCGGGCGGCCTCGATCATCAGCATCCCCGGGGCGTGGTCCACCGGGTGGTCGAAGAGCACCGGATGCGAGGTGTCCACCCGCAGTTGCCAGCGGTCGGGCCGGCCGGTGGGGGAGAGCACCACATCCCGGGCGCGGTCCCGGGCGACCAGCTGCGGGGCGACGGCCTCCGGCAGCGGCAGCTTCCGGGCGTTGGCGAGCCGCAGATCGCTGTACTCGCCGCGCAGCCGGCGGTAGACGGCCGGGCTGTGACAGGAGAAGTCGACCACGGCGGTGGCCAATTCGGCCCCGTCACATGCGATATGGAACTCCTGCCGGGCGCTGACCAGGCGCTTCCCTCTGCGGACCACATCGTGGTGGGTGATCTGTAAGGAGACCTCGGCCGGTACCGTCGCGGCACGCAGGGCCGACGGCGAGCTCGCGAGGCACGGTCGTGGTGAGCGTCTGCGGTCGGTTTCGGTCGCCGGACCGGCTTCCGAAGTCGCGGCGCTGAGCGAGCGGGTACGCGGCGAGAGTGGCGCTGGCCATGAGGTTCCCTTCCGGTGGCGGCCCTCAGCTCCGTAGCGGCTGAGGCCTGGCGGCGGCATAGCGGCCCACTAAGATACGAACCATGTGGTTTGTTATCTAGTGCCGAAGAGGGCATGAAGGGTGCCGAGAAGGGCCATTGGTGAGGCAACCGTTGGTCAGGAGAGTCGTTCCTGCGCCGGGTGGCGGGCGGGCTGACGTCAGATGGCCATGCTCACGCGGCGCCCCTGCGGGTCCAGATGACTCAGCGCACCGGGCGAAGCGAGACCCGGCAGTGTGTGCTTCCACAAGGCCGTGACGCGATGCGGCAGATCGGCGCGGTCGGTCGCGGCGCGCGAGAACAGCTGCACCCCCATATAGGCGGCGACGAAGAACTCCGCCGCCCGGTCCGGCACGACGGCGGACAGCAGCTCACCGTTTGCCCGGGCTTCGGTGAACATCGTGGTGATGATGTCCGTCCACGTCTGATAGGGCATCAGTGGATCCTCGCTGAACGTCGTCTCGACCGCGATACGCGTCCCGGCCTGCAACAACGGGTCGCTGCGCAGGGCCAGCGCCACGTGGTGGGTGAAGTCGATGGCGTCCTGCAGCCGGGAGTCGGTGGCCTGCGGAAGGAAGGGGTCGATCTGCTCCGTGATGACCGCGCGGGCCAGCGCGTTCTTGGAGGTGAAGTGGAAGTAGACGGCCCCTTTGGTGACTCCGGCGCGCTGGATGATCTCGGCCATCGTGGCGGCCTGGTACCCGCGTGTGCCGATGACGTGAGCCGCGGCTTCGAGGACGGCGCGTCGGGTGCGCACTGCGCGTTCCTGCTTGACCACCGATCATCCTCCGTATGCAGTCTTGAAGTTGTTGTGCATGAGTGCGACCCGCAGCCCGTGGCGGCGCAGTCTATTTCCGCATCATAAAGAAGCCAACCAGGCGGTATTGAAATCCGAGCCGGGATGGTGTTGGCGTGTTCCGGTGCGGTGTCGCCGGGGCGCGGGGCACTGTCCGATGCCGCGCGCCGCCCGTGCTCAAGGTGAGCCGCAGGGGGTCTGACCTCGGGTCACCTTACGGATGGCGCGAACCCGGTGCGGAGCGCCGGAGCCGGGGCCCCTGGGCCGGATCGCGGCGGGGCCAGGGCCGGTACGCACTCATGTGATGGCGGCGTGGTCGCGTCCATCACCCTTACGGATGGCGGGAGTTCGGCGTTGCGCCGGTTGTCGCGGGCGCGGAGGCTTGACCTCGGACGGCCCGGCTGCGCGCGGAGCGGGGATGCGTGACGGCGGACGGCGGTGGAACCGGTGCCGTCCGGCCGTGTCGGGTTCGTGATCGGTGTCGGAGCCGGGGGTTCTGCGACCCGGGGAGGGATCAGCCGGCCGGGATGCGGTCCGGCGTCGGGGTGCCGGCGGCCGCCGCGCCGGACAGCAGCGTCCACAGGCCGACGATGGACTCCTTCTCCCACCACGTCCGGTCGGCGCCGCCCAGGTGCAGCAGGCCCACCACGATCGAGGTCAACAGCTGGGCGGAGCGGCGCGGTTCGGCGTCCGATTCCCGCGGTCCGTCCGGTTCGGCCGCCCCCAGGGGCGCGAGGGGTCCCACGGGAGCCCCCGTCCCGCAGGTCACCGCTTTGTCGAGGAACAGCGCGTACCAGCGGTGCTCCAGGGCGTGGATATCGAGCCCTGGTGCGGTCTCCGGCCGCAGTCGCAGTCCGGCGCGCAGGACGACATCGGACTCCACCCGGGCGAACAGCTCGACGGCGAAGTCGCGTACGGCGACGGCGAGCGGCTCCGGGGAGCGGGCGAAGCCGTCTTCGATCCCGTGCAGCGTGGCGAGTGCGGCGTCGCGCACCGCGAGCGTGAGGTCGTCCTTGGACGTGAAGTGGAAGTAGAGGGCGCCCTTGCTCAGGCGGGCCCGCCGGCTGACTTCGACCATGCCCGCCGCGGGCACTCCCTTTTCCAGGAAGGTCTCTGCCGCCGAGCGGATGAGCGCCTGGCGGCTCTGGATGGCGCGATGCTGCGTGGGCACGGTGTCCGTCCCGTCTCTAGTACGGCTGCGAGCTCAATGCAGTCTACATAGAAAACCAACCATGCGGTTCGATATGATGAAGCCAAGTGGCTGGATGTACATGGGCCCTGTCGCGAACGCGTCCATGGGTGGATCGTTCGACAGTCAGCGTCCAGAGTGGGGTCTGCGCTTACCAGTGTGGCCTTGAAGGGGAGTGCTGTCGACCCGCAAGGGCATGGCAGGGGCACATTGACAAACAGCGCAGGCGGTTTTTAAATCTCCGACAGGCGGTAAACGGGACCAGCCCTTCCGTGCAGCCGCCTCGACCTCGCGTACCGCCTTTGGACAGTGGTGCGTCATGGCGAGACCGTCTCCGCCTCCCCCGTCGTCGACCGCAGGCCGCCCCACCGGCCGAGCCCGCAACGTCACCCGAGCCACTGCATCCATCGGAATCCGGAAAGGTCTCCAGCCATGCGCGTATCAGCGGAAGTGGGCGAACGTCCTGTAAGAGGCGCGCGGTGCGCCGGCGGCGAGACGATCAAGGCCGCCGTCTTCGATCTCGACGGCACGCTCGCCAACACCCTGCCCGCGATCAGTAAATTGCTGGTCAAGGTGGCCTCGGAGCAGGGGTGCTCGGTGACCGCGCGGCAGGCGGCGGCCGCCATCGGCAAGCCCCCCGGCCCCGCCTTCGGCCGGCTGCTGGGCAGGCCGGAGGACGACGGCCGGGTGCAGGCCGCCATCGCCCGCTACCGCGAGCTGTTCTCCTACGAAGTCCTCTGCCAGGGGCCGCAGTTGCTCTTCCCCGGCGTCACGGCGGGACTCTCCGCGCTGCGCGCCCACGGCGTCGAGCTGGCCGTCGCCACGTCCAAGACCACCCGGAGCGCCGAGGCGCTGCTCGACGTCATGGGCGTCCGCGACCTGGTCGGCCCGGTCATCGGGCAGGACATGGTCCGGCGCGGAAAACCGCACCCCGAGATGGTGCTGCGGGCGGCCGGCCGGCTGGGCGTCGCGCCCTGGGAGAGCGCGTATGTGGGGGACACCGTAGGGGACATGCGGATGGCGGTGACCGCGCGCATGGAGCCGGTCGCGGTCACCTACGGCATCGGTACGTTCGGCGAGCTCGCCGCCGTCGCCGGCACCCGGATGTGCAGCTCCTTCAAGGACGTGGTCTCCGTGATCGCCGCCGCCAGGCCGCGGCCGGCCGTCGCCGCGGGGCTGCCTCGCCGACGCTGAGCGCGGCCCGAGGGTACGCATGCCAGGCGTGCCGAACCCGGGCCAGCGGGCCAAGGGCAGGCCCTTAGGGGGCGTCCCGTACGTAACGGGCGCCCGCCACCCGTAGTTTGGTGTGCAGCCGGCCGAACACCTCCGCCGCGCGGCCGCCCGGCCAGCCTTCCGGCAGGAGGGGAGAGGGCAGGCCGGGATCTGCGTACGGGAGGCGCCGCCAGGCGTCCAGTGCCAGCAGATAGTCGCGGTAGGCCGCCTCCGGGGGCACCACGCGCCGCCGCGACCACTTCTCCAGGACCGGCGCATGGTCCGCCAGGAAGGCGCGGTGCTGCGCGGCGATGGCGTCCAGGTCCCACCACCGTGCCACCGCCCGCGCGGTGGGCTCGAAGCCCGCGTGCGCCGCCGTGAACAGATCGACGTACGAGGCGAGTTGGAGCCGCTCCAGGGTGTGCCGGGTCTCCTCGTAGAGGTGCGCCGGCGCGATCCACACGCCCGGCGCGGCGGTGCCGAAGCCCAGCCGGGCCAGCCGGGAGCGCAGCAGATGGCGTTTGTGCCGCTCCTCCTCGGGGACGGAGAAGACGGCCAGCACCCAGCCATCGGACAGCCGGGCGGCCGGCCGGCCGTAGATCCGCCGGTCGCCGTCCTCCAGCAACTGGCGGGCGGCGTCGGAGAGTCCGTAGGCGGCGGCCCCGGTGGCCGTACGCTCCGGGACGAGCAGCCCCCGGCGCTTGAGCCGGGAAACGGCGGAGCGCACCGACGGCGGATCCACACCGAGCACGCCGAGCAGCCGGATCAGGGCGGCGACCGGCACCGGACCGGCCGCGCCGCCCGGCTCTTCCGGCGCGCCGCGCCCGTAGGCGCCGTAGAACGTGACGATCAGGGACCGTGGGGTGCGCTGCGTTTGCTGGTCGGTCACCGGGTCACTGTAGATCCACTCCACGCAGCCGGAAGCGCTGGAGCTTGCCGGTCGGGGTGCGGGGGAGAGAAGCGCGGAAGACGAACTCGCGCGGGCATTTGTAGGGAGCGATCCGGGTTTTGGTGAATGCGCGGAGCGCGGCGACGGTGTCATCCCCAGGTGGGACACCCGTCCGCAGCACCACATGCGCGACGACCACCTGCCCGCGCTCCTCGTCGGCCCGGCCGACCACGGCGGCCTCGCACACATCGGGGTGCCGCAGCAGCGCCTCCTCGACCTCCGGGCCCGCGATGTTGTAGCCGGCCGAGATGATCATGTCGTCCGCACGGGCGACATAGAGGAAGTAGCCGTCGGGCTCCCGGATGTAGGTGTCACCGGTGATGTTCCAGCCGTCCCGCACGTACTCGGACTGTCGGGGATCGGCGAGATAGCGGCAGCCGGTCGGGCCGCGCACCGCGAGCAGCCCCGGCTCGCCGTCCGGCAGCGGTGTCCCGTCCGCAGCCACCACCCGCGCCTGGAAACCCGGCACCGGCAGCCCGGTCGTCCCCGGCCGGATCGCGTCGTCGGCGGCGGAGATGAAGATATGCAGCAGTTCCGTCGCGCCGATGCCGTTGATGATCCGCAGGCCCGTTGCGTCGTACCAGGACTGCCAGGTCGCGGCGGGCAGATTCTCGCCGGCCGAAACGCACCGGCGCAGCGAGGAGATGTCGTGCCCGTCGAGCTTGGGCAGCATCGCGCGGTAGGCGGTCGGCGCGGTGAACAGCACCGAGATCCGGTGTGCCGCGATATCGCCGAGCAGCCGCTCCGGCCCGCCCCAGTCGGCGAGGACGGCCGAGGCGCCGGCTCGCAGCGGGAAGATGACCAGGCCGCCGAGGCCGAAGGTGAAGCCGAGCGGCGGACTGCCGGCGAACACATCGTCCGGGTCCGGTCGCAGTACCCGCGCCGAGAAGGTGTCGGCGATGGCGAGCACATCGCGGTGGAAGTGCATACAGCCTTTTGGACGCCCTGTGGTGCCCGAGGTGAAGGCGATCAGTGCGACATCGTCCGCGGAGGTGGCGACGGGTGTGTACGGCGCGCCGCCGGGGCGAGCGAGCTGCCGCAGATCGTCCGGGGCGTCCCCGCCGTATGTCGTGATCCGCAGTTCCGGGACCTCGGCCTTGGCCAGGTCGTCGACGGAGCGGACGTCGCACAGTGCATGCCGCACCTGGGCCATCTCGCAGATCGTGGCGAGTTCGTCCGGGCGCTGGGCGGCCAGCACCGTCACCGCGACCGCGCCCGCCTTCATCACCGCGAGCCAGCAGGCGGCCAGCCAGGGCGTGGTGGGGCCGCGCAGCAGCACACGATTGCCCGGCAGCACCCCCAGCCGGTCGCTGAGCGCGCGGGCGATCGCGTCTACACGGTCGCGCAGCTGCCCGTACGTCCACACCGCGCCGGTGGCGTCGCGCACCGCCGGCCGGTCCGGGCCCAGCCGCGCGATCGTGCCGTCCAGCAGCTCCGCACCGCAGTTGAGCCGGTCGGGGTAGCCCAGATCGGTGAGGTGCGGCCACTGCTCGGGAGGTGGCAGCCGGTCGCGCGCGAAGGTGTCGGCATGGGCCGAAGGCCGTAGCTCCATGGCGGATGCGCCCCCTTGCGCCGAGGTGGCCGACGGGCGGCCGGGGAAGGGATGGGGGACTGCGGCGGCCGGTGCGAGAACCGGGCGGGCCGGGCGGGGAGGTCCGGTCCTGCCGGTGCGGGAACCGGTCGGAGGCTGATCGAGGAGTGCTCAAGGTCTGCTCGGGGACTGCCGTTCGGATCCGCCGTCAGCGTAACGTGTTCGTGACGGCAGTCAACAGACCGCGATAAAAGACCATCAGTGCAGCGCTACCAGGCCACTGCATCGCTACCAGGGGAGCGCCTTGTGACCGCATTCGCGTTGGAACCGGACGAGCAGGAGTGGTGCGCGGAATTGCGCGCGCAGACGGCCGAACGGCTGCGCCCCCTGGCGGAAAAGGGCGAGGCAGGCCGGATCAACCGCCCGCTGGTCGCCGCCCTGGGCGAACTGGGGCTGCTGCGCCGCCTGTTCCCCGCCGAAGGAACCCTGCGCGCCCTGGACCTCTGCCTGTTGCGGGAATCCCTCGCCCAGGAGTGCACGGAGGCGGAGACCGCGCTGGCGCTCCAAGGGCTGGGCGCCTATCCGATCGTGCAGTCCGGGACCCCGGACCAGCGTGCCCGCTGGATGCCGGAGGTCGCCGCGGGGCGGGCGGTCGCGTCCTTCGCGCTGAGTGAGCCGGGCGCGGGATCGGACGCCGCTGCACTGTCCCTGGCCGCCGAACCCGACGGCCCCGGCGGTTGGCGGCTCACCGGCGAGAAGTGCTGGATCTCCAACGCCCCCGAGGCCGACTTCGCCACCGTCTTCGCCCGCACCGGGGGCGCGGCCGGCGCCCGCGGCGTCACGGCCTTCCTGGTCCCCGCCGACCGGCCGGGACTGACCGGCACGCACCTGGACATGCTCAGCCCCCATCCCATCGGGACGCTGGAGTTCGACGGGGTGCCGGTGACCCGTGCGGATGTGCTTGGCGCGGTCGACGGCGGCTTCGGCGTCGCGATGCGCACGCTGAATCTCTTCCGGCCGAGCGTCGGCGCGTTCGCGGTCGGCATGGCGCAGGCCGCGCTGGACGCGGCGCTGGCGCACGCGGGCGCGCGCACCGCCTTCGGCGGACCGCTCAAGGACCTGCAGTCCGTCGGCCATCAGCTCGCGGAGATGGCCACCCGCGTCGAGTCCGCCCGCCTCCTGGTGTACGCGGCCGCGTCGGCGTACGACACGGCGGCCCCGGACATCGCCCGCCGCTCGGCCATGGCCAAGCTGCTGGCGACCGAGACCGCCCAGTACGTCGTCGACGCGGCCGTCCAGATCCACGGCGCGCGCGCACTGCGCCGTGGCCACCTCCTGGAGCACCTCTACCGCGAGGTGCGCGCGCCGCGTATCTACGAGGGCGCTACCGAGGTACAGCGGTCGATCATCGCGAAGGAGCTGTACCGGACGCCGACGTGAGAGGAGGACGTGAGAGGAGGGCGTGAGGGGACGCGAGAGGACATGGAACGGCGCTGACCCATCTGCCGTCGAGGCCGGATCAGCGCCGCGTCCTTCAGCTGTTGGCCTTCCAGACCTGGCCCAGCTTGCAGCGGCCCGGAGTCGGCCCCTGCTTGTTGGGGTCCTTGATGAAGGTGCCGCTGATGTTCGCGGGACGGGTCTGGCCGGCGGGCACCTGGACCGACGAAATCTGCGCGGAGCCGAAGGTGGCGCCGGTCCCGTCCGTGAACTGCACCGTGCCGTTGTACGTCGCGTCGCCCTGCGAATTGCCGTTGGTCACGCTCAGCGTGGCGCTCAGCGTGCCGGCCGCGCTGTCTACCTTGCAGTCCGTGATACGGATGTCGGACTCGGGCGCGGTGGTGGATCCGCTCGTCGGCGACCCACCGGTGGTGCTCCCCGAGCTGCTGTATCCGCCGCTCGTGCTGCTGCTGGAGCTGCTGCTGGAGCTGTGGCTGCTGCCGCAACCCCCGCCGTGTGAGCCGCGTGCACCCGTCAGGGTGACGGCCACCAGGCCGAAAACGGCGACAGCACGAATATGACGACGATTCACGTCGGATTCTCCCCCGGGGTAATCGGCCGCCCACCCTGGGCCGCCGACGGATACACGTACCCGTACGCGTACCTGACTGACAATGCGCCCGTCGTGTCCTCGACGAGTTTCTTGACGAGCGCGCGTCAGGCTAGCAAGCGAGCGGCCCGACGCCGAATCGGGCCGACGGGCGATTGTCAGTGGTGGGTGTCAGGCTGAAATCCACCAAGGATCCGCGAAGGGAATCACGATGATCACGACTGACTTCGTCCCCGGCTCACCGTGCTGGCTCGATCTGGGTGCCCCCGATGTCGAGGCCGCGGCCGCCTTCTACCAAGCAGTGTTCGACTGGCAGGCCGCACCGTACGGCGAGCAGGAGTCGGGCGGTTATTCGCTCTTCCGCCTCGATGGCCGGGTCGTCGGCGCGGTCGGCCCGCTCACCGAGGGAGGCGCCCGCTCGGCCTGGACGATTTACTTCAACACCCCCGATGCCGACGCCACCGTCAAAGCGGTGGAGCAGGCCGGCGGCTCGGTCCGTACGCAGCCCGCCGAGGTCGCATCGAACGAGGGCCGCTTCGCCCAGCTCACCGACCCGCAGGGCGCCCAGTTCGCGGTCTGGGAGCCGGGGCGGTATCCGGGCCTCGAAGCGGCGGACGGACCGGGCAGCCTCGGCTGGATCGAGCTGTACACCACCGACTCGAAGGCCGCGCAGTCCTTCTACGGCACGGTCTTCGGCTGGACCACCCAGGACATGCCGCTGCCCGGCAATGGTGGTGGTGTCTACACCCTGGTCACCCCCGCGGACTGCGGCCAGGAGCGGATGCACGGCGGCATCATGGCGGTGCCGGACATGTTCGAGGCCGGCGGAAAGCCGTACTGGCACCCGGTGTTCGGTACCGCGGACTGCGACGCCACGGTCGCCCGGGTGCGGGACAACGGCGGTGGCGTGTCGATGGGGCCCGAGACCGCCGTAGGTGTCGGCCGGCTGGCCGTCTGCACCGACCCGTCCGGCGCGGAGTTCGTCATCCTCACCCCGGAGTCGGCGGGCTGACCCGGGCGCGCGTCACGCCCCACGGCCGGTGCGCCGACGAGCGCCAATTGGCAGGACGGCGCGACGGCCCCTCAGGCCGGCCTGCCCGGCGTACGACAGCGGAGGCAGGGCGTTTGGTCGGCACGGGCATGCGTGGGTGGTACATGGTCGGGCGGTTCTTGAGGCATCAGCCGGCCCATCGCCCGGACAGGAAGGTCAGAGCGAAGACGGTTACCAAGGGGCCTGCGAGGCTCAGGTAGACGGTCTTGAATCGTGGATGTCGCAGGCTGTATGCGGCCAGGGTGATCCACAGGGGCCACCACAGCAGGCTTGCTCGGGGGATCGAGGTGTACCAGTAGGAGGTTCCCAGCGCCCACAGACTGAGGCCGGTGTAGAGGGCTTCGGGCCATCGGCGTTGCCGGATCAGCAAGCCCAGCAGGAGCAGCCCGACGAGCATGGCGGCGAGTTCGGCCTGAAACATGAAGCCGTACCCGGTGGCGTGGGTGTGGTCGAAGGCGGCTTGCCAGGTGTGTTGCCAGGCTTCCCAGGGGGCGTGGAAGGTGCGGTACCAGCCGCGTTCCTCCGCGTGTTTCCAGGCCATCCAGTCACCGGTGTGTGCCTGCAGGTACCAGCTGTAGAGGACTGCCGGTACGGCGGGCAGGGCCAGCCAGGGCAGCGAGCGCCGGTCGCGGCGGGTGCGGGCGGCGAGCACGAAGTGCAGAGCGATGGCGGCGGCAAGGAAGAGGCCGCTGACGCGGACGGCGGTGGCCAGGGCGGTCAGGGTGGCTGCGAGGGGCCAGTTACGGCGCTGGGCGGCGAGCCAGGCGGGCAGTGCGAGGGCGAGGAAGAGCGCTTCGGTGTAGCCGGCGGCCAGGAAGATCGCGCAGGGGGAGACCAGGAAGAACAGGACGGTGCGTCGGCCTGCGTTCGTGTCGGGCAGGTGCAACCTGGTGATCCGGGCCAGAGCCAGCACGGCGATGCCTCCGGCGATGAAGGAGATCAGCAGGCCGGCCGTGGTCCAGTGCGGGATGACGGTGTGTACGGCCCGGAGCAGGAGCGGGAAGCCGGGGAAGAACGCTTCCCTGTTGTCCCAGCCGGCCTGCCAGGGGCCTCCCTCTCCGGGGAAGTAGCCGTCACGCGCTATGTGCAGGTAGTGGCTCCAGTCCCACTGCTGGAAGGGGGCAAGAGCCGAGGCGGCGCTGTGGGTGTTGCGGTCGGCGGGGAAGAGCCATCGCGTGCAGTAGGCGGTGGTCCAGATACCTATTCGGGTCAGTAGATAGAGCCAGAGCACCTCGCGGTCGGCAGGGCCGAGGGGCACGGCACGGCGTCCGAAGAAGGCTGCTCGCGGGCGGCGTGGGCGGCGCGGGCGGCGCGGGCGGGAAATCCTGCGTATCCGAGTCGGCGGTGACGGGGCTTCCGGCGCGACGGAACCTTGCGTGGGCAAGGGCGCTTCCTTGTACAGACTGGGGGATATGGCGGGCATATAGGGCTCTCTAGGGCGCATGTGGGCGTGTGGGATCGCCCGGCGGCGGTCGGCCGGGTCATGTGGTGGGGCGGTGCGTCAGGGCGGTGGCGGACTCGTACTCAGGGACGTGGGTGGTGCCGTGGTGCTGGACGCGCCGCCCGCCATGCCCTGGGTGGACGCGGACGTGGGCGGGGCCGAGGTTCCTGCCGTGCTTCGGCCGGGGGAGGGCGTACCGGTCATCGGGGGGTGGCTGCCGGGCAGGGTGGGCATGGGGGACGGCTTGGAAGGAGAGGGGGTGGTGGCGGGTGGGGCGGGGCTGGGGCTGCTGGGCAGAAGAGCGGCCGCGGCTGCGGCTCCGCCGCCGAGGACCAGGCATGCTCCGGCCGCGAGCACGGCCATGCGATGCCGGTGCACTCGCTTCCCGCGCTCGGTGATGGCCGAGACCGGTGCAGTGTGCGCGCGCGATTGGGCGCTGGAGGCCGCTTCCTGGAACAGGGACCGCAGCGGGTCGTGGGGTTCAGGCATCGGGGTCCTCCTCAATGCGCGGGTCCTGCAGGCGGTGGGAGAGCGCGGCCCGGCCTCGGGCCAGATGCGTCTTGACGGTGCTGGCGGACAGTCCGGTCTCACCGGCGATCTGCTCGACGGTGAGGTCGCACACGTAGTGCAGGGTCAGCGTGCGGCGCTGCTTGGTGGGCAGCTCTCGCATCGCCGCCACCAGGGCGACCTGCTCGGGCCCGGGGCCTTCGGCATGTGGTGGGGCACCACTGCGCTGCCACGCATCCGCCGTGCGCCGCCGAAAGCGCCAGCGGCTCACGGCCAAACGCCAGGCGACCGTGCGTACCCATGCCTCGGGCCGGCCGTCCCGATCCAGCTGGCTCCGTCGGCTCCACCCCTTGACGAACGCCTCCTGCACTACGTCCTGCGCCTCGTGCAGGTCGCCGAGCATCACGTACAACTGCCCTGTGAGCCGCGCGGCCGTCTGGGCGTAGAACTCTTCGAACTCCTCGACGGTCAACAGCCACTCCCGGATCTCTCGCTTCACTCCGCATACGCCCGGCACACGGCATCCGGTCGACACAGGGCGCGAGAAACCAGCGTGGTGGTTCTCACGCAACCGATCCTGGCCGACACGCGTCACGACGACAGACGACAACGAACAACGACAGGCAAAGACAGGCAAAGACAGGCAAAGACAGGCAACAACGGATAACGACGGACTCAGCCCTGCAGCTCAACCGGATCGAGGCCGTTCCTTCCCGGCCTCGACCGGTACCGAGACGCTGCAGGGTCATCGGCGACCCGAGCGCTGAGGGCACGTACGCGGACGGCGCCGATCGAGCCCCTCTTGTGATGGAGCCCCTCTTGTACGGGAGGTACTCAGCTCGATTAGCGTGCGTTCGGGTTCGCGGCGCACTTTCCGTTATCGCGCGCCCCCGCCGGCGGTCTCCCTTGTGTCGGACGGGACAGGCGAGGATCGAGAAGGGGAGTGGACAGGCGTGGGCGTGAGCAGCGAACACGACAGCGTGATGGTGGAGGCGGCGCGGCGGGGTGACCAGCGGGCTCAGGACGAGCTGGTCGCCGCGTATCTGCCGCTGGTGTACAACATCGTGGGCCGGGCGCTGAACGGGCATGCCGACGTAGACGATGTGGTGCAGGAGACCATGATCCGCGCGCTCGGCGGTCTCGCTTCGCTGCACGACCCGGGCAGCTTTCGGTCCTGGCTGGTGGCCATCACGATGAACCAGATACGCGGCCACTGGGAGAAGCACCGTGCCGCACCGGCCAGTTCGGATCTGCAGGACGCGTACGACGTGGCCGATCCGGGCGCGGACTTCGTGGATCTGACCATCGTGCGGCTTGGTCTGGAGGGGCAGCGGCGGGAAGTGGCGGAGGCCACCCGCTGGCTGGACACCGACGACCGGGCGCTGCTGTCGCTGTGGTGGCTGGAGGCGGCGGGCGAGTTGGGGCGGGCCGAGGTGGCGGCCGCACTGGAGCTGTCGCGGCAGCACACCGCGGTGCGCGTGCAGCGGATGAAGGCACAGCTGGAGACGGCCAGGGTTGTGGTGCGGGCGCTGTCCGCGGTGCCCCGCTGTGTGCTCCTCGACCAGGCGATCGGGATCTGGGACGGCGTGCCGTCGGCACTGTGGCGCAAGCGGATCGCGCGGCACGCGCGTGACTGCACGGTCTGCGCGGGGTTCGAAGCGGGACTGGTGCCTGCCGAGGGGTTGCTTGTGGGCCTCGGCCTGGTGCCGGTGGCCGGGGTGCTGGGAGGGCTGGCGGGGCTGGCCGCCCTCCAGGGGGCCGGGGCGTCCGGCGAGACGGTGGCCTTCAACACGATCGCTCACACGGGCATGGACGGCCATGTCCGCACGGGTGGCCTCACGGACGCGGGCGGGGGGTTCGCGTCACCTGCTGGCGACACCGCCGTCAACGGAACGCGGGGCGGTGGCCGAATACACGATCGCCAGACCCGCCGAATACGAAGGCGGCGGCGTGGTGCCACCGTGGCCGCCGCCGTCGCCCTGCTGGTCGCGGGAGGCACGGCCGGCGGGATGGCCGTGCTGTCGCCGGACAAGGAGCGCGATACGGTGCGGTCGGCGCCCGGCACCGAGCCGCAGTCCGCGACGCTGTCGGCACCCGCGACCTCCCCCTCGTCGTCGCGCACCACCTCGAAGTCCCCGTCTCCCTCGCCCAGCAAGTCCGCCGCCCGGAAACCCTCCTCGACGCACTCGGCTGCCACTCCGCGCCCGTCGAAGACCGAAGCGCCGGCCAGGCCCGCGCCGCGGCCCACACCCAAGGACGATCCCGCGGACACCCCGGCCGAGAAGGTCCTGGCGATCGTCAACACCGAGCGGGCCAAGGCCGGTTGCCGCGCCTTGACCTCCGACGACCGACTGGCCCGCGCCGCCCTGCTGCACAGCGAGGACATGTCGCACAACGGCTACTTCGACCACACCAGCCAGGACGGCCGCACCTTCGCCGACCGGGCCCAGGCACAGGGCTACGGCAGCCCCGGCGCCGAGAACATCGCCCGCGGCCAGAGCTCTGCTGCAAGCGTGATGGAGTCGTGGATGAACTCGCCGGGCCACCGCGCCAACATCCTCAACTGCTCCCTGACCACCATGGGCCTCGGCCTGGTCACGGACGACTGGACCTGGACCCAGGTGTTCGGCTACTGAGTCGTGCTCGCCATCGCGTCGGCAGTTTCGCCAGAGCCCGCTCCATACCGGGATCACCGGGGAACACCTGCCGCAGGAGCTCGGCTTCGGGGCGGGGGTGACGTGTCGGCGCCGCCTGCCCGAGTGGACCGAGGCCGGGGTGTGGCGGAGCCGCGGCACCCCGGTTCGCCGGTTCCACTGCGGCCAGCCTCGACGTCGCCCCAACGTGGTCCTGGGGCACCGTGGTTACGACCACGGCACGTACCGTCGCCTTTACGCGACGACATCCACGAAGCGTTCCTCACCCTGGGATGCGCACTGATCTGCTGGCGACGCCTGAACTCACTGCCACAGGAGCTCTTGAGACGGCGTGTGACGCATGGGAGGTCCTCCTGGGCGACGCTACGGCCGTTCGCGGAGCATCGCCGCGTCACCTCGTCGCCGCATCGCGAGGAACCTGTCCTTCCCCAGCGGACGTGAAGGCAAAGGAGGGAACTCACTCCTTTCCATGATCAACATATAGCGCACCGGGGGGCTTGCGGCAAGACCCGGGGCATGCCGCAGAATCGCCGATCAAAGCCAGAACCTGCGGAAATGAGAATCACGAAATGCGTGTGGTGTTGTCGACGTATGGGTCGCGCGGGAGCGTCGAACCGATAGCGGGACTCGCGGTGCGGTTGCGGGAACTGGGCGCGGAGGTACGGGTGTGCGCGCCGCCGGACGAGGAGTTCGCGGAGCGGCTGGCCGAGGCCGGTGTGCCGCTGGTGCCGACCGGCGCGCCGGTGCGCCCGGTGGTGACCTCGGTGACGCCGGGGTCGGCGGTGGGCCTGGCGCAACGTGCGGCTGATTTGATGGCCGCGCAGTTCAGCACGGTCGCTGCGGCGGCCGAGGGATGCGATGCGCTGGTGGTGACCGGCCCTTTGCCGGTCACGGCCGGCGCGCGGTCGGTGGCCGAGAAACTGGGCATCCGCTACGTGCACGCGAGCCACCAGCCGGTCAGCCTGCCGTCGCCGTACCGCCGCCCGCCCGCGCGGCGCGGCCAGCCGTTGCCGCCGGACGCGACCGACAACCAGGCGCTGTGGGACCTGGACGCCCAGATCGCGAACACGATGTTCGGCGAGATGCTCAACACCCAGCGGGCGTCGGTCGGCCTGCCACCGGTGGACAACGTCCGCGACTACGCCTTCACCGACCAGCCGTGGCTGGCCACGGACCCGGTCCTGTCCCCGTGGCAGCCGACGGGCCTCGACGTGGTGCAGACCGGCGCGTGGACAGTGGCCGACGAACGCCCGCTCCCCACCGGGTTGGAGGCATTCCTGGACGCCGGCACACCACCGGTGTACGTGGGCTTCGGCAGCACGCCCATGAGCGCCCCGAAGGACGTCGCCCGGGTGACCATCGAGGCGATCCGCGCGCACGGCCGCCGTGCGGTCGTCTCCCGCGGCTGGGCCGACCTGGCCCTGATCGACGACCGGGACGACTGCTTCGTCGTCGGCGAGGTCAACCATCAGGCACTGTTCCGCCGGGCGGCCGCCGTCGTACACCACGGCGCCGCGGGCACCACAACGACCGCCACCCGGGCCGGCGCGCCTCAGGTGGTCGTACCCCAGGGAGGTGACCAGCCGTACTGGGCCGACCGGGTGGCCGACCTGGGCATCGGCGCAGCACACGACGGTCCGACCCCGAGCGTCGAGTCCCTGTCAGCCGCGCTCAAGACGGCCCTGACCCCCGAGACCCGCGCACGAGCAACCGCCGTGGCCGGCACGATCCGCACCGACGGCACCACGGTGGCCGCGAAACTGCTGCTCGACGCCATCAGCTAAAAGGTGCCGCTCATGTCCGCGTGAACCAGATGAGATCACCTCAACTCCCGTGCACATGAGATCACCTCAACTCCCGCGCAGTGGAAGCTCGTCGTCGACGCCCACGATCCGCACGCGCGGGCCGACTTCCGGGCGGCCTCGCTGCGCACTTCCTGCCCCGCGCGGGAGAACCCCGCCGGTCCGGGAGCCGCTCTGTTCCGGCGCACATTCCCAGAGACGTTCCACGAGTGCCGCCGCACCCCCTCCTGGCCCGCATGCTCGCTGGTCGGATGGAGTGCGGCGGCATCCGCTGGTCAGATTTCCCGGAAGGGACCAGGCAGCCCCGTGACCTGCCGCGACGGCCTCTTGTGCGGCGGTGACCTGCGCAAACATCCTTACGGTTGTTTCACGTTCATGCCCTTTGATGCAGCCGGAAGTCCCAGAAAGAGCCCCAGGGGGACTCCCACACCCCACCAGGTCGTGCCCTGTATCTCGTCGGCTTTGCGGCCGGTGACGCTGGTGAAGACGTGGTTGGCCAGCCCGGTTGGTGAGTACGGCCTGCTGTCGGCCTCCCCGGTCAGCTGGGTTGGCCGGTGCCGCATGCTCAACTGCCGCTCGGGGGACCGAACTCGATGGTCCCGGTCTCGCCGTCTTCCCCTGGAACCGTCAGCGTTCCCGATGCCTCGTCATACGTCGTACCGTCCGGCGCCGCCTGATGGAACTCCTCAACGCGGCCGTCCGGGTATTCCACCAGCCTGACGTAGACGATCGCTCCCGCCTCGTCCTTGTAGAAGCCCTCGGAACGCTCCTCTCTTTTGGTGTCGGTTAACTGGGGAATCGGCATGTGTAGAACTCCTTCGATGACGACGGGGATGTGATCGTTTCGCGTACTACCCCTCTCGTTGACCACCCAACCGGCGCCGCTCTGCGACCTTGACCACGGCCTGGAGCTGGGCAGCCGCTCGGTCGACATCCTCGCCCGGGTCCAGTCCTCCTGGGTCAGGGACTACTCCGAGAGTTCAACGACGACCTCGCCCCGTGGCGCCGGGAGCCGGCAGTCCGCGACTTCCTCCACCGCACCCGCACCCAAGACAGCCCCGCCTGTGTGTCGTCTGCCCGGTCCGCGCAGTGGGCGTATCGACGTCACGCCCCACGTAACCTCTTCCTGTGCCAGCCTCCCGCCTGCATCGCGTCGCCGTCCTTGTGCTTGAGGGTGCGAAGCCGCTCGATGTCGGAATTCCCGCGCAGGTTTTCACGACCCGCGCGAGCATGCCGTACGAGGTGCGGGTGTGCGGGGCGACACCAGGTCTCGTGACCGGCGGCGATGGCCTCGCGTACCACGTCGCCCACGGCCTCGACGCGCTTGCGTGGGCCGACATCGTCTTCGTCCCCGGCTACCGGTTCCCGGACCGCGACGACCCGCCGCAGGCCGTCGTCGACGCACTGGTCGCCGCCCACGACCGGGGCGCGCGGCTCGCCGCCATCTCGACGGGCGCGTTCGCGCTCGCCGCCACGGGCCTGCTCGACGGCAGGCGCGCCACAACGCACTGGCACTACATGCGGGCACTCGTGGCCAGGCATCCGCTCGTCCAGGTCGACGAGAACGTGCTGTTCGTCGACGAGGGCAGCGTGCTCACCTCGGCCGGCGCCGCCTCCGGCATCGACCTGTGCCTGCACATCCTGCGCGGCGACCTCGGAGTGGCCGCGTCCAACCATGCGGCCCGGCGTCTGGTTGCGGCCCCCTACCGCAGCGGCGGCCAGGCCCAGTACGTGCCGCGCAGCGTCCCCGAGCCGCGCGGCGAGCGGTTCGCCGCCACCCGCGAGTGGGCGCTGCACCGGCTCGGCGAGCCCCTCACCCTCGACATACTGGCGCGGCAGGCGGGGGTCTCGCCGCGCACGTTCTCCCGGCGCTTCGTCGAGGAGACCGGCTACACGCCGATGCAGTGGGTGATGCGCGCCCGCATCGACCTGGCCCGCGAACTGCTCGAGCGCTCGCAGCGCGGCGTCGAACAGATCGCCGCCGACATCGGGCTCGGCACCGGCGCGAACCTGCGCCTGCACTTCCAGCGCATCCTCGGCACCACACCGAGCGAGTACCGGCGCACCTTCACCCGGGGCGAGTAACCTGCCCGGCACCGCGTGGCGGGATCCTTTTGAACCATGGCGATCCCGCCACTGTCAGCGGCGCCGGCCGCGGGCGAGTCTGGTGTGGAAGGGAAGGGACATCACTCATGACTCGCATCGCCATCAACGGATTCGGCCGTATCGGACGCAATGTGCTGCGCGCACTGCTGGAGCGCGACAGCGTCCTCGAGATCGTCGCCGTCAACGACCTGACGGAGCCCGCCACTCTGGCCCGGCTGCTCGCCTACGACAGCACGGCCGGCCGGCTCGGGCGCCCGGTGACCGTCGACGGGGACGCCCTCGTCGTCGACGGCCGTCGGATCACGGTGCCGGCCGAGCGCGAACCGGCGCAGCTGCCGTGGGCCGAACTCGGCGTCGACATCGTCCTGGAAGCCACCGGCCGCTTCACCTCGGCCAACGCCGCCCGGGCCCATCTCGACGCGGGCGCGAGGAAGGTACTCGTCAGCGCGCCGTCGGACGGCGCCGACGTCACGCTCGCGTTCGGGGTCAACACCGACGCCTACGACCCGGCCGTGCACTCGATCGTCTCGAACGCCTCCTGCACCACCAACGCGCTCGCGCCGCTGGCCGCGGTCCTCGACGAACTCGCCGGTATCGAGCACGGGTTCATGACGACGGTGCACGCCTACACGCAGGAGCAGAACCTGCAGGACGGTCCGCACCGCGACGCCCGTCGCGCCCGAGCCGCCGGCGTCAACATCGTGCCGACCACGACCGGCGCCGCCAAGGCGATCGGCCTGGTGCTGCCGAACCTCGACGGCAAGCTGTCGGGCGACTCGATCCGCGTACCGGTGCCGGTGGGCTCGATCGTCGAACTCAACACGACCGTCGCCCGTGACGTGACGCGCGACGACGTGCTGGCGGCGTACCGCGCCGCAGCGGAGGGGCCGCTCGCCGGCATCCTCGAGTACTCGGACGACCCGCTCGTGTCGTCCGACATCACGGGCAATCCCGCCTCGTCGGTCTTCGACTCGGCCCTCACCCGCGTCGACGGCCGCCACGTCAAGGTGGCCGCGTGGTACGACAACGAGTGGGGCTTCTCGAACCGCGTGATCGACACGCTCGAACTCCTCGCCACCCGCTGACCGGACGCCGGGCCGGTACCCCGCCTCCGGCGACCGCGCGGGTCGGCACTTCCTTTGGGCGCTCTGGTTGACCAGTCGGGCCGACCAGAGCGCTCAGTCACAGAAGCGGGTCCACCCGGCCGCCGGAGGGTGCGGGAGCGCCACGGCCGGTCAAGGGGCTCTTCGCGCGTCGCCCCCGCGATGGCCTACGGCCGCCCCTGACCAGGGCCTCGTAGTCTGTGGTGATCAAGACGGTTAGGCTCCGAGTGCGGCGCTTCTTCTGTGACCGGTCCTCCTGCAGGAGGAAGACCTTCGTCGAGCAGGTCAGCGGGCTGAGCGAACGCTATCAACGCTCCAGCATCGGCTCGAAGCAGTGGCTGCACGCGGTTGCCGTCGAGCTCGGCGGCTGCCGGGCCGGTGAACGTCTTTGCCGACAGCTCCGGCTGTCCGCCGGCCACAGCAAGCTGCTGGAACTACTCGAAGCACCCGTGGTGCCAGGGCGTTCGCCGCGAGTGCTGGGCGTTGCCCGGCACACGTGACGTGTGCCGGGCCCCTCGGCGTGCAGTTCAGTTCAAGTGGTGGGTGTCGTTGAGGGCTTGCACCGTGGCGGTGCCGTCCTCGTCGTACGTCACCGTCGACAGGGAGGCTGCTGCGACTTCCATGCGGAACAAGCTGTGCGGTGGGGCCTGGAGGGCGAGGCGGATCAGGGTTCTGAGTGGTCCGACGTGAGAGACGACCAGAACCGTCGCGCCTGCGTACTGGGCCATGAGGCCGTCTCGTACGGCGGTGACCCGGCGGGTGACCTGTTGCATGGTCTCGCCTGTGCCCGAGGGGGGAATCTCGGGCGAGGCGAACCATGCGCTCAGGTCGTCCGGGTAGCGTTCGCGGACTTCGGTGAAGGTCAGGCCCTCCCAGGCGCCGAAGTCCGCTTCCCGCAGGTCCCGGTCGACCCGGACGCTTAGGCCGAGGCGCGCGGCCGCGGAATGAGCGGTCTCCTGGCAGCGCCGCATCGGTGAGGTGACGACCGCCTCGATGTCGCCGCGGTGGGCGAGGGCGTCTGCTGCCGCCTGGGCTTGGCGGCGTCCAACCGGTGAGAGTCCCGGGTTGGATCCTCCGCTGCCGGAGAGCCGCCGTTGCGGGGTGAGCAGGGTTTCGCCGTGCCGCAGCAGTACGAGCGTCGTCGTCACGTCACTCACTTCGAGGTCGTCGCGAAGTGGTCCCGTACGGCGTCGGTCTGCTTCTCCATGATGTCGATGATGCCCTCGACCACGTTCAGGTCGGCGTCCTCGGCGATCTCCAGGGTGCGCGACCAGTCGAAGAAGCTGCGGGCCGGGTCGTTGGTGATGGGAAATACGCGGATGGTGGCCTCGTAGCTGGCGACTCCGCTGGTGGGCGCGACGGCCCGGTAGGACTGGGTCTTGTTGATCTCGTCGCGGGCGGCGATCTCCTGCTGGACGACCTTGCCGCTGAGCGTGAGCCTGAAGTCGTAGCGCGCCGGGACCGTTTCGACCGAGCCGCCCTCAACCCAGCTGACGTCCCGGTGGACGTCCAGGTCGCCGGGGGACACGATCTCCAGGATCTGCATGGCGTCGCGGATGGTCGCCCACACGGTGTCCGGGTCGGCGTCGAGGATGGTGGAGTGGTACATGGTGTGCTTGCGCTGGATCGGCACGGGGTGCTCTTTCTGGTAGTTCTTCTGGTTAGTTGTCGCTCTTGGCGACGAGGTGGTTGCCGAGGATCAGATAGTCGATCTCGGTGCCCATGAAGCAGTTCAGGGCGTCGGTGGGCGTGCAGACGATGGGTTCGCCGGCGACGTTGAACGACGTGTTGATCAGGCAGGGCGTGTCGGTGAGTTCGATGAACTTCCGCAGCAGCGCCGTGAGTCGCGGGGTTCCCTCGTCCGTCAGGGTCTGGATGCGGGAGGTGCCGTCCACGTGTACGGCGCCGGGGATGCGGTCCTTGTACTCGTCGCGGACGGGGAAGACGAACGTCATGTACGGCGAACTGGTCTTGCGCCCCATGTCGAAGATCTTCGGCGCCTGCTCTTCGAGGACGAGGGGAGCGAACGGGCGGAAGGGCTCGCGGTGCTTGACCCGGGTGTTGATGATGTCCTTGATGTCGTCGAAGCCGGGGTTGGCGATGATGCTGCGATGCCCCAGCGCACGCGGCCCGTGCTCGACGCGGCCTTCGAAGTAGCCGATGACGACCTTCTCCGTCAGCAGCTTCGCCACCTGCTCGACGACCTCGTCGTCGTCCAGGCGTGAGGCGACGACACGGCCGGTGAAGCCTTCGAGGGCCTCCTCGATCGCGGACTCGTCGTAGGCCGGGCCCAGATAGGGCGTGACGGGTGCGGAGGCGGCGCGGATGTCCGCGGGCTCGGTGCCGGGGTCGTTGAGCCAGGCATGGGCCGCGGCCCCGATGGTGATGCCGGTGTCCGAGGCGCCAAAGCTGACCTGCATGTCCTCGAAGCGGGAGCCCTCGAACAGCGGGGTGTTGTTGAGGCAGTTCAGGGCGACGCCACCCTCGAACAGCAGCCGGTCGAGATCCGTCCGCTTCTCCAGGTGGCTGACCTGGTGGGCGGTGGCGACGTTCAGCATCTGCTGCGCGGCGGCGGCGACGCGGGCCTTGTATTCGAGGGTGTCCTCGAAGGGGCCGAAGTACTCCTCGAACAGGGCGTCGTGACTGTGGAGGTTGTCGGTCTGAAGGGGCTTGGTGAAGGTGTAGCGGCCGTCGTCGTGCAGCGTCAGAAGGTGCTCGATGAACGGGTTCGGAGTCGGTGGGGCGGTGTAGCCGGCCAGGCCCATCACCTTGTACTCGTCGTTGTTGGGGACGAAGCCGAGGAAGCGGGTGATGGAGGAGAACAGGGTGCCGATGGAGTACTGGGCGCCGGTGACGGTGTCGTCGAAGACGGTGATCCGGCCGTCGCGGATCTCACCCGTCAAGGTCGAGAAGCGTTCGGCGCGGCCGTCGCTGACGAGGAACGCCGAGTCCTTCATGCCGGCGAGGTAGTAGCCGGTCGTGGCGTGGGCCAGGTGGTGAGGAATGAAGCGGACCTTGGCCGGGTCGGGACGGTGTCCGGTGCGGGCTTCGAAGTCCGCGAGCATCGCTTCGTGGCTGACGACCTGGTCGAACAAGTCGGCCATGTCGTCCATGAGGCGGGTCTTCGCGTCCTGCGCCAGCGGCGAGGTGCGGATGCCGTCCTGGATCTCGTCCAGAACCTGGGGAGACCAGTTCCAGGGGAAGGCGAACAGGTCGACGTCATCGAACGTGATCCCGGCTTCCTTCAGGCACCAGTCGATCGCGTTCGTGGGGAAGTCGGTGGTCTTCTTCTCCCGGTTGAGGCGTTCTTCCTCCACCGCGGCGACCAGGCGGCCGTCCACCAGGAGGGCGGCGGCGGCGTCGTGGCCCAAGAGGTAATGCTTGTTGATGCCGGTCGCACCGAGGCGTTCGGAGAAGAACTCCGACACCCGACTGAAACCATTACATCCGAGAACAATCACGGCTTTCTTTCCTGTTCTGGAGCTGCTTGCCTGTTCTGGGGCTACTTGACGATCAGCAGGTCGCGGAGCTTTTCCCCGGCCGCGGGTGCCTGGCACAGGCCCGCGCCGGTGAATCCGGCCGCGTACAGGAAGCGGCGGGTGGGGTGTTCGCCGATGAAGGCGGTGTTGTTGGGGCTGGCGTCGAAGTCGCCGCTCCACGCGCGATGCAGGCCGATACCGTCCAAGGCGGGGAACAGGGTGCCGAGATGGCCGGCGATGCGGCCGAGCCAGGCCTCGCGTGCTTCGCCGGCCTTGGGTACGCCCATGGCGAGGAGGATGCGGTCCTTCCATGAGCGGATCCGCAGGCCGGATGTGGCGTGCATCGTCATGGGCATCTCGCGGTGCGGGGAGGGCGGGATGTCGGTGAACAGCATCTCGATCGCGTGGGGTGTCATCGGCAGGTCGACCGATGCCATGGATGCCACCTCGCCGGACCAGGGCCCGGCCGTGCACACAATGCTGTCCGCCTTGATGCTGCCCTGCGGGGTGTGGATGGTGTTGTCGTCGTCGATGCGTACGACGGGTGTGTGGGTGAACAGGCGGGCGCCGTGATTGCGGGCGGCGGCGGCGTAGCCGCGGACGATGTCGAGGCCGTCTACGTGGTATGCCTCAGGAGACCAGGCGGCGGCCAGGACGGCGCGCTCGTTGATCAGCGGGTTGAGCTCGGCCGCTTCGCGGGCACTGATCAGGTCGACCCGGACGCCGGCGGCCTGCTGGGCTTGATGGTTGGCCTCGAACTCGGCGATCTGCTGTTCGTCGGTGAACAGCGCCATGAACCCGAGTCGCTTCAGGCCGAGGGGGACCCCGGTGTGGCGGGCGAAGTCGTGATAGGCGGTCAGGCTGCGCACGGCCATTTGCCCGGTGCGGGGGTCGCCGGGGAAGTAGGTGCGGACCATGCCCGCCGTGTGCGCGGACGCCCCGCCGCCGAGGCCTCCGCGTTCCAGCAGCACGGTGTTCACGCCGGCTTCGGCGAGGTGGTAGGCGGCGGAGGTTCCGATCACTCCCCCGCCGATGACGACGGCGTCAGCGTGGGCAGGCAGGGCGCTCAAGGTCTTCCTTCTCCTGTGGTGTGGGGTTCAGGCGGCGGGGATGAGTGCCGGTGTCGTCGTCTCCTCGCCGGACTCCGCTCCGGGCATGGCTACGCGCCTTCCTAGGCGCTCTGCTGGCGCAGGTGGTCTCCGGTCTCCCACGGGTACAGCTGGAGGTTCCAGCCGCCGAGGCAGTTGATGTAGAGGGCTATCTGGCTGGTGACGGCGTAGAAGTCGTCACGGTCGAGGCGGTCGAGGACGTCGAGGAAGCGCTGGGTGAACGCCCACAGCTTCTCCAGGCCGCAGTAGCCCAGGAACTCGGCGGGGACACCGACCAGGAGGCGGGTCATGTGGACGAGGGAGTCCATGGGCATGTCCTGGACGGCGGCGCGGACGAGTCCGCCGTAGGCCGCGTAACCCAGGGGCCGGGTCTCGCCGTTGACGAACAGCAGGGTGGGCAGGACGGTCCCGAAGTTGCCTGCCTGGGAGGGGATGATGCCCTGGTGGAGGCCTTCCAGCTCGGCCGGGGGTGCGAGCCAGATCTTCTCGGTCTCGGCGAAGATGTCGGCGATCAGACGGCTGGCGTCCGTGTTGGCGGCGTGGAGCATCGGGATGCGGTGGCCGCCCGGCTCGCCTGCACGGCGGACTTCGGCGAGGATCTGCTTCTTTGTGGAGTAGACGGCGTCCCAGATCGCGGCCCCGGCTTCCAGCAGGGCGGGCATGTCCGCCTCACGAATCTGGCCGACGGGGGTGGCGGGCATCGGCTCGGTCAGGGTGCCGTACTTGATGCCCAGGTGCTGCAAGCCGGAGCAGAACACGGTGCCGTTGGGGGCCTCGCGCCGGTCGGGGATACGGGTGTCGTGGGGGGTGTGCAGCAGAGTGGGTATCGGCGCTACGTGGTAGAGGTGTTCGCCCGCGATGAGGGCGTGTCCCTGGAGGCTCTGGTAGGGCAGGGACTCCCACAGGGCGTCGGCGAGTGCCGGGTTGCGGTCGTCAAGCTCGGCGGTGACCGTGATGCCGAGGTCGGGCCAGGAGATCTCGATCTGACGGCCAGGCAGCTTCTCGGACAAGGCTTTTCCAGTTCGTTGGTTCGGCATGTCCGAGGAGTAGATCTCCAACAGGCTTGTTTCAGCCAGGCGTTGAAAACATGAAACTTGAGCAGCCTGAGAGATCCGTAGTTCGTATGTTTCTACGGGAACCGCAGCTCAGGTGGGTTGGTGTGCGGCGGCTTGGTGGTTCCCGGGTCGGCTGCGCCTGCCGCGGAGGCCCGCCTACGCTCCGTCGCCGTGCCGGTATGCCACCGGATTGCGAGGAGGGAGCGGGGATGCCCGAGTGGGAACGGAGCACGGCTCGCCGGAGCGAGCTGGACGCGCTCGCCGAGGAACTGGGCAAGCGGATTGGGGAGGTTCAGGCGGAGCGGGAGTAACTGGTGCTCGCCGAACGGGTGCTGCACCGTCTGGCCGAAAGGACCGGGTGGACGCCTGCGTACCGCCCCGGGCCTCCTGGAGATGCTCCGGGCATCGGGCCGCACCAACGCCGCCCGCTTCCGCTCAGCGCAACGGCCACCGCCGTCGCCTCCCTGGGGCGGCTGCTCGCCTCGCGCGCATCGGCGGGCTCAGTCTCACCGAGGCGACCTGTACAACGCGGCCGGCCCCACCCTGCACGCCGACGGTCTGCAGGTCGACGGCCCGGCTGCGCTAAACGACTTGCGGGCCCCAGAGAAGTCCCACGAGTGCCGCCGCACCCTCTCCTGAACCGCATCAATGCAGGTCAGGCAGGGTGCGGCGGTATCACGCGGTCAGATGTCCCGGAAGATCTCGATCTGCGCGCCGATCGAGTTGAGCCGCTCCGCCAGATCCTCGTAACCCCGGTTGATGACATAGACGTTGCGCAGGACGGACGTGCCCTCGGCGGCCATCATGGCGAGCAGCACGACGACGGCCGGCCGTAGTGCCGGGGGGCACATCATTTCCGAGGAGCGCCAGCGGGTCGGGCCGTCGACCAGCACCCGGTGCGGGTCGAGCAGCTTGACCTGGGCGCCCAGCCGG
The DNA here is from genome assembly GCF_040654775.1 of Streptomyces sp. NPDC050636. Lineage (NCBI taxonomy): Bacteria > Bacillati > Actinomycetota > Actinomycetes > Kitasatosporales > Streptomycetaceae > Streptomyces > Streptomyces sp. NPDC050636. Next base: position 83,063 of record NZ_JBFAIP010000021.1, read on the forward strand.
TTGAGATCCGTCAGGTAGATCGCGCGGTTGTCGTAGACCCAGTCGTGGATGAGGGTCTGGCCCTGGGCGCTGGCCGCGATGGCCGCGAAGAAGGGGACGTTGTCGATGTTGAGGCCCGGGAAGGGCATCGGGTGGATCTTGTCCAGGGGGGCCTGGAGCTTGGAGGGGCGGACCGTCAGGTCGATCAGCCGGGTGCGGCCGTTGTCGGCGGCGTACTCCGGGCTGCGCTCGTGGTCCAGGCCCATCTCGTCCAGGACCGCCAGCTCGATCTCCAGGAATTCCACCGGGACACGACGGATCGTCAGCTCCGACTCGGTGACAACCGCAGCTGCCAGCAGGCTCATTGCCTCGACCGGGTCCTCGGACGGCGCGTAGTCCACATCGCGGTCGATGTGCGCGACGCCGTGGACGGTGAGCGTGGTCGTGCCGACGCCCTCGACCCTGACGCCCAACTCCTCCAGGAAGAAGCAGAGATCCTGGACCATGTAGTTGGAGGAGGCGTTGCGGATGACCGTGACGCCGTCGTGCCGGGCGGCGGCCAGCAGGGCGTTCTCGGTGACGGTGTCGCCGCGCTCGGTCAGCACGATCGCGCGCTTGGGGGCGACGCTGCGGTCGACCTCGGCGATGTACGTGCCGTCGGTCGCGGTGATCTCCAGACCGAAGTGGCGCAGCGCCGTCATATGCGGGGTCACGGTCCGGGTGCCGAGGTCGCAACCGCCCGCGTACGGCAGCTTGAAGTGATCCATCCGGTGCAGCAGCGGGCCGAGGAACATGATGACGCTGCGCGTGCGGCGGGCCGCCTCGGTGTCCATCGTGTCGAGGTTCAGCTCGGCCGGCGTGACGATCTCAAGGTCATTGCCGTCGTTGATCCACCGGGTGCGGACGCCGATGCTGTTGAGCACTTCGAGGATCCGGTAGACCTCCTCAATACGGGCCACCCGGCGCAGAGTTGTGCGGCCCGCGTTGAGGAGCGTGGCGCAAAGCAGCGCGACGCAGGCGTTCTTGCTCGTCTTCACGTCGATGCTGCCGGACAGCCGGCGGCCGCCGACCACCCGCAGATGCATCGGGCCGGCATAGCCGAGCGAGATGATTTCGCTGTCGAGAGCCTCTCCGATGCGGGCGATCATCTCAAGGCTGATGTTCTGATTCCCGCGCTCGATGCGGTTCACCGCACTTTGACTGGTGCCGAGCGCCTCCGCGAGCTGGGTCTGTGTCCAGCCCCGGTGCTGTCGTGCGTCCCGGATGAGCCTGCCGATGCGTACCAGGTAGTCGTCTGCCATAGAGCGACGGTATCTCAGATATGAGATGGATGCGCAACGCCCAGCGTGTCGAGTTTTCCTGGTTGTTCTACTAATATGCGAACAACTGGAGGTGTCATGGAAGATCATGAAGGTCACGAAGATCGCGAAGGTCGGGGAGATCGGGGAGGTCGTGAAGACCGGCCGGTGTTTCGTTCTGCCTCGGCGAGTCCCTTACGGCCCTGGACCGCCGTGGTGCCGTTCCTCGTCGTGATCGTCGCCATTGCCGGCGTGCTCACCCAGGTGTCCGGCCGGCTGCCCGATCCGCTCGCCACCCACTTCGGTGCCGACGGACGACCCAACGGCTATTCGTCCGTCCGGGGCTTTGTGACGGCGAGTCTCCTCGTGCTCCTCCTGCTCGCCGTGGGCAGCGGGGTGCTCGCCCAGCTCCGTCGCACCGCCCCGGTGACACGCTGGGTGATCAGCGCTGGATGGGGCTCCGCCGCCATGCTCGGCCTGCCCGTCTGCCTGACGCTGCTCGGCAACGCGCACGCCGAGGACGCGGACGCCGTCCGGCTCCCGATGTGGCTGGTGGCGGTTGCGCTCGGTGCGGCCGTACTCGCCGGCGCGCTGGGCTGGCTCATCGCCGGGCCGGACGCCCGCACAGCGGCCGCATCGTCCGGCGGCGCGCCCCGGCTCGCCCTCGCCGACGGCGAGTCGGCCCGCTGGTCGCACACCGTGAGCTCACCGCTGCTGTCCCTCCTGGGGGTGCTGCTGCTGGGCGCCGGGCTGGTCCTCGGCTTCGTCGACGGCTGGTTCACCGGCGCGGGCCTGCTGGTCGGCGCGCTGATGATCATCGCTGTCGCCTCCGTACGGGTGACCGTGGACCGGCGCGGTCTGGGGCTTGAGTCGACGCTGCTGACGTACCGTTTCCGGCGCATTCCGTTCGACCGGGTGGCGGAGGCCGTCAGCCGGGAGGTCGCGACAGCCGCCGAATTCGGTGGCTGGGGATACCGCGTCTGCCCCGATCGCACCGGCCTTGTGCTCCGCTCCGGCGAGGGGCTGGTGCTGCGGCTGACCAGCGGCCGGGAGTTCGTGGTGACGGTCGATGACGCGGCGACTGGTGCCGCGCTGTTCAACGCCTACCTCGACCGCGTGCGTGCCCAGCAGGGCGTACAGGAGAATTCACCCAGCAGTTCACCGCAGAAATCGCAGCCACAACAAGGAGGCTGAGGTGCTCTTCCGCGTCGACCCCGGCTCCGCCCTCCCGCTCGGGGACCAGATCGCGGCCTCAGTGCGCGGCGCCATCGCCGACGGCTCGGTACACGCCGGGGAGCGGCTGCCCGCCGCCCGCGAACTCGCCACGTCACTGGGCGTGAACGTGCACACCGTGCTGCGCGGCTACCAGCGCCTCAAGGAGGAGGGGCTGATCGAACTCCGTCGCGGGCGCGGCGCGGTGGTCACCGGCGCCGCGTCCCCCGGCCGTGCCCGCCTCGGCGAAGCCGCCGAACGGCTGATCGCCGAGGCCCGCAAGCTGGGACTCTCCGACGACGAGATCGTGCGGGTGGTACGGACGGGGCTGGCGGGACGCTGAGGCCGGGCGGCGGCCGCCCCGGGCCCGCCCCCTGTGACCCTCAGCTCCGCTCTCCCTCCAACGGCCCGCCGATCCCGAGGTCTTCATCGAGCCTGGCGGTCAGGGCGGCGGCCAGCGAGGGGGCGTACTGGTCCGCCCACCGCTCGACCAGCCGGAGAAAACCCCGCAGTCCGTCCTGCACGCCCTTGAGGAGATCCGGCAGTTCGGCCGTACGGATTTCGATCGGGCGGGTGTGTGCCTGCTCCCGCTCGGGCCAGAGACGGACGACAGGGCCGTGATGCTCGGCGTACGGCTCGGGTGCATGGCCGAGCCACGGTGTCTCACCGCGCGTGAAATCCAGCCAGTCCCGCCAGCTCTCCAGCCCGAAGCAGCAGCCCGGCTGCACCGTGACGCCGCCGTCGGGGTCATGGACGCGCACGCCGCCCTGCAAGATGACGCATTCCTCGTCGAGCAGACGGCTGATCAGTGCGGCGGCCGACCCGGCGTCGTCCGTGCCCGCTTGATCGCCGACGAGGGCGGCCATCGCGGTGCCCACCTCCAGCGACGACAGCTCGCCGGACAGGGCGAGCATGTCGTACGCGGGGAGATCCGCTACGGGCCATGGCGCGAAGCCGGAGGTGTCGGATGTCTCCAGTACGGGTTCCATGATCAGCACGCGTTCATTGTCGCCGCCGGGGGACACGGGCCGCCTGTGGTTTCCGGGCGGGACGGGCCTGCGAGCGCTGCGCGCACGGCCGTTAGATTGACAGCGTGATCACTCGCCCCTCCCGTGACGGAGTCCTCTCCCGCCCCCGCGCCCTCGCCCTCGGCGCCGTACCGCTCGCGGCACTGCTGGCCGTCGGGGGGCTCGCGCCGCTGCCCTACTCCGTCGCGCGGCCCGGCCAGACCACGAATGTGCTGGGTGTGCACGGCGGCGCCGAGGTCATCTCGATCAGCGGCGCCCCGGTGCGCGAGACCACCGGTCAGCTGCGGATGACGGCGATCGTGGCGACCGCGCCGCGCGCCGAGATCCGCCTGGGCGACGTGATCGACGGCTGGTTCCGTACGGACCGCGCGGTGATGCCGAAGGACGCGGTCTTTCCGTCCGGGATGTCCGACGCGGAGATCGCGAAGCACAACCGCGCGGACATGACGGCGTCGCAGGACGCCGCGACGGCGGCCGCGCTCGGGTATCTGAAGAAGGACCCGGACCGGGTGCGGGTGAAGCTGAAGCTCAGCGACGTGGGCGGGCCGAGCGCCGGGCTGCTCTTCTCGCTCGGCATCGTCGACAAGCTGGCCGGCGACGGCAGCGGCGGCGATCTCACCGGCGGCCGCAAGATCGCCGGTACCGGCACCATCGACGCCGACGGGACGGTGGGCGCCGTCGGCGGGGTGGCGCTGAAGACGCAGGCGGCCAAGCGGGACGGCGCGAGCGTCTTCCTCGTACCGAAGGCGGAGTGCTCGAATGCGCAGTCCGCCCCCGACGGACTGCGGCTGATACCCGTCACCACCCTCAAGAGCGCGGTCCAGGCACTGCGCGCACTGGCGAAGGGCGGCTCGGTCCCCAGCTGCTGACCCGGTCCCCCCGTCCGCCGGTCCTTCCGTCCACCGGTCCGCCCCTGCGCCGGTCTTCCCGTCCGCCCCTCCGCCCCTCCGCCCGTCAGTCGTCCAGGATCGTCAGGTCGACCTGACACAGCCGTGCCGGGTCGGCAAGGATGTTGATCTCGACGATCTTGCCGTGGGTGACCGTGAAGCCCAGGACCGAGAACGGCTTGCCGTCCTGCGCCGTGACGACTCCCGCGGCCCCGTTCACCAGCGCCGGCCGGGAGAAGTGGGCGAAGCGGGAGAACATGAGGGCCTGCTCGATCACGGCCCGCGCACCGTGGATCACCTTCGACAGGCCCGGAGCCACCGGACCGCCGTCGGCGCGCAGTACGACGTCCGGGTCGAGGACCGCGAGCAGTCCCTCGAAGTCGCCGTCGCGCGAGGCGGCGAGGAAGGCGTCGACCACCTGCCGCTGGCGGGTGAGATCGGAGTCGGGGACCGGGGCCGTTCCCTGGACCCGGCGGCGCGCGCGGCTGGCGAGCTGGCGTGCCGCGGCCGGGGTGCGCTCCACGATGGGCGCGATCTCGTCGAAGGGCACCGCGAACATGTCGTGCAGCACAAACGCGAGCCGCTCCGCGGGGGCCAGCGTTTCGAGCACCACGAGCAGCGCGAGACCGACCGAGTCGGCCAGCAGCACTTCCTGCTCGGGATCGATGCCGTCCGCGCGGCTCACGATCGGCTCGGGCACATGCGCGTCCAGCGGCTCCTCGCGCCGCGACTTGCGCGAGCGCAGCAGGTCGAGGCAGACCCGCCCGACGATGGTGGTCAGCCAGCCGCCGAGGTTCTCGACGCCGTCGGTGCCGGAGCGGCTGAGCCGTAGCCAGGCTTCCTGGACGGCGTCGTCCGCCTCGCTGAGCGATCCCAGCATCCGGTAGGCCACCGCCCGGAGGTGCGGGCGGTTCTCCTCGAACCGCTCCGCCAGCCATTCCCGTTCGTTCACTGTGTCCATCGGTCACTTACCTCCGTCGCGGTTCGTCACAGCCATGACGAACGAAACCCGGCCGATGTGACGACAGGGCGCATTTTTTCATCGCCGCAGCTGCCCGTACCGCTGTTCCAGGTAGCGGCCCCCGTCCCCGTTGTCCTCACCCCCATTGCCCTCATCCCCATCGCCCGCGTCCCCGTCGTCCGCATCCCCGGTCTCGGTGTAGCCGGTGGACCAGGGGATGGGGCAAGGGGAACGGTGTTCCGGGTCGGGGCAGGCGACGCGGGCGAGCTCTTCGCGAAGCCGGTCCATCTGCTGCCGTGAGACCGGCAGACCCACCCGGATCTCATGGATCTCCCGCGAGCCGGGGTCGGCGCCGGGGTGCTCGATCCGCCACTGCTCCGGGAGCTCGTCATAGAACTCGGTCAGCGGCATGCCGCCCGGCTCGGTCGTCTGGTCCTGACCGGCGACGCTCAGACGGTACGGCCACGGTCGGCCGTCCAGAAGTTGTACGCATCGTTCGGCGAGCTTCCGCACGTCTTCTTGGGTTGCGTAGACGCCGAGTTGGATTTCGTAGCGGTGCTTTCGTAAGAACCTACTGGTCATCCGCAAGAACCTACGGGTCAGCAGTCTTCGGTGACAATGACCGGACATGAGACTCAGGACACCGGGCCAGGGCATGACCCCGCCGCAGCGATGTACTAGAGTTATCTCGACATCGAGATATCTGCCGAGAAGCGTACCGCTGCCGCGCCAGTAAGGCGTACCTAACTTAGGCATACCTTAGCGGATCGGCAAGGACCTGTGACGGCAGGATGCGGTGGTACGCGCGAATTCATGCATGAAGGAGACTGTCGTGTCGGCGAACAGCTTCGACGCCCGCAGCACGCTGCAGGTGGGCGACGAGTCGTACGAGATCTTCAAGCTGGACAAGGTCGAGGGCTCCGCCCGTCTTCCGTACAGCCTGAAGGTGCTGCTGGAGAACCTGCTCCGCACCGAGGACGGCGCGAACATCACCGCCGACCACATCCGGGCGCTCGGCAGCTGGGACTCCCAGGCCCAGCCCAGCCAGGAGATCCAGTTCACGCCGGCCCGCGTGATCATGCAGGACTTCACCGGCGTGCCCTGTGTCGTGGACCTGGCCACCATGCGTGAGGCCGTCAAGGAGCTCGGCGGCGACCCGGCGAAGATCAACCCGCTCGCCCCGGCCGAGCTGGTCATCGACCACTCCGTCATCGCCGACAAGTTCGGTACGAAGGACTCCTTCGCGCAGAACGTCGAGCTGGAGTACGGCCGCAACAAGGAGCGCTACCAGTTCCTGCGCTGGGGCCAGACCGCGTTCGACGAGTTCAAGGTCGTCCCCCCGGGCACCGGCATCGTCCACCAGGTGAACATCGAGCACCTGGCGCGGACGGTCATGGTCCGCAACGGCCAGGCGTACCCCGACACCCTCGTCGGCACCGACTCACACACCACCATGGTCAACGGCCTGGGCGTCCTGGGCTGGGGCGTCGGCGGCATCGAGGCCGAGGCCGCGATGCTCGGCCAGCCGGTCTCCATGCTGATCCCGCGCGTGGTCGGCTTCAAGCTGACCGGTGAGCTGAAGCCGGGCACCACCGCCACCGACCTCGTCCTCACCATCACCGAGATGCTGCGCAAGCACGGCGTCGTCGGCAAGTTCGTCGAGTTCTACGGCGAGGGCGTCGCCGCCACCTCGCTGGCCAACCGCGCCACCATCGGCAACATGTCGCCGGAGTTCGGCTCCACGGCTGCCATCTTCCCGATCGACGACGAGACGCTGAAGTACCTCAAGCTGACCGGGCGCTCCGAGCAGCAGGTCGCGCTGGTCGAGGCGTACGCCAAGGAGCAGGGCCTCTGGCTCGACCCGGCCGCCGAGCCTGACTTCTCCGAGAAGCTGGAGCTGGACCTCGCCACGGTCGTCCCGTCGATCGCCGGTCCGAAGCGCCCGCAGGACCGCATCGTCCTGGCCCAGGCCGCGCAGCAGTTCGCGCAGGACGTCCGCAACTACGTCGGCGACGACGAGGAGACGGGCAAGGAGTCCTTCCCGGCCTCGGACGCCCCGGCCCGCGACCACAACGGCGCGCCGACCAAGCCGACCCAGGTCGTCACCCCCGACGGCACGGTCTACGAGATCGACCACGGCGCCGTGACCGTCGCCGCGATCACCTCCTGCACCAACACCTCGAACCCGTACGTCATGGTCGCCGCCGCGCTGGTGGCCAAGAAGGCGGTCGAGAAGGGCCTGACCCGCAAGCCGTGGGTCAAGACCACCCTGGCCCCGGGCTCGAAGGTCGTCACCGACTACTTCGACAAGGCCGGCCTGACCCCCTACCTGGACAAGCTGGGCTTCAACCTGGTCGGCTACGGCTGCACCACCTGCATCGGCAACTCCGGCCCGCTGGACGACGAGGTCTCCAAGGCCATCAACGAGGCCGACCTGGCCGTCACCTCGGTGCTCTCCGGCAACCGTAACTTCGAGGGCCGGATCAACCCCGACGTCAAGATGAACTACCTGGCGTCCCCGCCGCTGGTCGTCGCGTACGCCATCGCCGGCTCCATGAAGGTGGACATCACCACCGAGGCCATCGGCAACGACACCGAGGGCAACCCGGTCTTCCTCAAGGACATCTGGCCCTCCGAGGCCGAGGTCAACGACGTCGTGGCCAACGCCATCGGCGAGGACATGTTCAACAAGTCCTACCAGGACGTCTTCGCGGGTGACGCCCAGTGGCAGGCGCTGCCGATCCCGACCGGCAACACCTTCGAGTGGGACGCCGAGTCCACCTACGTCCGCAAGCCCCCTTACTTCGAGGGCATGACGATGGAGACCACCCCGGTCTCCGACATCGCCGGCGCCCGGGTGCTGGCCAAGCTGGGCGACTCGGTCACCACCGACCACATCTCCCCGGCCGGTGCGATCAAGGCCGACACCCCGGCCGGCAAGTACCTCACCGAGCACGGCGTCGAGCGTCGCGACTTCAACTCCTACGGCTCCCGCCGTGGCAACCACGAGGTCATGATCCGCGGCACCTTCGCCAACATCCGCCTGCGCAACCAGATCGCGCCGGGCACCGAGGGCGGCTTCACCCGCGACTTCACCGTCGAGGACGGCCCGGTGTCGTTCATCTACGACGCGTCGCAGAACTACCAGGCCGCCGGCATCCCGCTGGTCATCCTGGCCGGCAAGGAGTACGGCTCCGGCTCGTCCCGCGACTGGGCCGCCAAGGGCACCGCGCTGCTCGGCGTCAAGGCCGTCATCGCCGAGTCCTACGAGCGCATCCACCGCTCGAACCTGATCGGCATGGGCGTGCTCCCGCTCCAGTTCCCCGAGGGCGCCTCGGCCCTGTCCCTGGGCCTGACCGGCGAGGAGACCTTCTCCTTCACCGGCATCACCGACCTGAACGACGGCGGCATCCCCGAGACGGTCAAGGTCAAGGCTGTTTCTGCCGCTGGGGCAGAGGTCGAGTTCGACGCCAAGGTCCGTATCGACACCCCCGGCGAGGCGGACTACTACCGCAACGGCGGCATCATGCAGTACGTGCTGCGCAGCCTGATCCGCAAGTAAGCGGGTAGGCGGGCCAGTACGGCAGAAGGGCCGCACCCCCTGGGGGGTGCGGCCCTTCCGCATGCCGTCGGCCACCGCGGCCGGGGCGGTGGTACAGGCCTCACACGTCAACTGCGGTGTGAGGTCCCGAGGAGTTCGACTTCGGCGAGTGTGGCCGTACCGGTCGGTACCAGGCGGTAGTGCCGGTAGCTGCCGGGCCGGCCGACGCTGAAGACCCTGGTCTGGTGGTTCCAGGTGAAGGACTCGCCCGATCGGTGGTCGAGGGCTGTCCACTTCTCGCCGTCGGCGGAGCCCTCCAGCCGCCAGCCGGTGGGTGCGGTGGTGCGGTCCGCCGAGGTGAGGGTGTACGACGTGACCCGGGCGGACCCGCCCAGGTCGATCGGGGCTCCGGTGAGCGCCGCCGAGGTGGCGGAGGTGTTGTCGTGGAGCGGGCCGCTACCGGGGACGGTCACATCGCCGGGCGGGGTGGGGACCTTGTCGTTCCGGGTGATGGAGGACGGGGCGGCGTCCTTTCCGGTGCCCCAGGCGGAGGGCTCGGCGCCCATGGTGAATTCGAGGGTGCCGCCGCGGGCGAGGAGAGCGTGCGGGAGGGCGGTGGAATTCCAGGGCTTTCCGTTGAACCGGAGACCTTGGACGTAGATGTTCTCGGCGTTGTTGCGGGGGGCCTTGATGACGAGGTCGTGGCCGTTCTCCAGGTGGACGGTGGCCTTGGTGAACAGTGGGGATCCCACCGCGTATTCACCCTGGCCCATCACCAGCGGATAGAAGCCGAGTGAGCTGAAGATGTACCAAGCGGACATCTCGCCGTTGTCCTCGTCGCCCGGATAACCCTGGCCGATCTCACTGCCGAGATAGAGGCGGCTCAGCGCTTCGCGGACCTTTTCCTGGGTCTTGTACGGCTGCCCGGCGGCGTTGTAGGTGTAGGCGATGTGGTGCGAGGGCTGGTTGCTGTGGCCGTACATCCCCATTCGGGTGTCGCGGGCCTCGGTCATTTCGTGGATGACATCGCCGTAGGAGCCGGCGAATTCCTTGGACGCGGTCTCCGGGGTGGCGAAGTACGCATCCAGCTTCTTGGCCAGGGCGGCCCGCCCGCCGTAGAGGTTGGCCAGCCCCCGGGTGTCCTGCGGTGCGGTGAAGGCGAAGCTCCAGGCGTTGGTCTCGGTGTAGTCATGACCCCAGACCCGGGGGTCGAACTCATCGGCCGGCAGTCGCCAGTCGCCCTTCTCGTCCTTGCCCTGGAAGAAGCCGACCCGGTCGTCGAAGAGTTTGACGTAGTTCTGGGCGCGGCCCAGGAAATACTCGGATTCTTCTTTGTAGCGGGGTTTGTGGGTTTTCTCGTAGAGGGCGTTGCCCATACGGGAGATACCGAAGTCGTTGAGGTAGCCCTCCAGCGCCCAGGACGCGCCCTCGCGGGTATCGGTGCTCGTATAGCCGAGGAACGGCGAGGTGGTCATGCCCTTCCGGCCGACGCCGGGATCCGGCGGGGCCACGGTGGCGTTCTTGAGGGCTGCCGCATAGGCGGATTCGGCGTCGAATTTCACCCCCTTGGCGTAGGAATCGGCGAAGGCCACATCGGAACTCGTACCGGTCATCAGGTCCGCATAGCCGGGGGAGGACCAGCGGGAGATCCAGCCGCCGTCCTTGTACTGCTGGACGAAACCGTCGACCATTTTCCCGGCCCGCTTCGGGGTGAGGAGGGAGTAGGCGGGCCATGTGGTCCGGTAGGTGTCCCAGAATCCGTTGTTGACGAACACCGCACCGTCGACGATCTTCGAGCCGGTGTGAGTGGGGGTGTCCCGGCCTGCCTGCGGGGAGAACGGACTGGCGTAGCGGGTGCGTGAACCGACCTGCTCCGACCCGGAGTTGGGGTAGAGGTAGAGGCGGTAGAGGTTGGAGTAGAGCGTGGTGAGCTGGTCGCGGCCGGCGCCCTCGACCTCGATGCGGCCCAGGATGTCGTCCCACTGCGACTGCGCCCGGTCCTGGATGCCCGCGAAGGGCGCGCCGTCCGGGATCTCGCGGGACAGGTTCGCCTTCGCCTGGTCGACGCCGATGAGCGAAGTGGCGATCCGCATGGTCACCGTACGGTCGGCGCCCGGCTTGAACCGCAGATAGCCGGTGACGTCCTTGCCTCCGCCGCCGTCCAGCTTTCCGCCGCTGGTGACCGGCGCGTCGAAGACGCCGTAGACGAAGAGGCGGGTGGCGCCCACCGACAGACCGCTTTTGACATCGGAGAAGCCGGTGACGATCCCGCGCTCGGTGTCCAGGCTCAGCCCGCCCTTGTTGTTGACGTTGTCGAAGATCAGGCTCGCGTCGTCGCCGGGGAAGGTGAAGCGCATCATCGCGGCGTGATCGGTCGGCGTGATCTCTGTCTTGAGGCCGTTGTCGAAGGTGACGCCGTAGTAGTGCGGTTTCGCGGTCTCGTTGGCGTGGTGGAAGGGCAGCGCGCGGGCGGTGCGGGAGGCGTTCGGGGTGCCGGCCGCGGCAGACGGCATGACCTGGAAGGTCTGCCGGTCACCCATCCAGGGGCTCGGCTCATGGCTTGCGCTGAAGGCCTGGAGGGTGGGCAGGTTGTCGGCGTTGTTCTTCCGCGCGTACTCGTAGAGCCAGTCGGACGAGCCCGCGTTGGTCACCGGCGTCCAGAAGTTGAAGCCGTTGGGGACTGCGGTGGCGGGGAAGGTGTTGCCGCGCGAGAAGCTGCCGCTGGAGAGGGTGCCGCGGTTGGTCACCGCGTAGTCGGAGAGATGCGCCAGCGGCCGGTCCGGGGCCTTGGGGCGGATGGTGATGTCATCGACCCAGCCACGGAACGACGGTGCGGCCTTCGGGGCCGCCGGCGCGTCGTAGGCGATCAGGATCCGGTCGATGGTCTTGCCGGCCGCGACCGCGCCGATCCGCGACTCCCGGTTGTTCCACTGGTTGGCGTAGAGCGTCTTGGAGGCGGCCTGGCCCTGCGGCGTCAGCGGCACGCCGTGCTGGTCGACGGCGCGGAGATCGCTGAGGTAGGTGCCGTCGGTGAAGGCCAGATCGACGGCGGCATGGGTCGCGGGGTAGGACGGATCGGTTTTCGCCATCTCCGGGAAGAGTTTGTAGGAGAGGGAAGTGGTCGCGGTGACGGTCGTATCGACGTCGAAGATCTTGTTGTACGCGTAGCCGCGGCCGTCGGCGGTGTGGGTGCCGCCGTAGCGCAGGGCGTGCCCGCCGGAGAAGCCGGCGTTCGCCTTGGCGGTGGGGGAGTCGGTGGGGCCGGTGTCGGTCCGGCTGGTCATACCGGGGGCACCGGGGGCGGTCTCCGGGGCGACCCCGGAGGTCCGCGGTTCCCCGTCCGGCCCGGTCTCGGCGGTGTCGGTCCAGTCCGGCCGGGGATCTCCGGACTCGAAGGAGGAGCTGAACTCCGTTGCCCCCTGCGGAAGTTGGGGCGGCGCGGCCTGGGCCGGGCCGGGCACGGTGATGACGAGCAGAGCGGCCGCCGCGAGGGCGGCGGGGCGGGCGATCCCCCGCAGTGGACTGTGCCGGTGTCTGAGCCGCACGCGAGCCCTCTCAACGAGATTGACATCGTTGTCAGTTGGATAACGCAGAGATAAGTAAGGTGCGTGGGGAGTTTGGTGTCAAGGGTGCCGCCGTGATTCGCGAGCCGGGGTACGCCAGGACGATCCGACGGGTGAACCATGGGTGGATCCGCCGCATGCCGGGGAGGTCTCAACTAGGAAAAAGTGACAGCCAACCATGCATTCGATCTTGCCCAGTCGGCTGGAAGTGGACTATACCTGTCGGCGTCCGACCGGCTGTGTGAACATGGCCGTGGATCCGGGGGGAAGCGCGGGGATTGGATGATTTCCCCGCATTTCTCTAGCGCGCCCGGTGCACATCCCGTACAACTCAGCTTCATCTGACCTGCGGTGCCGGGGTGGCTCCGGTACACCGCCTGAGTCCTGGAGAAGGCGAGGACTTGAGCATGGGATCCACCTCGGAATTCAACCGTCGCGATCTGGTCAAGCGGGCCGCGGCCATGGGGATCGTCGCCGTTCCGGCCATGAGTGCGCTGTCGGCGTGCGCCGGTAGTGGCAGCAGCGATGGCGAGAAGGTCGAAAAAGGCAAGAAGTCGGCCAAGAACCCGCTCGCGGTCAATGAGTCCGCCGGCCTCGACGTCGTCATCTTCGACGGCGGATTCGGTGACAAGTACGCGAAGGACGCACAGGCGGAGTACATCAAGGCCTTCCCCAAGGCCGACGGTAAGATCAAACTCTCCTCCACCCAGAAGATCCAGTCGACGCTGCAGCCGCGCTTCAACGGCGGAAACCCCCCGGACCTCGTCGACAACTCCGGTGCGGAACAGATGGACTTCGGCACCCTCGTGGCCAAGGACCAGCTCACCGACCTCACCGCCCTTCTCGACGCCCCTTCGATCGATGACCCGAAGAAGAAGGTGCGGGACACGCTGCGCCCCGGCGTCGTCGAGATGGGGCAGTTCGGCGGCAAGGAAACCTGGATCCTGTACTACGCGTACACGGTCTACGGCGTCTGGTACTCCAAGGGAAATCTGGAAAAGCTGGACGCGGAATACCCGGAGACCTGGGACGACATGCTCGCCCTGTGTGCCAAGGCCAAGAAGAAGGGCATCGCGGGCTGGACGTACCCGGGCAAGTACCCGTACTACCTCCCCTTCAGCCTCTACCCGCTCATCGCCAAGATCGGTGGTGCGGAGGTCCTGCGGAACATCGACAACCTGGAGCCGAACGCCTGGAAGGACCCGGCGGTCAAGACGGCATTCGACGCGTACTACGAGCTGTACAAGAAGGGCTATGTCCTCAAGGGCTCGCCCGGCCTCGACCACCTCCAGTCGCAGAAGGCATGGGCCGAGGGCAAGGCGCTGTTCATCCCCAACGGCTCATGGGTGGAGAACGAATCCGCCCAGCAGATCGCCAAGAACCCGAAGTTCGGCCTCGCGGTCGGTGCGCCGTCCAGTATCTCCTCCGCCGACAAAATGCCGTACGGCACTGTCTGGGCCTCCGGTGGCGAACCGTTCATCGTCCCGAGAAAGGCGAGGAACGCCGAGGGCGGCATGGAGCTGCTGCGCATCATGCTCAGCAAGAAGTCCTCGCAGAACTTCATCAAGCAGGTCTCCTCGCTCACCTCGCTCAACGGCGGAACCGAGGGAATCACGCTGCCGCCAGGCCTGGCCTCGGCGCAGACGGTGCTGCAGAAGGCCGGCTCGAACATCGTCAATCCGCGGTTGCAGGACTGGTACGTGGCGCTGCAGAAGGAGCGGATCGGCGTCGGCGCGCTGGGCGAGATGATGGCCGGCCGGCTGACGCCCGACGAGGCCATCAACAAGATCCAGAAGTATGCGGACGACACCCGCGACGACTCCAGTGTCAAGAAGTACAAGCGCTGACCGATGAGTTCGGGGGGGGGACCTCCTGGGGTCCCCCGGCGTCGGTCGGGGGAGTCGGCCGGGGGCGCGTCACCAGCGGCGGGTCCGCAGGGAGAGAACGGGATCGGTAGTCATGCAGCACGGTAAGTACCGTTTCATCGCGGGATTCTTGGTGCTCCCGCTGGCGATTTATGCGATCTTCGTGATCTCGCCGTTCGTGCAGGCCATTTACTACTCCTTCACGGACTGGACCGGACTCAGTCCGGACATGAAGGTGGTCGGCTTCGACAATTACGCACGCCTCTTCAAGGACGATGTCTTCTGGGCCGCGGTGGGCAACAGTGTGACGCTGCTGCTTCTGCTGCCAGTGGTGACGCTCTCGCTCGGGCTCTTCTTCGCCTTCATGCTCAATGTCGGTGGCCGCCGCCGGAAGAAGGCGGTCATCGGCGGCGTGCGAGGCTCGGGCACGTACAAGATTCTCTACTTCTTCCCGCAGGTGCTGTCGGTCCCGATCGTCGCGCTGCTCTTCCAGTTCGCCTACAACCCGGAGAGCGGTGCGCTCAACGCGTTCTTCCAGGCGATCGGGCTCGACAATGTACAGCCGGACTGGCTGGGTGATCCGCAGCTTGCGCTGTGGTGCGTCATGGCCGCGATGGTGTGGGCCAACGTCGGCTTCTACGTCGTGCTCTTCTCGGCCGGTATGAGCTCCATTCCGAAGGACTTCTACGAGGCCGCGCTGCTGGACGGCGCGAACCGCTTCAACACGTTCTTCCGGATCACCCTGCCGCTGCTGTGGGACACCGTGCAGACCGGCTGGATCTATATGGGCATCCTCGCCCTGGACGTTTCGGCCTTCGCGTTCGTGCAGATCATGAGTGTCGGTCCGGGCGGCCCCGACTATTCGACCGAGGTCCTTCCGCTGTACGTCTACCAGAAGACCTTCCGTGACGGTCAGGCCGGTTACGCGACCTCCATCGGCGTTTCCCTGCTGATTGTGACCCTCATTTTCTCGGCCATCGTGATGCGGCTGGGACGGCGCGAGCGACTGGAGTTCTGATGAGTGCGCACACGGACCCCGCGGACCTCCCGGGCGTCACGAAGTCGGACGTGGCAAAGGAGAAGGGGGGCGGAGCAAAGGAGAAGGGGGGCGGAGCGAAGGAGAAGGGGGACGGGGGCAGCGAGGGCAGGGTCCTCAACGTCTTCTCGCACGGAGTCCTGGTGATCTGGGGCCTGTTGGTCACCATGCCGCTGCTATGGGCGGTGGTCAGCTCCTTCAAGGACGACACCGAGATCTTCGGCTCCCCCTGGGGACTGCCTTCGGTCCTGCATTTCGACAACTGGTCGCGCGCCTGGGACAAGGCGAACATGGGCCAGTACTTTCTCAACTCGCTCATCGTGGTGGGTGGTTCACTTATCGGCACCATGCTGCTGGGGGCGATGGCGGCGTATGTGCTGGCCCGTTTCGACTTCCCGGGCAACCGCTTTCTGTACTTCCTGTTCGTCGGCGGGATGGGCTTCCCGGTCATCCTGGCGCTGGTCCCGCTGTTCTTCGTCATGAAGAACATGGCGCTGCTGGACACCTACCACGGCCTGATCCTGGTCTATATCGCCTACTCGCTGCCGTTCACGGTCTTCTTCCTGAGCGGATTCTTCAAAACGCTGCCGACATCGGTGGCCGAGGCGGCGCTCATCGACGGCGCCTCGCACACCCGCACCTTCTTCCAGGTGATGCTGCCGATGGCCAAGCCCGGCCTGATCAGCGTCGGCATCTTCAACTTCCTCGGGCAGTGGAACCAATATCTGCTGCCGACGGTGCTCAACGTCGGTGACCCGGACAAGAAGATGCTGACCCAGGGCCTGGTGGCACTGGCGGTGAGCCAGGGGTACAAGGGGGACTGGTCGGGTCTGTTCGCGGGGTTGACGATCGCGATGCTGCCGGTGCTCGCGGCGTACATCATCTTCCAGCGGCAGGTGGTGGCCGGTCTGACGGCCGGCGCTCTCAAATAGCGGCCGGCACACAGAGCCCTACATATCCGGCATATAGCGCGCCCTGCACGTAAGGCCCCGCGCGCAGCGGCAGCCAGGTCGCGGACCGGCGTCGGCCCGCTACCCAACGTGATCAATCAGGCAAACCGCCCATGGACCTGTTCCCCTTCTCTCTTGCCTGCCGAAAGGGCTTGACGGGAGGCTGCCCGGGCGGCTCAGCTTAGATTCACATGTTGGAGACAAGCCGGGCCCCGCTGCTGTGGCCCGGCCCGGCGACCGGTCGTCGTGCCGGCCGCCCCAGGCGGGAGTGGATGAGTCGATGGAGACTCCGGGGTCGCAGTCCTCGCTGCACCGGGCCAATCTGGAGCGGGTCGTGCGCGCGGTGCGTATGGCGGGCTCACTCACGCAGGCGGAGATCGCCCGGAGCACGGGGCTGTCCGCGGCCACCGTCTCCAACATCGTTCGTGAGTTGAAGGACGGCGGAACCGTCGAGGTGACGCCCACCTCCGCCGGCGGCCGCCGGGCGCGCAGCGTCTCGCTCTCCGGCGACGCGGGCATCGTCGTCGGTGTCGACTTCGGCCACTCCCATCTGCGGGTGGCGGTCGGCAACCTGGCGCACCAGGTGCTGGCGGAAGAGGCCGAGCCGATCGATGTGGACGCGTCCGCGGCGGAGGGCTTCGACCGGGCGGAGCGGCTGGTCAGCAGGCTGATTGCGGCGACCGGAATCAGTCCGGGCAAAATCGTCGGCGTCGGCCTCGGTGTACCGGGTCCCATCGACGTCGAATCCGGCACCCTCGGGTCGACGGCGATCCTGCCGGGCTGGTCCGGCACCAACCCCGGCCAGGAGCTGTCCGAGCGCCTCGGGGTGCCCGTCTACGTCGACAACGACGCCAACCTCGGCGCGCTGGGCGAGCTGGTGTGGGGCGGCGGCCGGGGGGCCTCCGACCTCGCGTACATCAAGGTCGCGAGCGGTGTCGGCGCGGGACTGGTGATCAGCGGGCAGATCTACCGAGGGCCGGGCGGTACGGCGGGCGAGATCGGGCACATCACCCTGGACGAGGCGGGTCCGGTGTGCCGCTGCGGCAACCGCGGCTGCCTGGAGACCTTCACCGCCGCCCGGTACGTGCTTCCGCTGCTGCAGCCGAGCCACGGCCCCGATCTGACCATGCCGCGGGTGGTGCAGCTGGCCCGCGAGGGCGATCCGGGCTGCCGACGGGTCATTGCGGACGTAGGCCGTCATATCGGCAGTGGTGTGGCCAATCTGTGCAATCTGCTCAATCCGAGCAGGGTGGTGCTCGGCGGCGATCTCGCCGAGGCCGGTGAGCTGGTGCTGGCGCCGATCCGCGAGTCGGTGTCGCGGTACGCGATCCCCAGTGCGGCACGGCAGTTGGGGATCGTCCCGGGCACGCTCGGGGGCCGGGCCGAGGTGCTGGGAGCGCTCGCGCTGGTGCTGAGCGAGATGGGCGATTCGACCCTTCTCGACGGCGTACAGGCCGTGGACGCACCCGCCATAGCGTGAACGCGTTGAGTTCATACAGCTAACGCATGGCACCGTTGCCATCTCGTTAAGGATTTACTTCTTGACGGTCGGCTGGCGGCCGAGTTGACTTCCCCCACCTCGGCCGCAACGACGCGGCCTCGTCAGGGAGGCAACCCCAATGAACGTTTGGACGCGTCGCGTCGTTATAGGTACCGCCGCCGTTTCGATGGCCCTCTCCGTGGCCGCTTGCGGGAAGGCCGGTGACGGCGCCAAGGGTGGCGGTGGCGACAACAAGACCATTGGTCTCCTGCTGCCGGAGAACAAGACCACGCGCTACGAGACCTTCGACCGGCCGCTGATCGAGGCGAAGATCAAGGCGCTGTGCAGCGACTGCAAGGTGCAGTACAACAACGCCTCGCAGGACACCGAGCAGCAGAA
Source organism: Streptomyces sp. NPDC050636 (assembly GCF_040654775.1). NCBI lineage: Bacteria > Bacillati > Actinomycetota > Actinomycetes > Kitasatosporales > Streptomycetaceae > Streptomyces > Streptomyces sp. NPDC050636. Next base: position 101,262 of record NZ_JBFAIP010000021.1, read on the forward strand.
GAAGCAGTTCGACGCGCTGATCACCCAGGGCGTGAAGGTGATCATTCTGGACGCCGTCGACTACAAGGCGACCAAGTCCTGGGTGAACCAGGCCGCCAAGAAGGGCGTCAAGGTCGTCGCGTACGACCGGCTGGCCGAGGGTGACATCTCCGCCTACGTCTCCTACGACAACGAGAAGATCGGCCGCCTCCAGGGCGAGGCGCTGGTCAAGGCGCTCGGCGACGAGGCCAAGGACAGCAATGTCGTCATGATCAACGGTTCGCCGACCGACCCGAACATGCCGTTCTTCAAGAAGGGCGCCCACAGCGTCCTCGACAAGCAGGTCAAGAAGATCGCGTACGAGCAGGACATCCCCGACTGGTCGCCGGACGAGGCCAACAAGAAGATGAGCGCGGCCCTCGACTCGCTTGGCAAGGACGGCTTCCAGGGCGTCTACTCCGGCAACGACGGCATGGCCGGCGGCATCATCACCGCCCTCAAGCAGAAGGGCGTCGAAGTCCCGGTGGGCGGTCAGGACGCCGAGCTCGCGGGTCTGCAGCGGATCCTCAAGGGCGACCAGGCGTTCACCATTTACAAGCAGATCAAGCCGCAGGCCGACTCCACGGCCGAGATCGCGGTCAAGCTGCTCAAGGGCGAGAAGATCGGCTCTCTGGCGCCCGCCAAGGTCGACAGCCTCAGCGGTGAGGTCAAGGGCATCCCCGCCAAGCTGTACGACGCGGAGATCGTGACCAAGGACAACATCAAGGACACGATCCTCAAGGACAAGGTCTACAAGGCGAGCGAGATCTGCGCCGGCGACGCCAAGAAGGCGTGCGAGGCGGCCGGCATCAAGTAAGGCCCCCGGGTAACACCCCCGGTCACGCCGGGCCGCGCGGCACAGCCCGCGGCCCCGCGAACCCGGTCCGGTGCCCGCCCCATGTCACTCCCCCCGTCCTGGGGCGGGCACCGGTCCGTATCTCGCACAGCCCCCTGCTCTTCGCACAGCCCCCTGCTCTTCGCACCACCATCCCCGCCGTTGTGACGGCGGCGAAGGAGATGATTCACGTGTCCGCTACGCCTGTGCTGGCGTTGCGCGGAGTCTCCAAGCGGTTCGGCGCCGTCCAAGCACTCACGGACGTCACCCTGGAGATCCACCCCGGTGAGGTGGTCGCCCTCGTAGGCGACAACGGCGCCGGCAAGTCCACGCTCGTCAAGACCATTTCCGGCGTTCACCCCGTCGACGACGGTGCCATCGAGTGGGAGGGCAACGAGGTCGGCATCGACAAGCCGCACGACGCCCAAGAGCTCGGCGTCGCGACCGTCTACCAGGACCTCGCGCTCTGCGACAACCTCGATGTCGTCGCCAACCTCTACCTCGGCAGCGAGATCCGCACCGCGGGTGTCCTGGACGAGATCGCGATGGAGAAGCGCGCCAAGGAGCTGCTGGACACGCTGTCCATCCGCATCCCCAGCGTCCGGATCCCCGTCGCCGCGCTCTCCGGTGGCCAGCGGCAGGTCGTCGCCATCGCCCGCGCGCTGATCGGTGATCCGAAGGTCGTCATCCTCGACGAGCCCACCGCCGCCCTCGGCGTCGAGCAGACCGCACAGGTCCTCGACCTCGTCGAGCGGCTGCGTGAGCGCGGCCTCGGCGTCATCCTCATCAGCCACAACATGGCCGACGTGCAGGCCGTCGCGGACCGCGTCGCGGTGCTGCGGCTGGGTCGCAACAACGGTGTCTTCGACGTCGAGGGCACCTCCCACGAAGAGATCATCGCCGCCATCACCGGCGCGTCGGACAACGCCGTGACCCGCCGCAAGGCGCGTACGGACCAGGTGAAGAAGGAGGCCGGGGCATGAGCGACCTCACAAAGCAGCCGGCAGAGGCGATCAAGGAGGCCCCCGAGGCCGCCGACACCCCGCAGCCGGCCGCCGTCGACCCCCGGCTGCTGGTCCGCGAAGAGGGCTTCGCCGGCTACCTCAACGACTTCAAGCGCCGGGTGCGCGGCGGTGAGCTGGGCTCCCTGCCGGTCATCATCGGCCTGATCGTCATCGCGGTTGTCTTCCAGATCCAGAACAGCAGTTTCCTGTCCGCCGACAGCCTCGCGAACATCGGTGTCTACACGTCCGGCCTCGGCATCATGGCCGTCGGTATCGTCTTCGTCCTGCTGCTGGGCGAGATCGATCTGTCCGTCGGCTCGGTCGCGGGTGTCGGTGCGGCGGTCTGGGCCGTGCTCAGCGTCACCAACGGCGTCAACGACTGGCTCGCGGTCCTGATCGCCGTCACCGCGGGTATCGCCATCGGCGCCCTGCACGGTTTCTTTTTCGCCAAGATCGGTGTGCCGGCCTTCGTCGTCACCCTCGCCGGTTTCCTCGGCTGGAGCGGCGTCCAGATCTGGATGATGGGCAAGGAAGGCTCCATCAACACGCCCAGCGGCAGCGTGGTGGAGAGCCTCACCGGCTACTACTTCGAGGACAAGGCCGCCGCATACGGCCTCGCGCTGATCGCCGTCCTCGCCTACGCGGGCTCGCTGCTGCTGGACGCCAAGCGCCGCAAGGCCGCTGCGCTGGCCGCCCGGCCGCGCAGCGAGATCCTGCTGCGCACCGGCGTCGTCGCACTGATCGCGTTCGTCGTCGCCTACGTCCTGAACGAGCCGGCGGGCGCCCGCGGTCTGCCGCTCGCCCTGGTGCTCTTCCTCGCCGTGCTGGTCATCGCGGACTTCGTGGTGCGCCGCACCACCTACGGTCGGCAGATCTTCGCGGTCGGCGGCAACGCCGAGGCGGCCCGCCGGGCCGGCATCAACGTGAACAAGATCCGCATCACGGTGTTCGCGATCTCCGGCATGCTCGCCGCCTTCGGCGGACTCTTCATCGCCAGCCTCTCCGGTGGCGCCACGAAGAACCTGGGCTCCGGCAACACCCTGATGAACGTCATCGCGGCGGCCGTCATCGGCGGCACCAGCCTCTTCGGCGGCCGCGGCAAGATCTGGTCCGCGCTGCTGGGCATGCTGGTCATCCAGTCCATCCAGCAGGGCCTGAACCTGCTCGGCATGGCCAGCGAGATCCAGTACATGATCACCGGCGCGGTGCTGCTGGCCGCCGTCGTGATCGACTCGGTGTCGCGGCGGACGCAGAAGACCGCCGGGCGCACGTAGGTACCGGTAGTCGTCCGGCTGCGGCGGCGCGCCGGGCGCACGTAGGTGCCGGTAGTGGTCCGGCTGCCGCGGCGCGCCGGGCGCGTGCAACCGTGGCCCGGCGCCGTTCGGTCTGACCGGCCCCCACCAGGCGTGACCTGGTGGGGGCCGGTGTGTGTCCGGAAACGGCTCCGTTTGGCGGCATCGTGCCTCATCACCCGAGTGACATACATCGCAAGGCCCGGCCGCAGCCACAGCGGACGGAACATTAGACTCATCTGATCGGCAAGCTCGATCGGCAGGCTCGACCAGCAAGGAGGCAGGGGTGGCGTTGCTGACCCGCATCAGGGGACCGCGCGATCTGGACCGGCTAGGACCGGAGCAGCTGGAGCAGCTGGCGGGGGAGATCCGTACCTTCCTCGTTGACGCGGTCGCCAAGACCGGCGGGCACCTCGGCCCGAACCTCGGTGTGGTCGAGCTGACCATCGCCCTGCACCGGGTCTTCCACTCCCCGCAGGACCGGGTCCTCTTCGACACCGGGCACCAGTCCTACGTCCACAAGCTGCTCACCGGCCGCCAGGACTTCACCGGGCTGCGTGCCAAGGGCGGTCTGTCCGGCTACCCCTCGCGGGCCGAGTCCGAGCACGACGTGATCGAGAACAGCCATGCCTCGACGGTGCTGGGCT